>CAMKDG010000118.1 GCA_946411205.1 uncultured Desulfotomaculum sp.
TACGGTGGTGTGGGAGGTCGGCTACTCAGCTAATGGGTAGCCTCCTACCCGATTGTGCCTGGCTGTAGGGTAAAAAGTTGAAGTATGACGCTCCGGCCCCAAAGGAATAGTCAAATTTAAAAAGGAATCTGACATACTTGCAGAGAATTCCATTCTTATTGTCGTAAATTGTATATTTTGGAGGAGAAAGGATTGGTTTTTTCCAGCCTAGTTTTTTTGTATGCTTTTTTGCCGCTAACGTTATTGACATTTTTTATTATTAAGAATCAAACCTATCGTAATTTTATTTTAATCCTGGCTTCCTTGCTCTTCTATGCCTGGGGAGAGCCGGTTTGGGTTAGTCTGCTGCTGTTTACCGTGTTGGTAGACTATTACTTTGGACTCAAGGTGGAAAAATATCGGGGACGCTGGCAGAGTAAGGCGGCCTTAATCTCGGCTATTACGGCGAATCTTGCCGTATTGGCCTTTTTTAAATACGCCTCCTTTTTTGCCGAAAATATCAACCTTTTGCTCCATACCCAGTTGCCTTACTATCAATATGGCTTACCCTTAGGTATTTCTTTTTACACCTTCCAGGCCATTTGCTATGTGGTTGATGTTTACCGGGGAGAAATGTCATGCCAGAAATCCTTTCCGAAATTGTTGCTTTATATTTCCCTCTTTCCCCAATTGGTAGCGGGGCCCATCGTACGCTATAAGGATATTGCCCAACAAATTGACCAACGGGTGATTACCCCCGCTGGTTTTAGCGAAGGAATCACCCGCTTTACCATCGGTTTGGCCAAGAAGGTGCTTTTAGCCAACACGGCGGGAGAACTGGCTGGGACCTATCTGAACGGCAATTTGGCAGAGGCTAGTGTGCTGGGAGCGTGGTTGGGCATTACTTTATTTGCCCTGCAAATCTATTTTGATTTTTCCGGGTACTCGGATATGGCCATAGGAGTGGGTAGAATGTTTGGCTTTACTTTTAAAGAGAACTTTAACCATCCCTATGTTTCAACCTCGGCTACCGAATTTTGGCGGCGCTGGCATATCTCCCTGGGTAGTTTTTTTCGAGACTATGTGTATATACCCTTGGGGGGTAATCGCAGCCATCATATAAGGAACATGTTTGTAGTTTGGTTTTTAACCGGCTTTTGGCATGGTGCCAGTTGGAATTTTATTGTCTGGGGTCTCTATTATGGTCTGTTGATTATGCTGGAGAAAAAGTTCCTGCTGAGTCTTTTGGCCAAACTTCCGAAGGTGGTTTCCCATGTCTATTTATTGGTGGCCGCATTGGTGGGCTGGGTTTTCTTCTACTACACAGAATTCCCCAAGGCGGTTGATTTCCTAGGCATTATGTTTGGTTTGACAAATCACCAGTTAGCAAATCAGGAGGTCATAACCGCTATTTACAACAATTGTATCTTTCTAGCGCTGGCGATTATTGGTTGTACCCCAGTGCGGGCTAAATTGCAGAGTTTGGAAAATCCCTGGGGGTTCTATTTGGCAGTTGGCAAGCCAGTGGTTTGCTTTGCCTTATTAATCGTTTGCTCCGTTCTCTTGGTGGGCAATAGCTATAACCCGTTTCTTTACTTTAGGTTTTAAGTACATAAGATAGGTGAATAAGAAATGAAAAAGGCACTGTACACCCATATTGTGTTGTTTTTAGCCCCGCTGTTTTGTTTAGGCTTTTTAAATGTAATCAGTGACAAGCCAACCATCTCCCAACTGGAGAACCGAGCGTTAAAAGAAAGACCGAAGCTGATCGCGGCAAAACTATTTGCCGGGGATTATTGTAAGGAATTTGAAGAATACTTTGCCGACACCTTTATTTTCCGGGAGAATTTTGTCAACCTTAGCCGGGATATTAAAGAGTTACGTGGCTTTTCCAGGGAAGATCAAGCTATCATTATAGATCATACCGGAGCAAATTTTGCCGGGGAACCAGGCAAGACGGGGAGTATCCTCCTGCTCAAGGATCGGGCGATGTATATTCATCACTTTAATCCACAGGCTTTAGGGCTTTATGCCACGGCCATCAACAATTTGCAAGAGCAACTTTCAGACAGGGTCAAGATATATTCGTTAATTGCCCCCACGCAAATTGAATTTGTCGCTAATAAGAAGAGCAAAGAGGTATCGGCCCCGGAAAAGAACAGTATTGATTTTGTAAATAAGCGGTTGCACCGGGTAACCCCGGTGGATGCCTATGCTACCCTAAAGGAGAGTTGGGGAGAATACCTGTACTTTAGAACGGACCACCACTGGACAGCCCTGGGTGCTTATCATGCTTATACCGCGCTGATGAAGGCCACCGGAGACGAGGCTGTTCCTCTGGAAAAATATGCGCTTCAGGAACTGACGCCCTTTCTTGGCTCCCTGCATACCCTAACCTTAAACAAGAATCTTGAAAAAAAACCGGATACACTGCAATTGTATCAGCCCTTTACCGAGCATCAATATTATGTATACTGGAGCAGCGCCCCTGAGCAACGAGAGGTTCTGGAAATGGCTCATGCCCAAAACAAAAATAAGTACGGCATCTTTCTAGGCGGCGATATTCCTTTGGGCAAGATTGTGACTGAGGTGAAAAACGGCAAAAAAATTTTAGTGATTAAGGACTCTTATGGCAATGCCTTGGTGCCGTTTTTAATCCCGCATTATGAGGAGATCTATGTTGTCGATCCGCGCCATTACAAGGAAGGTGTGATGCAATTAATTCGGGCTAACCAAATACAGGAAGTTTTGTTGATCAATAACACCGATACCTTGATGGAAGAGGATTTTCCAAAACTCCTTTTAGAGCTGGTGCAGAAATGATAAAGTCTTCGTAAAAATAACGGAGATCATTTGGAGACCCGTTAGCACTCTCTTGGCACCTTATTTCGACAGGATTTTTTCTGGTCTGGAAGGAAATAGCATCTTAAAAGAGAACACTAAATAGGCTGTAAATTTTCGGGGCATGATAAATTGTGTCTAATCAATCCAAATATCGAAAGGGTTTATTCATGTTCTTACGTTGGTTAAAGGATTATCTGGGTCTAACCATTGGAGTTGTTTTAACAGCCATCGCCCTAGATGCCTTCCTGGTTCCTGCTAAGATAGCAGCCGGTGGCCTGAGTGGTGTTGCCACCATTTTATATCATATGCTGGAGTGGCCGGTGGGGCTGGTCATGCTGGTGTTGAACATCCCGTTATTTATCTGGTCCATCTTACGATTGGGCTGGCGTTATACGGTTAATTCGATTTTCGGCACCGTCGCTTTATCCGTCTTTGTGGATCTGCTGGTACCTTATATTCCGGTCGTCACCGAGGACTTGCTGTTGGCCAGTTTATACGGGGGCGTCCTCATGGGTATTGGGTTGGGCATGGTCTTTCGTTTTAATAGTACCACCGGAGGAACGGAACTGTTGGCAGCCATCCTCCGCACCTATGTAGGGATTAATATTGGTCAATTACTTTTTATTATAGACGGCATCGTGGTACTCTGGGCAGGCCTGGTGTTCCGTTCGGCGGAACTAGCGATGTACGCGCTTATTACTATTTTTCTGGCTTCCTGGATTATTGACTTGGTCATCGAAGGCTTTAGCTCGGCCAAGGCCTTTATGATTATTACCAAACGGGCCGATGCCATTAGTCAGGCGATTATTAAAGAACTGGATCGCAGTGCAACCGCTTGGAAGGCCAGGGGTATGTACAGCGGCCGTGAGCAGGAAGTGCTTATTTCGGTGGTGGGACGTTCCGAGGTTACCCGGCTAAAGAAAATTGTCAGGGAAGAAGACCCCGTCGCCTTTATCATATTGGCCGATGTGCATGAAGTACTTGGGGAAGGTTTTAAAGAATTAGAACCTCAAAATAAGCAATAATTTAATTCTGGAGGGAAAAGGATGAACGAAAAGATTCAGAGTTTACAGGAACGGGCCAAAGCCATTCGACGGCATATTGTTACTATGCTGGGTGAAGCCGGTTCCGGACACCCCGGAGGTTCCCTTTCGGCGGCAGACATTGTTAGCGTACTATACTTTGACACCCTGAAACTAGACCCCGAAAAACCAGACTGGACCGGCCGCGACCGCTTTGTGTTATCTAAGGGGCATGCCGCTCCGGTGTTGTATGCAGCTTTGGCAGAAAAGGGTTATTTTCCTGTGGAGGAGCTAAAAACCCTGCGCAAACTAGGTAGCCGCCTGCAGGGCCACCCGGATATGAAGAAACTGCCCGGTGTGGAGATGTCCACCGGTTCTTTGGGACAGGGCTTTTCCACGGCCCTGGGGATGGCTCTGGGCTTGCGTTTAGACGGCGGAGACCAACGGGTCTATGCTCTGCTGGGAGATGGTGAGGTTCAAGAGGGTCAAATCTGGGAAGCAGCTATGGCCGCCGGTCATTTTAAATTGGATAATCTTACGGCCTTTCTGGATTACAACAATCTGCAAATAGACGGTCCGGTGGATGTGGTCATGAATGTGGCACCCCTACCAGAAAAATGGCGGGCTTTCAACTGGCATGTGCTAGAAATAGACGGCCACGATATTGAGCAAATTCGTCAAGCCCTAGCAGAAGCCCAGGCCACAAAAGGTAAGCCGACCATGATTATTGCCAAAACCATCAAAGGTAAAGGTGTTTCCTTTATGGAAAACCAAGTTGGCTGGCATGGCAACGCCCCCAAGCCTGAGCAGGTGGAGCAGGCGTTGCAGGAACTGGCGTAGGATTGGCCTAAGGTGTAGGGTTGTACTCTTTTTGCCTAAATAATTGACAGCCAAAAGAAACTTGTTAACAAGTGCGTAGTATCTATAGCACTTTAGACTTAGAAAACCAAGCCAATGGCCTACGGCCTATGGCCGACCCAATGAAATACCGATAAGCAGGAGGTTTACCAATGACCAAGAAGATTGCCACCCGGGAGGCCTATGGAGAAGAATTGGTTCGCCTGGGAGCTGATAATAAAAATGTAGTGGTACTGGATGCAGACCTGTCCAAGTCTACCAAAACTCATGATTTTATGAAAACGTACCCCGATCGTTTCTTTAATATGGGGATTGCCGAAGGCAACCTGATGTCCACCGCCGCAGGTCTTGCCACGGTAGGTAAAATCCCCTTTGCCAGTACCTTTGCTATGTTTGCCACCGGACGGGCCTTTGAACAAATTCGCAACAGTATTTGCTATCCAAAACTTAACGTAAAAATTGCTGCCACCCACGCGGGTGTTACCGTTGGTGAAGACGGTGGCTCCCACCAGTCCATTGAAGACATTGCCATTATGCGGGCCCTGCCGGGCATGACAGTGTTTGTACCTGCTGACGCGGTGGAAACCGCAGCTTGCCTACGGGCCGCTGTCGAAATTCAGGGACCTGTTTATATCCGCCTGGGTCGTTCCGGGGTGCCGATCATTCACGGAGAGGATTTCCAATTTACCCCTGGGGAGGCAGTAACCCTGCGGCAGGGTAGTGATGTGGCTCTGGTGGCCACCGGCATTATGGTCTCTGCTGCTTTGGAGGCTGCCGAAGCTCTGGCTACGGTCGGCATTCAGGCTAAAGTAGTGGATGTACATACCATTAAGCCCTTGGATATCTTTGCCATTGTAGAAGCTGCCCGGGAGTGTGGTGCTGTAGTAACGGCTGAAGAACATTCCATCATTGGTGGTTTGGGCAGTGCTGTGGCTGAGACTTTAGCAGAACATCAACCTGTTCCCCTGCAGCGGGTAGGCGTACGGGACACCTTTGGTGAATCCGGCAAACCTGCCGAACTGTTGGAGCACTTTGGTCTTACTTCCACCGGGATCGTGGAAGCCGCTAAGAAAGTTATTGCTAAAAAGAAATAGAGTTGTGATAAATCAGAGACCCTGGCTAAATGTAACATCTAAGCCAGGGTCTTTTTGGTTTTGAAGATATGGAAAATAAAGGATACTGGTTATCTTGTTGAACCTTACTTGATAGAAAAACATCGAATTAAGGTAGAATATTTTGTTGGGAAGATTGATTTTATCTGTTGTCTGGCATTGTCTTTACGGGAATAGCCTATGCCCAAACGTACGTGGGCATCGTCGGGGCTTTGGCTTTTACAAGGCTTCTCTCAAATTAGGGGAGCTTTCTTTTTTGACAATTTCTACAAGTGAACATAGAAATAACAGGATTCTACAAAACTGTGTAGAAAATTATACTAAATAAGTTGTTTATATGTGGAAGGAGAGTTATTCTTTGAGAAACCAATTACTACGAAAATTAAGGTGTGGGCTAGGGATCTTGTTTTTAGCTTGCCTAATGTATATGGTCAGTGCCATTCCCGGATATGCCGCCGGGATGGCGCAAGCATCTCCGCCTGCGTTGGCACCAACCATTATCGTGGATGGCCTGGTTGTTACCACCCCGGATTTTCAGCGAGATACCAAAATTATTGAGCATGGCGCCCTAAATACCCTGAAAAATTACCCCGATGGCTATCAAATCCAATACCCCTCTGCCATGTGGGTAGATGTCACCGCTTCTCCAATAAGAACCATTTTGGCAGATGCCACTACTAGGGTAGAAATTTATTACCAACCGTTAACCATTTCGCCCGATGCCTATGTTAATTATGGCAACAGACCCATTACTACGGGTAAAGACCCGGTGCAGATTATTAAAAACAAACAAGAAAAGGTTAATGGTAAACTAACCAAGCAATTATGGTGGGTACGGCCGCAATTAACAAAAGTGGCCAATGATAAAAATGCTTATGCGACTGTGGAGATCATCGTTAATCAACAGGAAGTTTACACCCTGTTTTTTAAGTCCACCTCTCTGGAAACCTTGAACCACCTGGTACCTCAAATGGTTAATACCTTTACCGTGATGCCCAAACAAGGAATGGCCAGCTATTCCTTGAAACAAGACAGCCCACGTAATTTCCCTTTATCTAAGGAAGCAACCGATGTACTAACTCAATATTTTAAAGGTGATCAACAATCTTGGGGTATTTACGAATATACTTTCCCCTTAGAGCCCGATTATTTACTAAATTTAGAAAAGCAACTAAACTACAACTTTGACTTTGTTCTAAACTACACCAGTCTGACCAAGGCGCCGGTGAAAGAAACCTTGGAGAAGGCCTGGCAACATCAGAAAATTGTTGAACTTACTTTGCAGATGATTGGCTCCGGCGAGGATTTTAACAACCCCAAAACCTACGATATCTTAAATGGGGTATATGATCAATTTCTTACCAATTATGCCCGGGAGGTTAAAGCCTTTGGTAAGCCGGTGCTGTTTCGTCTAAACAATGAAATGAACGGAGATTGGTGTTCCTATTCGGCTTATCACAGTTCCAAGGATGCCAGTTTGTATGTTGAAGTATGGCGGTATATCTACAAGATTTTTCGGGAGCAAGGGGTAGATAATGCTTTGTGGGTATGGAATCCCCACGACACGTCCTTTCCCGACTTCAAATGGAATTATCCTATGAGTTATTATCCCGGGGATGAATATGTGGATATTGTAGGACTCACTGGTTACAACACCGGTACCTATTATCCCGGTGAAAAATGGCGAGGCTTCACGCAAATTTACGATCCTTTGTATCAAGAGTATTTGGCTATGTTTCCCAATAAACCCTTGATGATTACAGAGTTTGGCTCCAATCACTACGGTGGGGATAAGTTTGCCTGGATCAATGAGGCCTTTGCTAATATGCATCGTTACAAAAATATAAAAGTAATGATTTGGTGGAATGGTATTGACTGGGACGGCACAACACCGGCTAGAACCTACCGTATTGATCAAACGCCGGCGATCATCAAAGTGATGAAGGAAGGTCTGCAGCAATATCCTAAGGTTAAATCTCAGGAAGAACCCCAACCAGCCAATGGAAAACAAAAAGAGTAGGGTGGTAACGTGCGCGGTCTCAGCTACGCAGTCCTCTTTTTTCTAGCGGTCCAGATGATCCTGCCCTTTACCCTGCCAAGGGAGCTAATCTATAACGGGCGGATTCATTATGAAGTGACTAAAAATAAGGTTTCTGATCTGGATTTGGTTTTAGATGTTGTAAGCCAGCAAATTCAGACAGAAGGTCTTAGGGATTATATTGTTGTGCTGGGAGACTCCGTGGCCTATAGCGGTCCCGGCGGACCCCGGCAATCCATATCCTATTATATGGAAGATATCTCGCGGACTGGGGGTCAGCCCCGGCGGGTTTTTAATCTGGCCATGCCAGCCATGCAAATAGGCGATATTTATACCATGCTGTTAAAACTAAAGCAGCATGGTATTTCCACCGAACATCTGGTGATCAATCTCATTTACCAGGGTTTTACGGAACGGCAGCCCGACCCGCCGATCGTGTTTTGGCTGGATCAGGAATTTAAGCAGCTCGACCCGGCTACCTTTGCTTTGGTGAGAAATCACCTGGCTATTAACCAAAGGGGTGAAGCTAAGCAACAATCCCTGAATGAAGCCATCAAGAAGTTTTATGAAACCAAGCTTTATCCGTCAATCCCGATCTTGAAGTATAAAGACTACATTACCTTAGCGGTGCTGCAGCAAACCAAAGCTACCCTGCAGCAAGGGGACAGTGAAGCATCGGACACCCGCCCCTGGTATGAAAAACCAGGGTTGGCAGAACTTCTAGCCAAGCCAGAGTACCAAAAGGGTTTATCCGACCAGCCCTTGGTCATGGATACTACGAATCCGCAGATTTTACTGCTGAACAAAGTGATGGAGCAAGTGGCTGGCAAAAATGTGGTCTTTTTCCTGGCCCCGATCAATCAAAAGCTGATGCAAAAGAATGTAACCAAGGCGGGTTACCAGGAGAATCTGCAAAAAATTGATGCGTACTTTCAGGACAAGCCAGTGAAGTTTCTTAATTTAGAAAATGATCTGGATCAGGCGTACTTTACCGACCATGTGCACTTGACCCCGGCGGGGTACCGGCAACTGGCGCAGATACTGTATCGCGAGATCAAAGAGTAGGGGATCGGTTATGCTGTTTAATTCTCCCGAATTTATGACACTATTATTGCTGACGGTGGCTTTATATTATGCTTTACCGTCCCTGCGCTTACCCCTGCTGGCCGTTGCCAGTATGCTTTTTTATGCTGTTTCCGGACCAGGATTTTTGCTGTTGTTTCTGGTGGTATCCTGGATCAGCTACCGGTTGGCTAGGGAATTTGCTACTGCCAGGGGGAAAACCCTGTTTATTTTGGCCTTGGTTTTGAACATTGCCAACCTAACCTTGTTCAAATATTCCTTATTTATGACGCAAAATGTAGAGCGGCTGCTCGGGATTCAGTGGCCAGCCGTTGATCAGCTAGTCAGTCAACTTATTTTACCGCTGGGCATTTCCTTTTACACCTTTCAACTCATTTCCTACCTGGTGGATGTACGGCAGCAGCGGATCTCTCCCTGCCAAAATTTCCTGTTGTTCTGGGTGTATATGTCTTTGTTTGCCAAGCTGGTGGCAGGGCCGATCATGCGGGGGCAGGAATTGCTGCCGCAACTGGCAAAGGTGCAGCAGCACAGGTTTTCACTCTCTGAGTTTAAATATGGGGTATATTTAATTGTCCTTGGTTTAAGTAAGAAACTATTAATTGCCGATAACCTTGCCGCCTATGTAGAGACGCTATTTACCCCAGCCGCCCTTGCCAATGGTGCCCAATCCTGGGCCGCGGCTTATTTGTATACCTTTCAATTGTATTTTGATTTTTCTGCGTACAGTGATATGGCTGTGGGCATTGGCTATTTATTTGGGATTAAGCTGGTGCAAAACTTTGTTACCCCTTATGTTAGTGCCAATATCACGGAATTTTGGAAAAGGTGGCATATTTCTCTTTCCAAATGGATTCAAGACTATGTTTATATCCCCTTAGGTGGTTCCCGCAAGGGAACATTGCGGCAGTATGTAAATTTATTCCTGGCCATGGGGATTTCCGGACTTTGGCATGGGGCGGCTTGGACCTTTGTGGCCTGGGGGTTGCTGCACGGAACTCTGTTGGTGGGGCATAAGCTTTACCTAGGCATGAAAAAGAGATTTTTACCCCAGTCAGTCGGGGAGAGTCTTGGCTACCGGCTACTTTGTGTAGCGGTGTTCTTTCATATTATTTGCATCACCTGGGTGTTTTTTCGGGCAGGTAGTCTTACCATGGCGGTGGCTATGACGAAAAGTATGCTTAACCCGGCTACGTTGGGTCAATTATCTGGCTTTACGATGTACTTTGGGCTGGCCTGGGGACTGTATTTACTCCATCTAATTGAACATTTTTGCCGCAAAAACGAGGGCCAATTAGCCGACCTGTGGCACCGGGTGGTACCGGCACCGCTACGGGGGATGTCGTACACTCTGCTCCTTTGTGTACTACTATTAGCGGTAAAAACCCAAGCAACAGGGTTTATTTATTTTCGTTTTTAGCGGCCAGCAACCAGAGGAGGAGAAACACTCTTCGAGCACCTAAGGGCAGCTGCTGCCCGATAGGGTACCGCTAAAGACTTCAAGTAAGCCAAGTTTTTCTAAGCGAAATCTAAAGGAATTTAGGAAATAGCGTCGAACTTGAAGTAGGTGATACGTAAAATTGGTACTAAAATCTACACGTGGGAGTTCGCCATGATACAGCTCTATAATGTCTCTAAAGTCTATGAAAACGGTGTTAAGGCTATTTCTGATTTATCTTTACATATTAAAAAGGGTGAATTTGCTTTCTTGGTGGGG
>CAMKDG010000119.1 GCA_946411205.1 uncultured Desulfotomaculum sp.
AATGACTGGCGCACAGGTATTTTTTAAGATGGAAAATTTGCAAAAAACAGGATCGTTTAAGCTACGGGGAGCCTATAATAAAATTGCCTCCCTGAATCAGGAGAGTCAGAACAGTGTAGTGGCGGCTTCCGCCGGGAATCATGCCCAGGGAGTGGCCTTGGCTGCCAGTGAGGCAGGTATTGCTGCCACCATCGTCATGCCCGAGGGTGCGCCCATTACTAAAATCGAAAGAACCAAAATCTACGGGGCCAAAGTAGTTCTGGCTGGTCAAGGGTATGATGATGCCTTTTGCCGGGCTCAGGAGATCCAACACCAGACAGGTGCTGTTTATGTGCATGCCTTTGATGACCCGCTTGTCATTGCCGGGCAAGGAACCATCGGGCTGGAGCTGCTGGAGGATTTACCAGACTTGGAGGCAGTGCTTGTGCCCATTGGGGGCGGGGGGTTAATTTCTGGGGTAGCCTGCGCTATCAAAGAACAGCGACCGGAGGTGCAAATCATTGGGGTAGAGGCGTTGGATGCACCCTGTATGAAAGAAGCCTGCCGTTTAGGAAGAGTTCACGAACTGGCTTCGGCGCAAACCATTGCTGATGGCATTGCGGTTCGACGTCCTGGAGATATCACCTTTAAAATGGTGCAGACCTATGTGGATCAAATTGTCACCGTGGACGATGAAGAAATTGCCGGGGCCATCCTAATGCTTTTGGAGAATAGCAAACTGGTGGCCGAGGGTGCCGGTGCTGTTGGGATAGCTGCTTTATTGCATAAGAAGTGTGATCTCCAAGGGAAGAAGGTAGCAGTGATTATTAGCGGCGGCAATATCGATGTGAATGTGATTTCTATCATTATCGAAAGAGGCTTAGTAAAGGCCGGCCGATACGTAAGATTGCGAACCATTGTTTCTGATAAACCGGGGTCCTTACAAAGACTTCTTTCAGCCCTAGCTACCTCCGGAGCCAACATTATATCCATTGTACATGACCGCATTAAGCCCAATATTCCCTTAAAACAAGCAGAAGTAGAAATCGCTCTGGAAACCCGTAACAGTCAACACATAGCAGAAATTGTCGAAACATTACGGGGAATGGGATATGTAATTGATATTTTGAAATAAATCTATAAAAATTAAAAGAATGTTTTGAAATAAGCAGGAATTTCCTTTCCGCTGCAGAATTAACTAGGCCAACAGACGTTATGTAGCGGAAGGTGGTGAAAAATATTGCATGTAACAGACGTACGGGTACGGAAGGTGCTGATGGAGGGTAAAATGAAGGCCATCGTATCAGTCACTTTGGATGATGCGTTCGTTATTCACGATGTCAAAGTTGTAGAGGGACAAAACGGACTATTCGTTGCCATGCCCAGCAGAAAAACTCCGGATGGTGAATTCCGGGATATTGCTCACCCCATCAATTCCTTGGCCAGAGAAGTTATCCAGAATGCCGTACTCCAAGCCTATGCGGAAGCCATCTAAAGTCCTAATATCAAAAACAGGGAGCAGAATGCTCCCTTTTGTTTTTTCTAAATATTCTATGTATTGCTGGGTTTTGTCATGATTTAAAGGAAATTATGCTTTTTTGTGGAAAAAGTACGTTTAGGGAGAAAGACTTTACTTTATTAGGGATATCATATACTTAGAAAATGAAAGGGGGGCACCGGATGGAACTTGCTGCGGTGATTTTGGCAGCGGGCAAAGGGACCCGTATGAAGTCTGCTTTGCCTAAGGTTTTACACCAGGTTTGTGGTCAGCCTATGTTGGGCCATGTCATAAGTGCCGTAATCAAGGCAGGTGCAACCGAAACTGTGGTGGTAGCGGGCTTTGGGGCCCAACAAGTCACCGATTTTGTAGGAAGTAGAGCTGCTGTAGTCTTGCAGGAGGAGCAGTTGGGAACCGCTCACGCCTTATTGCAGGCCGAAATCCAATTAAATAATTTTTCCGGCGATTTGCTGGTGGTTTGCGGGGATACGCCTCTTTTAAGGGGTCAGACTTTGGCAGATTTGGTCCTTTTCCACAGAGAATCCGGCGCGGCAGCGACCTTACTGACCGCAGAGATGGAAAACCCAACCGGTTATGGCCGGGTGATCCGCAATCAAGGGGGCAGTGTTGACCGTATTGTGGAGCAAAAGGATGCTACCCCCGAGGAACTAACGGTAAAAGAAATTAACACCGGAGTCTATTGTTTTAAAGTCGCAGGGTTGTTTGCAGCATTAAAAGAAATATCTCCTGCCAACGCCCAGGGGGAGTATTACCTGACGGATATTATCCAAATCCTTAATCAGAGGGGCCTGATCGTCCAGGCACTCACGCTTAAGGATGCCCGGGAAGTGCAGGGCATTAATGATCGGAGCCAATTGGCAGAGGCCGCGGGGGTGCTGCGAGGACGAGTGGCCGAGGGGTTAATGGCCCAAGGGGTTACCATCATGGACCCGGCGAATACTTATGTGGACGAGGGAGTTCGGGTAGGCCAAGACAGTGTTATTTTACCCTTTACCTTCCTAGAGGGAGAAACAGAGATTGGCAGTCAATGCGTCATCGGCCCGGGCTGCAAAATAAAAGATAGCATCATTGGGGATAGTACAGAAATTCAATACTCAGTGGTATTGGAAAGCCGTATCGGCAACCACACAACGGTTGGGCCTTATGCCTATATCCGTCCCGGTACGCTGGTGGGAGATTATGCCAAGGTAGGAGATTTTGTCGAAATTAAAAAATCCGTCATCGGTAACGGCAGTAAAATTCCTCACCTGAGTTATGTGGGAGATGCCACCATTGGGGAAAAAGTCAATGTCGGAGCGGGAACCATTACCTGCAACTATGACGGCAAAAATAAATACCAAACCACCTTGGAGAACGGGGCTTTTATTGGCAGCAATACCAATTTGGTAGCTCCGGTCAAAGTGGGTGAAGGTGCAGTTATTGCGGCTGGTTCCACCATTACCAAAGATGTACCCGCCGGTGCCCTGGGAGTCGCTAGAGAAAGACAGACTAATTTAGCAAATTGGGCCAAGAAGGGGTAAGGAAAGCCATTGACCATTAGCCTTTTGCTTAAAGACGAAATCTAAAAGCCAAAGGCCAATAGCCAAGGACTGACCCAAAGGGAATACCTAAAAATAGTTTGGAGGTTATTTCATGTCTTCCGGTAGTAAACGTTTGAAAATCTTTGCAGGGAATGCCAACCCGGAATTGGCTCAAGAAATCTGCCAATACCTTGGTGTGAATATAGGTTCTTCCCAAATTATGCGTTTTAGTGACGGGGAAATTCGGGCCAAGGTGGATGAAAGTGTACGGGGTGCAGATGCCTTTATCATTCAACCCACCTCCACACCGGTAAACGAACATTTAATGGAACTCTTAATTATGGCGGATGCACTGCGTCGGGCCTCTGCCCGTCGCATTACGGCTGTTATTCCTTATTATGGATATGCCCGGCAGGATCGCAAAACCAGGGCTAGAGATCCCATTACGGCTAAACTGGTGGCCAACATTTTAGTAGCCAGCGGTTGCCGCCGGATGATTACCATGGACTTACACGCGGGACAGATCCAGGGCTTTTTTGACATACCTGTTGATCACCTACCCGGCGGCCCAATTTTAGCAGAGTATTTCCACCAAACCTTAAAGGATGACGTGGTGGTGGTATCACCGGATATCGGTGGGGTAACCCGAGCCCGGGATTTAGCCGAACGCATCGGTGCACCCCTAGCGATTATTGATAAACGCCGTCCCGAGCCAAACGTGGCCGAGGTGACCAACGTTATTGGGGGTATTAAGGGTAAAACGGTCATTATGATTGATGACATTATTGATACTGCGGGGACCATTACCAAAGGGGCGGCTGCTCTGGCAGAACGGGGTGCCAAGGAGATTTACGTCTGCTGCACCCATGCAGTACTCTCGGGGCCTGCTATTCAACGTTTGGAAGAATCCGTGATTAAAGAGGTGGTGGTTACCAACACCATTCCTCTACCACCGGAAAAAATGATCGATAAAATTAAGGTATTATCTGTAGCACCTTTAATGGGTGAGGCGATTATTCGTATTCATGAAGATTTGTCTGTGAGTAAATTATTCTCCTAGAAGTAAACCTACCAGGGGCGTGGCGCGAAAATTTTTTGCGCCACGCCCCTTTTTGGCGGTCAGCCGTCGGCCCTCCGCTTTTTTAGCGTGCCCTTTGGGTTAGTTAATTTATTGACCATAACTTTGAGCCATAAGGAAAAAGAGCACACCGTGGTTTGGAAAAATACAAATAAGAGGGTAGACGGACTATTTGTGCCTACCAGTAGGAGCACCAATTGTGATAAAAGTCTACGTTCATTTCACCCTCTGGTTCCTCAGGGGAATAAGACGAACTGTTGACACCGGTTTCCAGCATATCCGGTCGGGACTCTTCTTGAAAGCTCATGCCATCACCTCCTTATTGATCAATAGGGTTAACAAATTTAGGGTGGTTATGCGTTTTGGCTCAGGTGGCGAAAAATTCAAGTTGACAGTCGGCCAATTGCTTGCTAAACTTACATTAATTTCAAGCAACTACAATACAATTTAAAAAGTGCTCTTATCCTGAGAGGTGGAGGGACTGGCCCGATGAAACCCAGCAACCATCCGGTTATAACCGGACTGGTGCTAATTCCTGCAGAAGATAAGCTTCTGACAGATAAGAGGTGTTACGCGACATTTATAATGTCTCCAAACCTCTTCTGCCGAGAAGAGGTTTTTTGTTTTGGGCAGGGAGCACGAAGGGAGGATTTATCATGGGTGTAGAACGTACTTATGGAGAAATTAATGCCCGGATTAAGGCAGGCAAGGCTGTGGTTCTCACAGCGGAAGAAGTGATCGGTAAGGTTCGGGAGCAAGGGCTGACAAAGACTGCGGCTGAGGTGGATGTTGTTACCACAGGAACCTTTGGGCCGATGTGTTCATCGGGTGCTTTTTTGAATTTTGGCCATTCCTCACCACGCATGAGAATGACCAAAGTTTGGCTCAATAATGTACCTGCTTATACCGGTATTGCTGCGGTAGATGCGTATATTGGGGCTACCGAAATTTCTGAAGATGACCCGACCAATAGCAGTTTCCCCGGAGAATTTCGCTATGGCGGTGGCCACGTGATAGAAGATCTAGTAGCTGGTAAAGCCATCAAGTTAGAGGCAATATCCTACGGTACCGATTGTTATCCGCGTAAGGAAATCGCAACGACCCTTTCCTTGCAAGATTTGAACGAAGCGATTTTATTTAATCCTCGTAATGCTTACCAAAACTACAATTGTGCGGTGAATCTAAGTGATAAAACCATCCACACCTATATGGGAACTCTCAAACCCCATTTGGGTAATGCTAATTACTCTACCTCTGGTCAGCTAAGCCCGCTGATGAAGGACCCAAACTTTGCTACCATTGGCATTGGCACCCGTATTTTCTTGGGTGGTGGTGTTGGTTATGTGGTCTGGAATGGTACGCAGCATTTTCCTGGTTGGCTCAAGGATGAACAGGGGAATGTGGTAGGATCTGCAGGGGGGACCCTTTCGGTGATGGGAGATCTCAAGCAAATGAAACCCCAATGGTTAAGGGGAGCCAGCTTCCAGGGGTATGGTGCTACTTTGAATGTCGGTTTGGGTATTCCTATTCCCATATTGAATGAGGAAATCCTGCGCTTTGCTGCTTTATCCGATGAAGAGCTGCATGCGCCGGTGGTAGATTACAGCGATAATTATCCCAACCGAATTGGTGGAAACCTTGGCTTAGTCAGTTATGCCCAACTAAAGTCCGGTAAAATTACCGTGGAGGGCAAAGAAGTGCCGACGGCCCCTCTTTCCAGCTACCCAAAGGCCAGAGAGATTGCTGCTATGCTTAAGGAATGGATTCAAAAGGGCGATTTCCTCTTGGGTGAACCGTCACAGTTGCTTCCCGGACCCAGTGCCGGCCTTAGTGGTAAAACCTTGGAGATTCGCTAATTAGGACCGTTAGACCCCAGGCATCGCCTTTAGCTTTTTGGCTGTTGGCCATTGGCTTTTGGCTTCTTGATGCCGAGGTTTTCTCTATACGATAGTCGCATTAACTCTGTGAGGTTAAAAATTTGTCACAATCTCATTGATTTTCTAATCAAGCCAATGGCTAATGGCCTTTAAAAGCAGCCCATCAAGAATAGCACTAACCAAGCTGATGGCTGAAGGTTCGATAGCCGACAAGGGATAAGGAAAGGAGCGGGTCAAATGGCACCCCATAAAATAGTCCTGCGGTTTACTTCCACTACTTCGGATCAACCGATTATCTATCATTTGGTTAAGGATTACGACTTAGTGGTTAATATTGTCAAGGCCAAAATTAACCCTCATCTGGAAGGAACGATGGTTTTAGACCTGGTTGGGGAAAAATATGAGGAAGGCATTGAATATTTGCGTTCCCAGGGGATTACTGTACACCCCTTGACCCAGGAAGTAGTTCGTAACTACGACCGGTGTACTAATTGCGGGGCTTGCACCGGGCACTGTCCGGCGGATGCACTGTATATGGAACGTCCCTCGATGGAAGTACAATTTAATGGTGACCGTTGTGTGTTATGCCTGCAGTGCGTCAAGATTTGCCCTGTACGGGCCATGGAGGTCAGAATCTAATTGGATTATACTGAGCGCAGCTACCGCGACTTGCACCGCCAAGGAGACTTGATTCATTTTCAGGTGATGATCAAGGAAACCGACCTCGATATCGGAGTGCGGCGGGAACGTTTTTCCCCGGAGCTGGTAAGCTGGGTGGAAAACTTTATTAAAGAACAGCGGGCGCAGTTGGAAGCGTATATTAGAAGAGACCCTGACTTTAAGACCACCCTGGTGCCCCACGAACTTCTAGCAGATGCCCCGGCGATTGCTGTGGAAATGGCTGGGGCATCTCGCTTGGCCGGAGTGGGTCCTATGGCAGCGGTGGCCGGTGCCTTTGCCCAGGTAGTGGGCAAGGCCTTGGCTAAACGTTCCCGGGACGTGATTATAGAGAACGGTGGCGATATCTTTATGAAATCTGGCCGCCCTCGTAAAGTCGGTATTTTTGCCGGTAATTCGCCTTTTAGTCATAAAATTGCTTTAGAAATTCAACCCAATCAAACCCCGTTAGGTATCTGCACATCTTCGGGAACCGTAGGTCACTCCTTAAGTTTTGGTAAAGCTGATGCAGTGGTTATATTGGCTCCCTCTGCACCACTGGCTGATGCGGTGGCCACAGCGGCCGGAAATTTAGTACAAAACGAGGAGGATGTGCAAAGGGCTGTAGATTGCGCAGCCTCGATTCCCGGCGTTACTGGAGCCATTGTTATCAAAGGTGAAAAAATGGCCGCCTGGGGGCAGGTTAAAATAGTGCCACAATAGCCAAGGGCTATTGGCTGGTGTATAATGGAAATAAAACCGAGGCGGTGCTAAACATGAAGAAACCAATTTGTCCCCTTTGTGATGTCGAAATGGGCATCATTACATCTCCTGAAAGCCAGCAAAGCGAACCTCAGATCTTCGCTTTTAACGAATTGCTGCGGCAGGAAGATGGAACCTATGGTATTAATCCGGATCGGGGTTTGCCAGTGGTAGTTGCTCTCTGTGAGTCCTGCGGCTACCTGATGCCTTTTTCCGCCCATAAAATGAATTTAGAATAGTATCATACATAAGCAAGATAATTGAAAGAATTTTGTTATGGCATTTTTAGGAAAACAAGGCTACAATAGAAGAAATACTTGCCGGGTAAGGAGGAAATGTCATGCATTTAACCGTTAACGATATCCTAGATGTCGCAATCAAATCCGAAGAAAGCAGTTTCCAGTTCTACAACGGGATGGTTGGTAAAGTAAAAGACGATGAAACCGCAAAGATATTGAAAAAACTAGCCCAAGATGAAAAGGATCACCTGGAGTATCTCCTGTGGCTTAAGTCCGGGGAGCCGATTAATGAACAAGTTTACTTTGATGGGTTAGAGGAGGCGGGAGAATTAAATCCTGCTATGACTCCCAAAGAGGTTTTGGCAGTAGCTGTGGCCAGAGAGGGTGCAGCTGCCAAAATGTACCGCCAGATGGCTGATATCTTTAAGGCTAATCCCGACAAATATTTTATCTTTGAACGGATGGCCCGGGAGGAAGATCACCACGCCGAAGCGGTGACCCAGATGTTAGAACAGGTTTAATGGTTTCTCTGCTAAAAAGATTATCTTAGTAAAAAACTCCTGCTGGTTGTTTGACACCTGGCAGGAGTTTTTTGTACTTTCAGATAAGGGCTTGGTGCACCCTAGAGGGCCTAATCTATTCGGTTACAGGCGGGCAAGCAAGCTAATTTTTACGCCACAACTTCCTTGACCACTTGTAAAGCGTACTCAATATCCTTAGCACACACATCCTTATGGGTGACCATACGAATGGTGGTGGGCCCAGAGGCACCGCATCTGATACCCCGTTCAGAGAGCAACCGGACGACATCGGCAGCCGAGTGCCGGCCAATAACCTCAATAACAACAATGTTGGTTTGTACTTTTTCTAAGGCCACCCGTAATCCGGGCAACTGAGATAAACCTTCCGCCAGTCTACGGGCATTGGCATGATCCTCAGCCAATCGATCAATAGAATCTAAGGCCACTAAACCAGCAGCGGCTAAAATTCCTGCCTGCCGCATACCGCCACCTAAAGCTTTGCGATACCTCCTGGCCCGTTCAATAAACTCCTGGGTTCCTACCAGCAGGGAACCAACTGGTGCAGCTAGACCTTTGGAGAGACAGAACATCAGGGAGTCACAGTGTTCTGCAAATACTTTGACATCTACCCCTAAGCCCACAGCCGCATTAAAGATACGGGCACCATCTACATGGACCTTAAGTCCGCTGTCCTGGGCAATACGATACATTTCTCTCATGATCTCTGGGGAGAGAATCGTGCCGCCACCACGGTTAAAGGTGTTTTCCAGGCAAAGTAAGGAAGTATGAGGGAAATGGATATCCTGCGGTCGCAAAGACTGTTTTAGTGCTGCGGGTCCATTTTCGCTAAGTAAGCCCGTTACCTGGCGGGTCTGGACGCCTGCCAACAGAGCGGGTCCGCCTACCTCATAGAAGTAAATGTGGGCTTCCGAATCTAAAAGGATTTCGTCTCCTCGAGCTGTATGGGTGAGGACGGCAATTTGGTTAGCCATGGTACCGGAGGGGGCAAATAGAGCGGCCTGCTTTCCCAACAAAGAGGCAGCGGTTTCTTCCAGGCGTTTAACCGTAGGGTCTTCCCCGTAAACGTCGTCACCAACCTCGGCTGAAGCCATGGCTTGTCTCATTTCATCCGTCGGCAGGGTAATGGTGTCGCTACGCAGGTCTACAATTTTGATGATGATCAGCTCCTATATATTTCTACTGTTTGTTTCTTCAATTATACTACAGAATATTTGGCAGTAAATTATGTAAAAACCAAAGTCAGAATCCTCAGTCCGGATCAGTAAGCTATAATAGGGGAGGTATTTATATTACTTTAAATGGAGGAAAGGTAAATGGCAGCAACAAATGTGAACACCGTAAAGAATGTTACCGCGGACCCCTCTGCCCTCGGCTTACTTGGTCTAGCCATGGTTACCCTGGTGGCGTCTTCTCAGAAGTTGGGCTGGACTGAGGGGGTGGCTTTTGTGTTACCCTGGGCTATTTTTTTAGGAGCCTTTGCCCAGCTTATGGCGTCTATTCTTGATTTTAAAAAAGATAATGTATTTGGAGCCACCGCCTTTGGCGGATATGCGTTTTTTTGGTTTGCAGTGGCTATGTCCTGGATGATTAAACTGGGTATGTTTGGTGAGGCGGCTGCCAAAACTGCAGATGGTCAACAACTTGGTTTTGCCTTTTTAGGGTATCTTATCTTTACTGTTTTTATGACTATTGGTGCACTGGAAACGCATAAGGTATTATTTACTATTTTCTTGCTAATTGATTTGTTGTTCTTAGGGCTTACCTTAAGTACCTTTGGGATCGTTGAACACGTCTCCCACCAATTGGCAGCCTGGGCGGAATTTTTTATTGCTTTAACATCTTTTTATGGATGTGGGGCGGCTGTGTTGAACGGCCATTTAGGCAGGGTTTTCTTACCCGTAGGCAAACCCTTTGGCATCCTAAAAAAATAAATCCATGCAATCATGCATTTAAGCAGGCCGACACTTTACTGTCGGCCTGCTTTGCTATATCTTTGACTTGAGTTAGCAGGCATTTTTCTACGATCAGGGCTATTGACTCATTTTTTAAAATTACTTTGAGAAAAATTGCTTTTAACTTCGTTGTATAGAGTGTAGAAGCTTTTACAACGAAAGGGGGGGAACCATGAACAACAGTGAAAATTATATCAGGCACTTGAAAAATAGAGAGGAAGCTGCCCTGGAGTTTATCATGGACGAATTTTTTCCTTTAGTGAAGGGTATTGTCAGGCAGGTCTTACTTCCCCTGGGAAGGCGGGAATTGGTAGAGGAATGCATCAGTGATGTTTTCCTGGCTGTTTGGTATAATGCGGAAAAATTCAAAGGGGAAGGCAAAGAGGATTTTCGCAAATGGCTTTGCGCCATTGCTAAATACAAAGCCATTGATTTTTATCGTCGGGAAAGAAAATGTGTTGAAGTTCCTGCTTCCGACCAGGAGAG
>CAMKDG010000120.1 GCA_946411205.1 uncultured Desulfotomaculum sp.
CCGAAATTGGGGTAATCTCCATTGATCCAGCCGTTAACTAATTCGGTTACATCGATATCCATAAATTGGAATATTTGGTCGTCCGCGAAGTTATAGAAATTACCTGTGTAAGAGCTGAGAGGCCTGTTGTTCCAGGTCACAGTATTTTGGTTGAAGGGCGTGGTAACCCGGTAGATGTAGATTGGTTGATCACCGGGTGTATCCTTCCTATAAAGATAGAGTCTTAAAAAAGCATTGTTCAGAACATTACCAGCGGGTATGTTGGGTGTAGGAAATTGTATTAGGCTTCTGTATATGTCGTTAAGCCCGGTAAACCTACCAATGTACAGTGCTACAACAGATCCAAAATTGGTTGTTGGGTAAGACTGTGCAATATAAGCGTCCCCAATGGGTATTAATGAAATTGTTGGCAAGCTACATTCAGCCTCCTCTCTAAATCAAATAGCTAGCTTACCCCAAAATATTCCAGAGGGATGAAAATTGTTACATTTTGTCAATTACTTTTCTAAAAGGCTATAAAGTCAATGGGGTAAGAGTCATTCTTTCTTTATCAAGGAGAAATTAAAGGGTACCTACAAAATGGGGGACGCAGCGAAACTAACGTTTCGTTACGCCCCCATGATTGGGTTTTAATAATCGTTAAGCTATCTACTGTTACATCACGATTTTGAAAAACGTAGGTAATAAATCTTTGATACTTTTCAAATGGGTCAAATGAATAGATCCTCTATCTTTTTCAACTGGTTGCAACGCACTGGGAAACTAGTGCGTTTTTACTATTGCTGAAACATATCGATATGTTCAAGATGAACATCTGGTTTTACCAGCCTTAATTCTACTAACACCGGTAGATGATCCGAAGCAGCTGAATGAAACGTTTTTACAGATGTGGCCTGCCAGTGGGAAGAGGCAAAAATAAAATCAATATGTTCTTTCGGCTGATTGGCGGGATAGGTCTTGAAATCCACTGCTTGCAGGGTAGCATCTTGTAAAACAGAAGTGATCAGCTGATATTCCTCCGAGGTACGTTCATCATTAAAGTCCCCCACCAGAATAACCGGGTTCGGGGAATCCTGAACAATTTGTATAATTTCTCTGGCTTGCTGCTGCCTCTCCTCACGATTTAATCCCAGGTGAGTACAAAAAAAGTGAATTCTTCTATGGCCCAGTTGTATTTCTGTTTCTAGCAATCCTCTCTGTTCGCCCCGACTGGGTAAAGGAATTAGTCTCTGAAAAGCAATTGGCCAATGGCTCAGTGTGGCAACACCATATTGCCCAACCCCCCATTGCAATGTTGCACCATACGCCCAGTACTTTTGCAGCCTTTGGCCAAGAATTTTAGCTTGATGGCAAAAACGACTGCGAGGCAAGTGTTTATCCACCTCTTGGAGCCCAACTAGTTGTGCACCAGAACGGGCTAATACCTCTGCTATCCTACTAAGATTGACCTGATCATCCATCCCCCGGGCATGACGAATATTATAACTTATCACTTTAATCCCTACTATTTCATCACCCCCACTTAACTGAGGAAAAGACCACTGTCCGATGACCGAGTCGTGTTAATGAGATCGCCAAGATAGGTCATTAAGCCCTGAACATTCATCTCTAGAGGCATATTAGCTGCCTTTTTGGCCAAATGAATGAGCCCTTTATCGATTCCCTTAATCAAAAAACCCTCTTGGGCAGCTACCGGGCTAATCAGGTTATTCTCAGAACTGATGAGTCCCCGATCCGGCAGCAGCAAAACATTGCGGAAATGCATGAGTTGGCTTAATTGCTCCCATGTTTTAGAGGGAAAACCCACTACCGTAATATTTCCATCATCCCAAAGGATTTCCATAGAAATTAAACAAATTTCTAATGACTTTATTATGACCAAATTCCAATTCAACCGGCAATTTACTTCTTCACCCAGGAAGCGGCGTTCAGCATAGTAGGCCATTTCTTTTTTTATGGCAGGTACGACAAGAAAACCGGTATCTGCCAGCGTTCCAATAATCTCAGGATAAATAATTGCTCCCCCCATAGCATCCCTCCATAACACTGGCCTAGACCAATAATAATATGGTTACGATATGCTATGCGTGCATTGATTCTACTGCTACAGTCAATCTTTTTCCGTTCTGGTCCTCTTTCCCTGTCGATTAAAATTTTGGGCCCAGGTATTATATTGTTCCAAAACTTCCAACACCTTGCTGGAAATAGGTTTTTCCGGCATCAGAACCCGGGACGCTAAAGCAAGACCAGAAACAAAGCCTGCTGTCATACCCCTCTGAAACTCAGGGCCATGCCCATGTTCTTCCTTTTGTTCTGCAGTCATTACTGAATGCTTTAGTTCCTCAAGCTTTCTTTCCAGTACATTAACTAGATAAATTTCTCTTTCTGTCTCTGTCATACGGCTTAATTCCTGCTGCGACACCATTTGGCAACAACCCCCATTCTTGCTTTTATCAACTCCGATTATATCAGCAGTCTCAACATTTTACACCCCTTCCCCGTAATTCAGAGCAGTTCTATAATACATTTCAGGGGGGGTGAAAATGAATGGAAAAACAGTGGTCACGGGTGGAGGAAATCATTGCCTTGACCTGCGAGCAGGCTGACTATTACTTTTCTTTAGCCATGAATGGAGATATCAGAGTAAAGGGTAAATTTATCCGAGACGAGAATGGTCGACTCCGACCCGTTCTGGTAAAAACCACTTTTCTCCCTCCAGTATCACAGGCTGTACCAGAAAGCAAAAGCCATTCATGGGGCGCTGCAGCAGCCTCCAGCAAAAAAAGCAATTGGTTAGGTCAGTTTATCAAATGGACCCGCAAACTCATCAAATAATTTCTATTTTCAAAATATTTGATACTAATTTCACATACATTTTGTGCTAAAAATAAAAAAGTTTGGGATTTATTTCCCAAACCTTAAAATTATTATATCTACTTTATTCTGCCTTTTACTTGGCGTAATGCCGCATACATTCTATAACCACAACCCATTTTTAGTTTTTCCTCGCCATCACCAATTCTTACCAGTTGCACTTTCCCATTAACAATTTTAAGTTTACCAATCAGTTTTGACATTACATCCACCTCCTGAATTTGTTTGATTGAGAAAATTATAACAAGCTCAAACTAAAGATTCAATACCTTTACTTGTAATCCCAATTGTAAAATAAGTCAATTAATTCTAAACCTGAATTATTTTAATTTTCCCTTTTTTGTACTATCAGTTAATGGTTTGTAATACACATTAACAAACTGGGACAAGGAGGGGGGCTTTTGGTATGCGGGGAGATCGGAGAATTTTGCACTGTCTTCTAAAGGATTTTTCCTGGAGCAATTTAAAAAAGGCCATATTAAAAAATAATACCCCTGATGAACGTTATGCGCTGGTACAACAAATCGAGCAGGCCAAAAGAGCCTGGCAGATAGCACAGGAACAAATGCATTGGGCTGATAAAGATATGTTAGAGGCTACAATCTTAAAGACCACTGCTTGCGAAAGGCGTTATATTGCCCTGCTACAACAGGCTAAAAATCAGTGCTATCAGGTCTGGGATATGAACAGCCTACTCCGAGGACAACGCTAGATAATAAATAAAAAACTGCCCCAGGAGCACAGCACAGGAGCTGTTCCCTGGGGCAGCCTGCTTAGCATAGGCAGACAGCAAGTAATTAGAACTTGGTTAAATACTCCTCTAACTCCCAAGCACTTACCTGCATACGATAACGATCCCATTCAATAAGCTTTGCCTCAACATAACGGTTAAAAATATGGGGGCCTAGGGCTTCTTTAATCACTTCATTGGCCTCTAATGCCTTGATGGCTTCAGAAAGATTTTCTGGCAAATTGCCAATCCCCAGTTCCTGGCGTTCAGCCAAGGTCATTTCGTAGATGTTTCTATCGCAGGGTGGTGGTGGTACCATACCCTTTTTAATACCATCAAGTCCTGCCCGTAGGCATACTGCCAAAGCTAAGTAAGGGTTACAGGATGGGTCCGGGCTGCGCAGTTCCACACGGGTGGACATACCACGTTTGGCCGGAATACGAACCAACGGACTACGGTTTTGGGAAGACCAAGCCACATAAACCGGAGCTTCATAACCTGAAACCAATCGTTTGTAGGAGTTAACGGTAGGGTTGATAATCGCTGTAATGGCCTCTATATGATGCATCAGTCCAGCAATATAGTTCATACTAATTTCACTCATGCCAATGGGGGCATTGGGATCGTAAAAGGCGTTTTTGCCTTCTTTGGTAATCAAGGACTGATTCAAGTGCATCCCGGAACCGGCCATACCACAGACAGGTTTGGGCATAAAGGTGGCATGTAGACCGTGGCGTTGAGCGACAGTTCGTACAGCTAGCTTAAAGGTAACAATTTTATCGGCCACATCCAAAGCATCGGAGTATTTAAAATCAATTTCGTGCTGTCCGGGAGCCAGTTCGTGGTGAGAAGCTTCTATTTCAAAACCTATTTGTTCCAGGGTTAAGACCATATCGCGCCGGGCATCTTCCCCTAGATCAATGGGTGTCATGTCAAAGTAACTGGCCCGGTCGTGGGTTTTCGTAGTAGGACGGCCCTCACTGTCCACATGGAATAAGAAAAATTCGGCTTCGGGACCTACATTCATGGTGTAACCCATTGCTTCGGCTTCGGCAATGGCCCGACGCAGTGCATAACGGGGGTCACCAATAAAAGGTGTGCCATCAGGATTATAAATATCACAGATCAAGCGAGCCACTGCGCCTTCCCGGGGTTTCCAGGGAAAGACCACAAAACTATTGGGATCTGGACGGAGATACATATCAGATTCTTCGATTCTCACAAAGCCTTCAATGGAGGAGCCGTCAAACATCATCTCCCCATCCAGTGCTTTATCCAGTTGTTCCACCGTAATAGCTACGTTTTTTAATACCCCAAAAATGTCTGTGAACTGCAGTCGAATGAACTTAACGTGTAATTCCTTACATAATTGCCTAACATCGTCGTTAGTCAGCTTGGCCACAATAACACACCTTTCTACTAAAATCTCCAAGACTTAGTATATCACAAAACGAAAAGCCTACATGCAGGTTGTAGAAATTTCACAACCTGTACGTAGGCTCCATTGCCCTGTGATTAGCACATTTCTGTGCTTCTTCAATTATTTATCTAGTATACATCAATACTTTACAAAAATCTAGCCCTTCTTCTGATGATTAAACAGTGTAGCCCAAACAGGTTTTACTCCTGTCTGGGCTTATTCATTAGTTACTAGATATTCTATTAGCCAAGAATTTTTTCTACTTCTTCAGCATCGGCTTCCATAACATAGCGAATGCCACTAATCCCCGCAGCTTCGGGAGTTAAGGCCACCAGATCGTCCCGAGTAATGTACTCCAGGGAGAATTTGCGAGCACCACACATAAACTGGCGCAAACCCTGTGCTAAACGTTCAAAGTAGGTGTAAACACCAATGGCACCAACGGGCAGATCTGCAAAGCGATCACCCAACTTATTCTTGAGTACTGCAGTATTAATGAAGATTTGTTCTAGAGTCTCACCATATTTTTTATATTCGTTAGGTACTTTGCCACTCTTCACCATTTCACCAATGTTCTTGCCTACCATAGCAGCAGTTAAAGCAGAACGGGCCATACCAATAGCTTTCACATAGGGAGCACCCAGGGCCATACCTTTGTACAGATGATCTTCCAAAGTAAAACCACCGGCCATGGCAATGGGTGGTACATATTCGCCACGGGCAGCCAACTTATCGCAATACTGGGTTAACAGGGACTGAAGATAAACGGTGGGTACACCCCATTCATTCATCATCCGCCAAGGGCTCATACCGGTTCCACCACCTGCGCCGTCAACGGTAAGCAGATCAATCTTCGCTAAGGAGGCAAATTTCACCGCACGGGCTAAATCTGCCGGACGATAGGCTCCGGTCTTTAAGAACACATATTTAGCACCGGCTGCCCGCAGTTCTTCTACCCGCTGAACAAAACTTTCTTCAGAAACCATGCCAATTCTAGAGTGACGTTCAAATTCTTTAAAAGCACCGGCCTTGTAGGCTTCCTGTACTTTGGCATCTTCCGGATCGGGCAGTACAATATAACCGCGGCTCTTTAACTGCAGGGCACGTTCCAGACTGTTTAACTTCACTTCGCCACCAATATCTTTGGCACCCTGACCCCACTTAACCTCAACAGCATCGACACCCAGCTTTTCCAAAGCATATTCCTGCACACCCAGTTTGGTGTCTTCCACATTGGCCTGCACAGCTATGAAACCTGCACCTTGGGACCATGCCTGAAAGTCTTTCACTCTTCTGGCCAGGTTGGGGGAGTGAACCACGCGGCCATTCTTAATTTCTACATTAGGGTCCATGGCACAAACGTTTTCACCAATAGCAATACCGGCACCGGCAATGGCGCAACCGGCAGCCAGGTGATCCCAATTATCTGCAGCTACATTGGTGGAACCCATAGCAGCTACGATGATGGGTAGAGTAAGTTTGAGGTCTTTGTTAGAACCTAAGCAGGTTTCCAAATTAACCGCTGGGAAAATCGCTTTATCGGAATCAGCTTCCATACCGTGAGCACCTACGGCAGTACCCATAATATTAAAGTGGGAATAATCAATGGGATAATCCTTTTGAGAAGCAGAGGTGGTTTTACCAAAGGGCTGGGGATACAGCACTTCTTTACCACGCACAGCGGATTTACCGATTTCACAGAAACCGGGACAGCCGTCGAGGCAGGTGGTGCACATGCCACTGAAGGCACAGTAGCTCTCGGGGGTACGTAGTTTGGTCATGGTTGCGGTGCTGGCATTGATACCTTTACTTAATGTCATCTTTCATTACCTCCTGATACATTTCAAATTTATTAGATTACACCTTTAAGGTTATTAGTAATTGGTTAAATATCGCTCCAACTCCCAGGGATGCACATGGTAATGGAATTCATCCCATTCTTTGTTCTTAACCTCTAGATAGCGATTGAAAATTAGTTCACCCAAGGCTTGTTGGATAAATTGATCCTGTGTCAAGGCCCAAAGTGCTTCTCCCAGGTTGCGGGGTACTCTTTCACAACTTCCTTCGTCATCCAAAGATACCGGCAATGGCAACTTATCCTGGATGCCCTTTAAACCGGCCTGCATCACCAGAGCCAAGGCCAGGTATGGATTGCAGGTAGCATCAGGACTGCGTAATACAATTCGGGTATCACTACCCCGTTGAGAAGGAATTCTGATCATCGATTTCCTGTTGCTTTCGGACCATCCTCTTAGTACCCGATCCAGCTCCGAATTGCCTAATCGCTTGTAGGAGTTGACCAAGGGATTGACAATGGCTGTTAAGGCCGCAGCATGGCTAACCAGACCGCTGGTAAAACTACCTGCTAAATGACTAAGTCCATTACTGACAGTACTATCTGACAAAGCGTTCTCAGCCTCCTGATACAAGCAAAGACTCAGGGCCATTCCCGAGCCATTATGTCCAGGCAGGGGTTTCGGCATAAAGGAGGCGTGTAAGCCATGTCTTTGAGCAATGGTTCTAACCACAAATTTAAAAGTAGCAATCTTATCTGCCATACTTAATGGGTCTTCTTCCCGCAGTACAATTTCATGCTGACCAGGGGCACTCTCATGATGACTAGAGACAATTTGAAAACCCATTTCCTCCAGGGTTAGTACCATATCCCGCCGGGCATTTTCACCCAAATCCACCGGAGTTAAATCGCAAAGTCCCGCATTATCATGGGTTTGGGCAATCGGGTGACCCTGCTGGTCGGTGTGAAATAAGAAAAACTCAATCTCTGCACCCACGGCTAGTTCCAAACCACTTTTTTCCCAGGTGGCCCGGGACTCTCTTAATTTGCTGCGGGAGCAACCAGCATAGGGTTGACCATCGGCAGAAACCATATCACAGATAAGTCGAGCCACCGCCCCCTCACGGGGACGCCAAGGGAAAACCTGAAAGGTTTTCGGGTCTGGCTTTAAAAAAACATCCGTCTGTTTTGGTCCGTATTTTCCTTCCAGCACCGCGCTATCAAGGCTAATTTTGTTGGCCAGTACCCTTTCTAGCTCTTCTATGGTGACGGCCACATTTTTAAAATTACCCTGAATATCTGTAAACTGTAAGCGTACAAACTTCACATGGTATTCCTGGGCTCTTTCAATTACATCCTGAGACGTTAGCGGCTGCATCATAACCCTCCTCTAAAACTAAATGATACTAACAAAAGACGCCCCAACTAGACCCTTCAAAAATCAAAGGTCCAGTTGGGACGTCTTTGCCCCAGTACATTATTAACCTGTAATCAGTACTATACATTTCTTTTTAGGCTCCGTCAACAAACAACAGCTAGATATATTGTATACAACTATTCTTTTAAACATAAATATCTATGTTCAGTTTTTAGACAGGCTCGTTATGACTTGCTGGCAAATCTTGGGCAAGGAACTACAGCGGTCCATACTTAGTTTTTGTAAGTATCGATGCGCCTCTTGTTCACAGAGTCCTTTCTTCTCCATTAAAAGTCGCTTAGCTTGTTCTGCCAATTTTCGTTCCTCCAGTTCTTTCTTTAACCGCTTGTTCTCCTTACCTACCCGAACCAACCGTTTAAATATCCCGATGGCCATTTCCAAGGTGGGACTTAAACTGGCCTCATCTACCGGTTTGATTAGATACCCCAATACGGCAGAAAACTTAGCCTCTTCAATAATCTCACGGTTATTAAGAGACGTAATTAAAACAACCGGAGCCAGATGGTGTTCCTCAATCACCCGAGCAACTTCCAACCCCTTACTCCCCGGCAGCTTTGCTTCCATGATAATGACATCCGGCTCAGTTTGAAAAGCTGCCTGGAGGGTGCTCTGACTATCTTCAGTTTCAGCCACCACCAGATAACCATGTTGTGCCAGTAAGTCTTTCAATCTTTTCCGGTAATCCACATCCGGGTCCGCTAGCAGAACGCGCCTGCCAAACATCTAGTACCCCCCAAAAAAAGACACTCTTATTTAAATAATAATCCTGTCCATAGGAAAAAGTCCATCACCAAGAGCTTATTCATACTATTTTTTTTGTGAGTTGCCAACCAGATATTTCTTTTCTTTTTCAATGTCATTTTTATGGTAGGGCACGTAATATGAATTATTAAACAGAATGTCTGAGTTATGGCAGAGAGGCAATGGCGCCACCTGGCAAAAAGGGTTGTTTACCCTTTTCCTGGTGGTTTTTTTATTGCTAGCTGTCCAATCTAGCTGCTTACTTGGCAGTAAAATTTTGGTTAGTAACCGTAAGGAGGAATTGCTTATGTGTGGTATTACGGGTTGGATTGATGAAAAAATACAGTTACCCCAAGACCGCATAATTCTGGAAAGAATGACTACAACCTTGACCAATCGGGGCCCGGATGCTGAGGGGTACTGGATTTCCGACCGAGCAGCTTTAGGGCATCGGCGCCTCACTGTGGTGGACCCTGTGGGCGGTAGCCAACCGATGATTCGCACGCTGGGTGAACAAACCTTTGTCATTGTGTATAACGGTGAATTGTATAATACCCCGGAACTTCGAGGGGAATTAGCCTTACGGGGGCATCATTTTCAGGGGCATTCCGACACCGAAGTTCTATTAACCGCTTATATGGAATGGGGACCCAGCTGTGTTGAGAAATGTAACGGCATCTTTGCCTTTGGCATCTGGAATCAGGCAGAACAGAGTTTCTTTATGGCCAGGGACCGCCTGGGAGTAAAACCTTTGTTTTATACCAAGCGAAAAAATGCCTTTCTGTTTGGTAGTGAATTAAAGGCTTTACTAGCCCATCCGCTGGTAAAACCAGAAGTTGCTGCAGACGGACTGGCAGAAATATTTGCCCTTGGTCCTGCCCGTACGCCGGGTCACGGTGTGTTTAAAAATGTTCATGAACTACGTCCCGGTTATAGCCTTCTTTACAAGAATAATAGCCTTACTATCAAACCCTATTGGCAGTTAGTAAGTGCCCCCCATGAGGATGATCTTTATACGACCATTCATAAAGTAAGAGAACTGTTGGAGGACTCCATCTCCCGCCAATTGGTAGCCGACGTTCCGGTATGTACCCTTCTGTCAGGCGGCTTAGACTCCAGTGCCCTGTCGGCCTTCGCCGCCAAAACCTACAAAGGTACCGGCCAGGGTCCCTTGCATACCTATTCGGTGGATTATACCGATAATGACCGATATTTTCAGGCAAGCCTGTATCAGCCTAATTCCGATGCACCCTGGATAGAGCGTATGTCAACCTTTCTAGACTCCCAACATCACTATATTACTGTGGATACGCCGCAATTGGTCGAGGCCTTGCGCATTGCCATGGTGGCCCGGGATCTGCCGGGCATGGCCGATGTGGATGCCTCTCTTTATCTCTTTTGCCAACAAATTAAAAAAGATGCTACCGTGGCCCTCTCCGGTGAATGTGCTGATGAAATATTTGGGGGATACCCCTGGTTCCACAGGGAGGATCTTTTAAACGCCCCCACCTTCCCCTGGTCCAGATCCGTTCGTTACCGGGAAAAACTGCTGGCCCCGGAAATACGGGAACCAGTAAACCTTGTTGAGTATGTAATTAATCGC
>CAMKDG010000121.1 GCA_946411205.1 uncultured Desulfotomaculum sp.
GATTCAACTCCTTATTGGTAGTTATAACCAATTACACAAAATTAATTACGTTCTCCTATTTACACTCCCGGCGGCGTAGCTCACGCTCGATTTAATTCCATGTACTGCCGTTGTAATTATTTGTAATGCTATTATTAGCTTCAACCACACCAAGCTTTGCACGTACAATCCCCTGGGTAAATCCAAATCTACCGATGACCTACTAGTATAGTAACCTCTTCCTTTAAGCTCTTTTCCATCTCATACTTAGGGAAATTTCCTTTCAGTGATTTTTCCACTTAATGAAGCACTGTTTTAACCTTAGCATTTCTTAGCACCCCATAAATTTTATAAACCTTAACAAATCTTAACTTTAATAGGCCTCTTATTTGATAGGAGAAACACTTATTATGTTAACGAACGATCATTCTTAGGAGGCCCATGCCTATTATATGTTAGGCTGACTGGATGTCCTACCAAGACTCATTAATGAATTTGGTCTTTTTCCTCTCTTGCAAAACTCTTAATGTTTTTTGCTTTGCCAATGGAAAGGAGGATTTATCTTGGTTCACCAATGATATTTCTACCTCGCAACCCTCACAGATTAAATATCTGTTTGACTTTTCCAATCGTCTCTCCCCCTACTCTCCGTATTTGATCGCCATTTCCTTAATGAAGGCTGTGTAACCCTCAATCAGTTTTTTGTCATCTGCAATCCCATCTAGCTGATTGAGTTTATCCCGCTTCGATTTGCAGATACCTTCATCAGCCATGCGGCGGCGTTTACCAGTTAACCGACTTTGCAAGTTTACATTAAACTGTTCGTCCAATAACTTGTAGCTCTCGGCCACCTAGTTTGAGTGCCATTTTACTTAGCGGTGCTGCAAAGTCTTTGCGCCAATTATTGGGGTTCAGGGCCACGATCTTTCGGATGCCTTGGACTTCTTCTTTAGTTTCAGATATGGCCTGTTCCAACTCTTTCTGTTTGAGTTCCATATTGATATGCAATTGGAGCTGAGGGCTAAGTTCCTTGAATAGGAGCAGTAAGCTATTTTTCCATTTCTTCAAATCTAGTTACATATGCGCAGTGAAAAGCACACCTTTTTCACCGGTCATTTTATTGGCTACCATCTCACAGCCTTTTTTAGTAAGTAGGTAACAGGGGAATGTTCATCCGGTGCTATCCTGGTAGGTGGTTTCGATAAAAAAGTCACTGAGCCCAAAATTGGACTGAAACCCCTCATGCCATCAGTATTAAGGGCCGGAGCACTAAGCCCCGGCCATAATTTAAATCTAATACGTAATTTTATCATGATTGTCACTTTTTAAGTATGTTATGCAGTATCTTTTCTGTTGTTCATCATTTGTACCAGTTCGTTGTATTCCTCAATGGTTATTCTGTCACCGAGCAGAAAAACGTCTAACTTTGCCAGTATGTCATTATATTCATGCCTACCAGCATCAATAAACGTCTTACAATTACGATAAGTTATAGAACTCATGTTATTAATTCTAAAGTCCCGATCAACTAAATCCCCTTTGATGTCGAGTAGTTGGTCATGGATTGTTAGTTGAGATTCATACTGTGCTTCTGGTGAGAGTGACTCAAGTTCTTGAATTAAATTATTGAACTCCCTTTCAGTTACTAAAAACTGCCGTAATTCTTGTGGAATTTCTTGTGCTGTTTTAATGACACATATGGTTAGGTCTTTGTTGTAGTGTAGAACGTCAAACATAGATGTGTTCATTCCAAGATAATGCCAACCGTTATCCTGATGTAACAATGATGTATTTGTAATATATAAATATTTCATTTATATCACCCCTTAATCAAAGTTTGATGTTACTTCATCATAACATACTTTAAAGTTTGAAAGATAACCTATTTTACCTGATGCAACTCTTAACATTACTTCAACATAATCTCCTTTTCTTACAAAGATATCCATAATACCAGTTACATACGTGTCACTACTTGAAGAAAACGCGCCACCGTCACTGTATTGAATTGATTTTGTATAGTAACCACCCGGTAAAGACTTTATACCTATACCATTGACTAAGATAGGGGCAACCACAAATGTTGAAGTATCAGAATTTTTTATATCAGCTTTAAGTCTTATAATACCTGTTATTGGACTAACAAATCTTTTAGCCAAGACATTATCAAAAGTATTAGTAGTTTTTTGTGTTGGTAATAATACTTTAACTGTATCACTCGGTGACGCATTATAAACAACAGGAGAGTTAATACTTGTTTGAATGCTACTTAATTTAGCGTGTATACTACCACTTGGATTAGCAATATCACCAGCGTCTCCAACACTAGACTTAATAGTATCTGCCGTAGTTTGAGTAGCACGGCTACTTACTGTAGCATTTAAGTTTCCAGCTAAGTAATCATATATTTGTTTTAAACGTGCAAATAAAGTATTAGTACCTGCTACATCTGTATTAGCTCCAGCCTTGGCATTGACCGCATCCAGAGTTTGCTTATCTGCAATTTGGATTTCAGTGGCCATACTTTATACCTCCTCGTACACCATCGTTGGTATTCCACTTGTCACTTTTAACCCCCACCGATATGTTTTTCCAGTACCAGTATCGGTAAATTTATGCGGCATAGTTTCGGCCAAATGTTCAGCAAGGACCGTCTTTTTGGCAGCATTTTGGTCCATCAAATCCAGGTTTTCATTGTAAGCTTGTCGATTGAAAACTTCATGCCCTAGTGGTTTTTTGAGTCCTAAATTCGGTGTTGTTGTAGGCATTTATTTCCTCCTTATCTTTTTTACAAAAGAATAACCCTAGTAACTGTGTCGCTACCAGGGCATAAAGAGGACATTGCTATAAAGCAAAAAAAAGGGCGTGTCGCCCTACGTTTTCAATTGAACGTTTTGCGACGCGCCCTTATTGTCAATTTATCTTACTATCTTCAAACGTCTCCCGTGATTCTTAAAGGCATCCCTAAACTCTGACTGATTCACCAACAACAATTCACTGAGCTCCTCTTCTGTATATCCAAGCTCCTGCATGTGTATTTCCGCAAGGTCATAAAAAAGCTTGGGAGTTTCTTTAGGGGGCTCTAACCATGCTGGCTCTTTTGTTTTGTATCCCAATCTAGCCATTTGAGCATAAAGATATCTTGCTTGGTTCTCAGTAATTTTATTTAATGATTTTGCCCTATAGATTATAGAGGCCATCGATACTTTCCAATGTTGCTTTAAAGCCGACAGCTTCTCTAAAGTGAGATTATCCAATGAGTTTCTAATTTCATTTGCCGGCATCAAGAATTCTGCGGCGAACTCATCAGCCTGTTTTTCCATTTCACTGTTTGGAATTTGATGCATGACTATGTGTCCAAGTTCATGACACAAAGTAAAACGTATCCGATCCATTGGCATGTTTAAATTGATAAAAAAGATAGGTGGGAATCCAGGTATCCACCTGCTAAGAGCATCAATCTTATTTGTTTCAATATCACAAGGTATAATGATCCCACCAGCATTTTCAATTAAAGATACTACATTTAGTATAGGCCCGGATGGCACATGAAGCGTTGCTCGAATCATTCTTGCTACTTCTACAGGGGACGGAGCACCGGGTTCATCTATGTCTATTTTTCTTATATCTATTGAGCCGATGTCTAAGGACTTTAGTAACCTTCCAACTTGCATATGTCGCAAATGCATCGTCGCATGAATCTTCTTCAATATTTTAATAGGGATATCTTGGCGTTTTCTATGATATAATTCACTTGTTCCAGGTCCATAAATAGGATCTGTTTGCCTAAAGAAATGCTCAGGATACCCTAAAACTTTAGAAATAATTTTAATATCTTGATCAGATACCTGCAGGAGACCGCTCTCTATTTTTGATAATGTGCCCTGGGTAATCGGCAACAGCTCAGACATGTCTTTCTGAGTAAGTCCCCTCGATTCCCTCCCAAGCACTATCATTTGTGGATTAACATTCTCTTGGTTACTCATTGGTAACATGTTCCTCGGTTTCCTTTCTCCTTGGGGTTGGGCGACGATTTGTTCCCGAAAGCTGTTCGACAGGAATCTCATGGGTAGCTTGAGGAGCATCAGGATGTATAGCCCATACCCAAGAATTTTTACTATTACTCTCCGGGCATGCGACAAACACTTCGATTTCTAAACCATTTAGGTAATATCCTGCATTGATATTGGTCGATGGCCATAAGCATAGTTGGTTATTAAAATCAAAAGATTGCTGTGTTGGGATATTATGTACTCTGCGTCTTTTATCCATCTTTTTAAACCGAATGATTACTGATCCGTTATTAATCCCAAGTTTAAATAAATTTCGCACGGTAGTTGTGTAAGTGTTTTGATCATCCTTAAACGCTTCTGTTATATTATTTTTGATTAAGTCATGGATAATACTAGCTTCCGTACGAGGTGTGTGTTTTATTCTTAGTTTGGCATATTCCGTACGATACTCTTGAATCGCAGAAGTTATGCATTGATATATCAATTTGGAGCGCTCAGAAGTTATATGTTGCTTGACAAATTCTTCTGAGTTAATATTCTTTGTTCCGAGTTCAAAGCCGTAAACCGTAACCTCTTTCATTACATCCCTCTTCTGCTATTTAATCATACATGAAGCATATCATACCCTTTTACATTTTTCAATAATAATATTCCAAAAAATATTCCCGAATTTTAGGGAAAAATATTCTTAAATAAGCCCCAAGCTCTACCTAGGGATTTTCAAGAGGAAAAAATTTATTTTAAAGATTAATCATCTATAGGTCTACTGCCCTAACGCATCGAACTATGGTCTGCACAAAAACAGAAAAAGGCCCCAGGTTTCCCCAGGGCCATCCGTAATGAACCAATTTATTATTGATTCACCTTAAAACATACGATCTTGTCAAAAATAAGGTAATCAGTCCTTTGAGTATAAGGGGCTAGGGGCTTTGCATCGAGACAATAGTAAGGCTGTCCAACCCCGGTCGCCTTGCTATTATACCAGTTAATAAACGAATTAATTTTTGACATTGGTAAGTTATATTGCTGATCCGAGCCATTAGCCATAGTTACAACAAGTGAGGCCTCGCCAGTGCCCCCAGGTGATTGGTTTTGGGGTGTGGCAGATACTTCATTAGAGGGCTCGCTCTCTTTACTACCTCTTACTGTGGTTACTACATAATAGTATGTTGTACCGTTGGTTACTGTGGAGTCTGTATATACTGCATCGGTAACGCTGGTTGCTATATCGATATACGGGCCGCCTGCTGTTGTGGCTCTTTTTATATTGTATCCAGTGGCACCAGTTACAGCAGCCCATGTAAGGTTTACTTGGGTGTTACCTGCAGTTGCTGTTAGGTCGGTAGGCTGATAGTAGTCTATTAAGCTACCCGTTTCATCAATATCAATTGCATCTAAACTAAAGACTGTTTGACCGTTATCTCCATCCTTTTGTATTACAACATTATGTTTTCCATAAGATAAATTTAATTTCTCGAAGACCAATAATCGGTATTGTGAATTTCCATATTCTGAATAAAAATAATTAATTCCGTCAATTGTTATTTTAATATTATTGTCTCGATTGGTGTCTTTGGATGTAATTATCCTTAGCTTGGTACCAATGAAATCAAACGATATCTTATCTCCTAAAATTCTAGAAAACTGAGTTCCTTTGACACTATCGCCAAACCATCCAGTACCATGGTACGCTATAAAAGGGTGTTTATCATCAAGTATTTGCCATAGGGTTTCATTGTAAGAGCCAGTCATGATCTTTTCTTTTTGGTTCTTCCCAAATACCCATTGTGCTAACAAGGACGCTGTTCGGCTTTTACCGTGTCTAGGCGGGAGATTGACTATAAGAATGTCGTCCTCACTCTCGTAAAAGTCCTGCAACTCCGCGCAAAGGTCTATTAGGTACTGTCTATCCTCCCGGTAGAAATCTGGAGCCATAGCATGGCAAAAATAAAAGAACTCACGCTTGGCAAGTTCTATAAGGGCATATTTTTTTATTGTGGATTTATCCACTATCAATCAGCTTCTTTAGCTCTTCAGTGGTTAGACCGGCAAAGGGATTGTTAACATTCAGATTGCCATTTAGCTCTACTTTGTCAGTAAACATCCCGAGGTGCCTAGCCACATTCTCCAGTGCCTTCCCTTGGTCCTGCATCTTAATCTCTATCCCGTTAACTGTTTGCTTAATGCCATCATACAGGAGCATTGCTTTAGACCCAAGGTCTCTGGTGTCCTCAATGTGGACTTCCTCGTGCCCTTCCCCCCTGCAGTAGGGGCACTTAGGATGTGGCCTCAGTAAACGGTCATATCCATAGCCGCCGACATCAGAGGGGATTACTGGGTCTTTATTCTGTTCTCTGGCTAGGATGGTTGCCGCCTTAACAGCTTGCTTATACTCTTTTTCGTCACGCCATTGATATTGGTGATCTTTCCCGAAGCAGTGACGACAGCAGACTCGCCGTAGGTGGATAATCTCATTAGGGTCTGCCGTAGCTATATCCCACCAACGCTGGAGTACCATATCCTGTGTAATCTCGGTCCGTTTCTCCCGGTCCTTTAACCGTTGTTGAATATATTTGTCAATCTTAGGGTTTCTTAGTAGCTTATAGCCCTCAACCCCTGCCGATTTGTATGCTCTGGTGCATTGAGGTCAAATTAGGTACTCGTCTACAAATATTTTCTGTTTTGGTGTTAGCTGCACAATGCACCTCCTTGATAAATTACCACTTGTTACCACAAGAAAAATAACTTACTATAAATAAAAAAGAAAGGAGAAAAATAATGTTAGAATGTAGAATTTTCAAAGATGAATTAAATGACCTTGCCGAAGAACGTCTTAACCGTTTTTTAGAATTTTATTGTATAAAAAAGGAACAAATTGTATCTGTTCAGTTCAATACAATCAAAATAACTGACAATAATAGAGAAAAATTTATAAATAAAATATTATTAATGTTTGAAAACAATAAATAAACGGGACGCCGGGAAGGCGTCTTTTTACTTAATCGTCATCTAAACTCAAAGAACAGGTCATTTTCTCTCTCTGCTGCATCGTCGTCATACCGCAAGGCGTTTCGCTGGGCCTGTTCCTAATTGGTCTTATTTTGGATCTTATTCGCTCATTTGGTCCATTCAACGCCGTTGACACTGGTACTGGGTGAAGGAAATCGAACCTCCATCTCACAATTATAAGTTGTGGCTCTGCCGTTAAGCTAACCCAGCATATAATGGGCACTAAGGCCCATTTCCTAGTTGACCATCTAAGGTGCAAGCGTAGGACAAAATAGAAAAGAGCCCGAAGGCTCTAAATGGTTTCATTTTCTCTTTTTTGAATTAGATAAATATTGCTTCCCAACAACCTTCCTTTTACCCTGCTATTATTTAAAGACTTGATCCTAAAATAAGGAATATCTGTTATTAATATCATATCTGTATCAGTTTTATACATTATGTATCCAAAAACAGACCACAACGGATTTAAGTAAATTAAATTTAGCCTGATATACATATAACCAATAAGTGAGAACAAGAATATGTTTATTAGTATTGTCTGATTAGATAAATCATTGGTTGTTAATAATGGAATGATATAAGTCATCATATAACTAATAACTGTATCATCTGGCCTGTGAATTTTATTAATACTGTAATATTCATTACCTTTAGTTCTTTTAATATCAATAATACTAATAAAAGATATTAGTATAAAAAACAATAGTACTCCAATAAAAAGAATCATCTTGTAGTTTACCGGATATATTAATCCGATAATTTTATCGATAGTATTATAATTATTGGAATTTTGAATTAACAGCATTACATATAACGGGAAATACGAAGAAATAAACATTGTTATCCTCATATGTAAGTAATTAATCTGGTTCATCATACCTACCTCTCAATCATATACCATCATCAATTCCTTTTCTCTCATTAATAATGCTCTTATAGTAAGAATCCCTTACCAACCTTATAACATCCATTAGTTGTTCTTTATTACTATAGATAATTTTAGGAATTTCTGAGTTATCTATATCTATATCAAGTTCAAATATTTCAATTACATTTACGACATTAGCAAAATTCTCAAAGCAATTCTCAAGCCTTGCTTCTTCTGTAAGCATTTTCGTTAATATTCTTGCAACTCTTCTATCATTTAAACAATCGTTTTCAAATTGTTCAAAATTACTAATTCTATCAGCGTTTCTAATAAAATCTATTGCAGTTTGAGCTTTTTCCAAATACTGTTCCGCTAAAGAGAATATCCTTTCAAGAGAAATATGATTTAAAATCAACATCTCTTCCTCATAGACGATAATGTCAACTTCTCCATCAATTCCTAATAAATTTGAATCTACTTTATTAAAACTATTATCTCTTATCCAACCAAAGAAACCTTTTGACGTTAGTTTTTTAAACCTTGTTACCCTTCTAAAGAATCGTATCTTCTTTTCTACTTCTTCTTCAATAAAAGTTAATTCTAGACAGTAAAAATTTAGCCTATTTATAATATCATCGTCTAACGGTTCTCTATCTAAGTTTTCTTCGTTATAACTGGTAACTACATCGTTATAGTTATTTACATAATCACAAGTGCAGAACTCAATCGTTTCCTCTCTGTAGCCAACAGGGCTAAATCCTATTTGATCCAATTCCCTAAATCTTCTTAAATGTTCTTTAATTAGCCCAATTAATTCGCTTTGTAGTTCTGGCTCAATGCTAGGGGAATAGCTAATGTAGCATGTACCCCTCTTTCTAGTAAAATGTAACCTTAATGTTAGGTCAGGCATATCTAAAATATTAATCACTCTATTTAAATTCATACTAATCTCCCCCTTTTATCTCTTTATTTGATAAAATGGGGCAGAATCCTGTATTGAATTATCGCAATTTTCGACACTTAATAGAATTACCCTATGATACCCGAATAGAGTAGGAGGGGACAGGTTTAGGTTGGTAGGTTCCATTTAGGAGTTGTTCTCTAATTTTAGGCCATTGGTCTTTAAGGAATGGGCGAAGGGATTCTGTCGTCATTCCATCTATTCCGGCGGCTCCTTTATTAGACTCCACCCGATACAACGCATAGGACATATTGTCTTTTGCTACCACCCGTTCCATCAGGTTGCTACAACTTTCTTCGCGGGTCGTTTCTTTGGTTCGTACCGGTGATAAACTCGGCTCTCCTTCAGTCCCCTGCGTATTCACCGCTTCCTCCTGAAGGCAGTTCCCATTTGGGATTTTCTGCTGTCTTTGTTTATCTCTCGAACTTGCCATGAACTTCCCTCACAATCATGTTCGGCCCTTCCCTGCTCAGACGCCTCTTTGCTGGTACTATGGCCTCTGCTGACTCCTGTCGGTTCAACCGTGCATCTCTGCATGGGTTACCAATTTAATTGGCGTTCCCGACAGGCCTCCCCGGGTAAGAGCGTTATCTTTCCCACCGTCTACCCGCCCCATTTACTTTCGACAGCCTTTGGTAGCATGGGCTTTACTTTGTTATGCAAGCTCACCCAACTGTCGCTAGCCTCACCTGGGGTTCGTGGTCCTCGGGCCGGAGGTTTGCCGCCGACTTCCTTCAGATTCTACCTCACGGTAGACACCCTTGTCTTAGGCTACGGTTACTGCTACCTTCACCGTTCGGGACTTTCACCCTATAGATAACTCCCATGACAGGCGCACATAAACAGAAAAACCGCCCATCTCTAGGCGGTTTCCACACTAACATAATACCACAGGTAAGTGTGCCATTGTGTGCCATCTTTTTATTTTAGGCTAATAATTTTAAAACCTTAGATTGTCTTCGGTGGACTGCTTTCCAACTATAATTCCCCCCACTTATCAAGTGGTAAACTGGCTGCCCAACGGGATGTCTATGGGAGCATACCGCTGCCATGAAATATGTCTTTCCTTCTAGAATCGGTCAAGCAATACGCTTTAGGATGACACCATAAGTTTGATTCTCATACACGCAACCCCACCCCCTGACTTACACTGAAACTGCCATATTGTGTCACAACCGTAAACTCAGCCAATGCTTGGTCCTCGTTAAAGGTAATCTGCATATCCTCAATAGCCATAACCCGGTCATCATACAGCAATGCCTCCTGAATGCGCCTCTTTAGTTCAGACTGCAAAATTCTGCGATCCCTGCCAATTAAACCTCTTAAATCAATGCCGTAGTTCGAACTATAGATGAAGTATTTATTTTTCTCAGTCTGCAGTATTTTGTAAACTGCTTGTTTGATAGCCTCGGTATCGTCCGTCATGCCAACAGCCCGGTTAGCTGTAAAGTCAAGCTTATAGGTGCGGCTTGGCTTTTGTTCTATATCAATAACTTGATTTACTTTTAACGTACCACCTTTTGGTATCATAAATCAGCCCACCTTATCTAAAATACTATATTTTACTGACCACCCTGTACCCGGAGTAAAATCAGCTTATCCCCATCTCAAATGGGGCAAGTGGCATCTTTTTTCTTATGATGGTTATTTCCCCACCATATAGCTTTGTACTGCCGGGTCCACTGTTCTTCTTCAACAACGGGGGCCAATTTTGATGAAGAATACCC
>CAMKDG010000122.1 GCA_946411205.1 uncultured Desulfotomaculum sp.
GTGCCGCAGAGTACCTGGCCAAGTACATTCCGGCGGCGGTCATCAATGCCGGGGATGGTACACATGAACATCCTACCCAAGGGTTACTGGACATGTTTACCATCAGGGAGAAAAAGGGGAGTATCACAGGTTTAAAGGTATGCATCGTAGGAGATATCCTGCATAGCCGAGTGGCGCGCTCGAATATTTGGGGCCTGACCAAGCTGGGAGCAGAAGTCCGAGTAGTGGGGCCGGCCACCTTAATGCCTCCCGATATTGAACAGATGGGAGTTAAAGTATATAGAGAACTTGCGCCGGCCTTGGAGGGTGTAGATGTGGTCAACGTACTGCGTATTCAACTGGAGCGACAGCAGCAAGGTTTGTTTCCGTCCCTGCGGGAATACAGCAGGTTGTTTGGGATTAATCAGGCTAGATTGGAACTAACCAATTCGGATGCCTTGGTGCTGCATCCAGGACCCATGAACCGGGGGTTGGAAATTGATCCCCAGGTGGCCTATGGCAGTCGTTCTGTTATAACCGAACAGGTGACGAACGGTGTTGCTGTCAGAATGGCCCTTTTATATCTGTTAACAGGAGGCGAATACGATGCAATATCTCATTAAAAATGGTATTGTTGTAGACCCTATCGATGAGACTTTGACGGAGCTGGATGTTCTGGTGGATAACGGTAGCATCGTAGAAATAGCTAAGGATCTCACGGTACCAGAAGCGGAAATCATTGATGCCAAGGATTGCTATGTTTGCCCAGGTTTGTTGGATATGCATGTTCACCTACGGGAACCAGGTTACGAATACAAAGAGGATCTTGAAAGTGGTACCAGAGCTGCCGCTATGGGAGGATTTACTGCCGTAGCTTGTATGCCGAACACCAACCCGGTGGCCGATAACGCCGCTGTCATCAATCATATCTTGGAGAAGTCAGCCAGAGTAGGAGTGACCAGGGTACACCCCATCGGAGCGCTAACCAAAGGTTCCCAGGGTAAAGAGTTAACAGAGATGGCCGATTTGCAGGCGGCCGGAGCAGTGGCCCTGTCCGACGATGGCCAACCGGTCATGGATGCCGGCATGATGCAGCGGGTGATGCAATATGCCGGGATGCTGGGGCTAACGGTAATCTCCCACAGTGAAGATCTCAGCCTGACTGCGGGAGGTCTGATGAATGAAGGAGCTGTCTCCACGATGCTGGGGCTTAAGGGGATTCCCAATGCTGCCGAAGAGGTGATGGTGGCCAGGGATATTTTGTTGGCTGAAAACACAGGCTGCTCTTTGCATCTGGCTCATATCAGTACGGCTGGTAGTGTGCGACTGATTCGTCAGGCTAAGAGTAGAGGACTGAAAGTGACGGCCGAAGCAACTCCCCATCACTTTACCCTGACGGAGGAAGCGGTGCAGGGTTATAACACTAACGCCAAGGTTAACCCGCCCTTGCGGCGGCAGGAAGATGTCGAGGCAGTGAAGGAAGGGTTTAAGGATGGTACCATTGACGTGATTGCTACCGATCACGCTCCCCATGCCTATCATGAAAAGGATGTAGAGTTTCAATATGCAGCCAATGGTCTTATCGGTCTGGAAACTGCAGTGGGACTTGTTTTTAGCCAGTTGGTACAGCCAGGAATTTTATCCGTTCCTCAGGCTATCGCAAAATTGGCCAGTAATCCCCGGCAGATTTTACAGCTACCAGGAGGTAAATTGGCAAAGGGCGGTGTAGCGGATATTACCATTATTGATCCTACTCTCAGTGAGGTAGTGGATCCGGCCAAACTGCAAAGCAAAAGTAAAAACACCCCCTTTATCCGCTGGAAATTAACGGGTTTGCCGGTGCTGACGATGGTTGCTGGCAAGCTGGTAATGCAGCAAAGAAGACTCCTTAGATAAATACACTCTAGATAATTATACAATTTAGTGTATAATTATACATTATGACGAAACTAATTGGCGGAGGTGTCTTCAGATAATGCAAGCTTATTTAGCACTGGAAGATGGAACCATTTTTACTGGGAAGGCCTTTGGGGCCACTGGAGAAGAGTGGGGAGAAGTGGTTTTTAACACCGGTATGACAGGTTATCAAGAAGTTTTAACAGATCCCTCCTATTGTGGACAAATTGTCGTCATGACCTATCCGTTAATCGGTAACTATGGTATTAACAAAGAGGATTTTGAAGCTAAAAATTCCTTTGTCCGGGGCTTTGTGGTGAAGGAAGAATGCGACCGTCCCAGTAATTGGCGAGTCAGCAATAAAATAAACGAATTTCTGGCCCGGGAAGGGGTTATTGGTATCTCGGGCATAGACACCCGGGCCTTAACCAAGCTCATCCGGAATCATGGAACCATGCGTGGGATCATCAGTACCGAGGCACTGGAACCCCGTGACCTGGTGGAAAAAGCTAAACAATGCCCACAGATTTCTGGCCAGGAGTTGGTTCCCACCGTGGCGACCAAGGAAATTTTCACCGTATCCGGCAGCGGTCAGCGAGTGGTGCTCCTGGATTTTGGTGCTAAAGCTAATATCGTACGTTGTCTTAATCAACGTGGTTGTGAAGTGGTTGTTGTGCCGCCCACCACTTCTGTAGAGGAAATTAAAGCGTTACGCCCGGAGGGGATTATGTTGTCTAACGGACCTGGAGATCCCATCAATGTGCCCTATGCCATTGAGACGGTGCGTGAACTGATTGGACAATATCCTGTTTTTGGCATCTGCTTAGGCCACCAGATTCTTGGCCTGGCGGTGGGCGGGCAGACCTACAAGTTAAAGTTTGGTCACCGGGGTGCCAACCATCCGGTAAAGGACTTACAAAGCGGCAGGGTTTATATTACTTCACAGAATCATGGCTTTACCGTGGACCAGAACTCTTTGCCTGCAGATATCGAAGTTTCCCATATTAATCTAAATGACAACACGGTGGAGGGCTTGCGTCATAAAACATTGCCGGTCTTTTCCGTACAGTATCACCCTGAGGCAGCCCCCGGTCCGATGGATTCAGAATATTTGTTTGACCGCTTCTTAGAGAACATGAAACAATAGGTAACACAATCATAAGGAGGTTTCCATGCCTAAAAAGCTGGGGATAAAAAAAGTATTGGTAATTGGTTCGGGACCCATTGTCATTGGGCAGGCGGCGGAGTTTGATTATGCCGGCACCCAGGCTTGTCGCGCACTCCGGGAGGAAGGTCTGGAAGTGGTTTTGGTGAACTCCAATCCTGCCACCATCATGACCGATGCCAATATGGCGGATAAAGTCTATATCGAGCCATTAACACCACAGTTTGTTACGCGGGTAATTCGTCAAGAAAAACCGGATGGCCTGCTGCCTACCTTGGGCGGACAGGTTGGTTTAAATATCGCCCTGCAGTTGGCTGAACAAGGGATTTTGGATGAAGAAGGGGTCACCCTGTTGGGGACACCTCTGGATGCCATCCGTAAGGCCGAAGACAGGGAAATGTTTAAGTTAATGATGGAACAGATCGGGGAACCGGTGCCGGAGAGTGTCATTGTTTGTTCCGTACAAGAAGCGGTGGATTTTGCCAATGAAATCGGCTATCCGGTGATTGTACGTCCGGCCTATACCATGGGCGGTACCGGAGGTGGCATTGCCCAGAATGCAGAAGAACTTCAAGCGGTGGCCATTCGAGGACTAAAACATAGTCTCATCGGGCAAATTCTGGTGGAGCGCAGTGTGGCCGGCTGGAAGGAAATTGAATACGAAGTGATACGAGACGGTGCGGATAACTGCATCACCGTTTGTAATATGGAAAATATTGATCCCGTGGGGGTTCACACCGGCGACAGTATTGTAGTCGCCCCTTCGCAAACCCTGAGTGACCGGGAATACCAAATGTTGCGCAGTGCCTCCCTCAAGATTATCCGGGCCTTGGGCATTGAGGGTGGCTGTAATGTGCAGTATGCCTTAGACCCTCTGAGTTTCAAATATATTGTGATTGAAGTAAATCCCAGGGTATCCCGCTCTTCTGCTCTAGCCTCTAAGGCCACTGGCTATCCCATCGCCAAGGTGGCAGCAAAGATTGCCATTGGCCTTACTTTAGATGAAATTCGCAACTCAGTAACGGGCAAAACCTATGCTTGTTTTGAACCAACCCTGGATTATGTGGTGGTAAAATTCCCCCGCTGGCCCTTTGATAAATTTACCGGAGCGGACCGCAGCCTAGGAACTCAGATGAAGGCCACCGGCGAAGTAATGTCCATTGATCGTACCTTGGAAGGTGCCTTAATGAAGGCTATTCGTTCGTTAGAGGTGGGTCTTTTCGGTTTACATTTGCCGGAGTTGACCGAGCTTTCCCCAGCGGAGTTAACACAGCAACTTACTCGACCTTCGGATCAGAGAATATTTGCTATAGCCGAATATTTTAGACGTGGTGGCAGCGTTGAAGAGGTTCATGATTTAACGAAAATAGATTTATTCTTCTTAGATAAAATTCTTAACTTAGTTGATTTAGAAAACAAACTCAAAGAAATCACTGGCAAGCCTCCCGTTGAACTGCTGCGGCAGGTCAAACAACTTGGTTTTGCGGATCGCTATCTGGCTGGGTTCATGAAGATGACCGAGCAAGAGCTAAGAGCCTATCGGCAGTCCCTGGGCATCGAACCGGTCTACAAGATGGTCGATACCTGTGCTGCGGAATTTGAGGCAGTTACCCCGTACTTCTATTCCAGCTATGAACAAGAGAACGAAGCTGCTTACACCGAGCGAACCAAGGTGGTGGTATTAGGATCTGGCCCCATCCGCATTGGTCAGGGCATAGAATTTGATTACTGCTCGGTACATTCTGTTTGGGCGCTGCGGCAGGAGGGAATCGAAGCTATCACCATCAACAACAACCCGGAGACCGTCAGCACGGATTTTGATACCGCCGACCGACTGTACTTTGAACCCTTGGTGGTAGAAGATGTTCTCAACATTCTAGAGCAGGAACAACCCCAGGGAGTCATCGTGCAGTTTGGTGGACAAACCGCCATTAACCTAGCCAAGCCCTTGGAGCAAGCCGGGTTCCATATTATTGGCACCTCGGTAGACGCCATTGATGTGGCCGAGGACAGGGAACACTTTGATAAATTACTGACCCAATTACAGATTCCCAAACCACCGGGTCGCACCGCCTTTTCGGTGGAAGCCGCAGCAGCCATTGCTACGGAAGTAGGTTTTCCGGTTCTGGTACGTCCTTCCTATGTCTTAGGTGGACGGGCGATGGAGATTGTTTACTCCCAAGAGGAGCTGTTTTCTTACATGCAACGGGCCGTTCAGATCACACCGGAACACCCGGTGCTGGTGGATCGTTACCTAGTGGGACAGGAATTCGAAGTGGATGCCATTTGTGATGGGTCTGAGGTATTAATTCCCGGCATTATGGAGCATGTTGAACGGGCCGGTGTTCATTCCGGGGATAGTATCGCTGTCTATCCGGCACAAACCCTGACCCAGGAACAGACGGAGCAAATGGTGGATTATACCCGGAGGCTGGCCTTAGCGCTGGGTGTTAAGGGGTTAGTCAATATCCAATATGTCCTGCACGAAGGACAGGTTTATGTAATCGAAGTAAATCCTCGCTCCAGCCGTACGGTACCCTATCTGAGTAAGGTTACCGGGGTCCCCATGGTCAATCTGGCCACCAAGTGTGCTCTGGGTAAATCCCTGGCAGAACTGGGGTATCAGGGGGGCTTATTACCCACTGCTGGTTTAGTGGCTGTCAAGGCTCCGGTGTTTTCCTTTGGCAAACTGCTGGATGTGGATGTTTCCCTGGGACCAGAAATGAAATCCACTGGTGAAGTGTTGGGAGTGGATAAGGATTTCTCGGTGGCACTTTACAAAGCACTGTTGGCTGCAGGCACTCAATTTCCTAAACAGGGCACAGTTCTTGCCACCATTGCCGATCGGGATAAGGTGGAAGCTCTGCCGATTATAGAAGGACTGGTAGAGTTGGGCTATCAGGTTTGTGCCACCAAGGGAACGGCGGCATTTCTGCAAAAACAGGGTATCCACGTGATGGCTGTAAATAAAGTAGGTGAGGGTAAAGAAACCATTGTTGACCTCATCAAGGCCAATCGCATCAATCTGGTCATTAACACCATCAGTCGGGGCAAAGAACCCCAAAGGGATGGTTTTAAGATTCGTCGCTCTGCGGTGGAACACGGCATTCCCTGCCTAACCTCAATGGACACCGCCTGGGTGATGCTGGAAGTACTCTATGGTATTCAGGAAGGGGAAGTACCCGATGTAATTCCTCTTCAGAACTATGCCTAATTATATAGCGATCGTATTGCCTAAAGTGGTATAAAAAGGGTAAACTTAAGGCATCGTGGAAAATTTTGTTGTACAGTTGTGGAGGGATATGGATGTCAAAGGTGCTGGATGCAAAGGTACTGGCAGTCTACCAGGTGGCACCGGAAACCTATTATATGGAGTTAGAAGCTCCGGATATTGCCCGGCTAGCGGTGCCGGGCCAATTTGTGCACGTGCGCTGCAGTGAGGCACAAGAACCGTTACTGCGCCGCCCCCTGTCGATCCACATGGTCAGCCGCCCGAAAGGTGTACTGGCCCTGTTGTTTCGGGTGATTGGCAAGGGGACCGAATTGTTAGCGCAGCGGCAGCCTGGGGATTTGGTGAATCTGATGGGTCCCTTAGGGAGGGGCTTTACCTTACCGTTGCCTGGTTCTCGAGTAGCTGTGGCCGCTGGTGGTATTGGGGCAGCTCCACTGGTTTTTCTGGTACAGGAATTGGCTAACATGAAGTGTCAGATTACAGTATATCTGGGGGCCAAGGATAAAAAGAGTGTGCTTTGTGACGGGCAGTTTGAGCAAATGGACGCCGAAGTGGTCGTTGCCACTGATGATGGCTCTCTGGGCTGGCGGGGAAATGTAACCGATCTTATGGGACGTCACATGGATTGGCGGAGAACCGCTATGACCTATGTCTGTGGACCCAAACCGATGATGCAGGGGATTGCCGCCATGCTGGCAGAAGCGGATGTGCCTGGAGAAGTATCCTTGGAAGAACATATGGGTTGCGGTGTCGGGGCCTGCCTGTCCTGTTCTGTGAAAATCTCCCATCATGGGAAAGTTACTAACAAACGGGCTTGTGCCGACGGGCCGGTATTTCCTTCTTGGCAGGTGGTGTGGGATTGAAACCGAACTTACAAGTACACATTGGCAGCATGCTGATGGCGAATCCGGTGACCACAGCCTCCGGGACCTTTGGTTTTGGCCCGGAATACGCTCCCTATGTGAATATCGATCAATTGGGAGCCATTACTGTCAAGGGAACTACGCTGGAACCAAGGGAGGGTAATCCTACTCCCCGGCTGGTGGAGACTCCGGCGGGCATCTTAAACTCCATTGGTTTGCAGAATCCCGGCGCAGATTACTTAATAGAACACTATGCGCCTTACTTTCAGAAACTAAAGACCAACGTTATTGTTAATATTGCGGGCAATACCGTAGAAGAATATGCTCAACTGGCAGCTAAATTAGACCCGGTGCAAGGCATTGCAGCGCTGGAAGTCAATATCTCTTGCCCTAACGTAAAAAAGGGTGGTTTGGCCTTTGGCAGTGATCCTGCTGCCGCGGCAGAAGTGACCCAAGCGGTAAAAAATGCGACCTCCAAGCCGGTCATTGTCAAGCTTTCTCCCAATGTTTCGGATATCGCTGCCATTGCCCGGGAAGTAGCAGGGGCCGGAGCGGATGCTCTTTCTGTCATCAACACCTTGCTGGGCATGGCCATTGATATCCACCGGAAAAAACCCCGGTTGGGCAATATTGTGGGTGGGTTGTCCGGCCCGGCGGTAAAGCCGGTGGCGGTAAGGGCCGTCTGGCAGGTGTATCAAGCAGTTAGCATACCCATTATCGGCATGGGTGGTATCATGACTGCCGAGGATGCCCTGGAATTTATTCTGGCCGGGGCCACGGCTGTGGCGGTGGGAACCGCCAGTTTTACGAATCCTCGGGCGACGCTTGAGGTGCTGGAGGGAATTGAGCAGTATTTAGTGGCCAATGGTATTGCCGATATCAATCAATTGGTGGGGGCTGCCCAGCCATGAGTGGAGGAACTATGGAAAATAAAATACAAGCAGCCAGAGAAAAACTGATTGTTGCTTTAGATGTGGCCTCTGCTGCAGAGGCCTTGGTGTTAACACGTCAATTAGCACCCCATGCGGGTGTGTTTAAAGTGGGCATGCAGTTATTTTACAGTGCCGGACCTGAAGTGGTGCGTCAAATTAAAGAACAGGGAGTCAAGGTATTTCTTGATTTAAAGCTGCATGATATTCCCAACACCGTTGGCCAGGCAGCCAAAGTCTTGGCTGGTCTGGGAGCGGATATTATTAATGTACATGCTGCCGGAGGCACCGCTATGATGCAGGCGGGAGTTCAGGCTGTCAAGGAACGAGCCGCTGCCCTGGGTATTCCGGCACCTCTGATGATTGCAGTGACAGTTCTTACCAGTGTGGACCAAAGGATTTTTCATCAAGAAATGGGTCTTACCGGGGAAATTGAAGATAGGGTTAAAACCTGGGCCATACTTACTAAGGAGGCAGGGCTGGATGGAGTGGTGGCTTCCCCGCGGGAAACCTCGATCATTCGCCAAGCTTGCGGCGAGGAGTTTGCCATTATTACTCCTGGTATTAGGCCCTCTTGGTCGGTCTCAGGAGATCAAAAACGGATCATGACACCGGCCGAGGCCATAGGTCAAGGTTCTAGTTATTTGGTGGTGGGCCGTCCTATTACAGGCTCGGACAATCCACCTGCCGCTGCGCAAAAAATACTCCAAGAAATGGCTGAGGTACTTTAACCATGGTTCGTTTTCTAGTGCTGCTGCTCCTTACGGTAGCCCTTGATTTATATTCTAAATTTATCGTTATGAACAAAATGGTGCTGGGAGAATCCATTCCCATCTGGACAAACATTTTTCATTTTACCTATATCCAAAATCCCGGTGCAGCCTTTGGTATGCTGGCAGGTCAAACCTGGTTTTTTGTTGTTATCACATCCTTAGTTTTGCTGGGATTAGTTGTTAGCTACCGTTGGATTAACAAAGCCGGGGCCCTTTACCAAGTGGCTCTGGGCTTGGTGGCCGGAGGAGCTATCGGCAATTTAAGGGATCGCATTGTCTACACCAAAGTGATCGATTTTTTGGATTTTCGGATTTGGCCGGTGTTCAATCTGGCGGATACTGCCATTTGTCTTGGTGTGGCGCTGATCTTGTTGGATGCCCTCAGGGATTTGAAAAAAGGAAAGGGAGATATGGCATGACACGAGAAGAAATCATTCAAATATTTGAACAAACCAGTGCCATGTTAAGCGGCCATTTTCGCTTGACCTCTGGTAAACATAGCAATCGCTACTTTCAATGTGCTCAGGTTCTACAGCACCCGCAACATACCGAGAAACTGTGCCGGGAATTGGCAGAGCGTTTTGCCGGCCTTGGAGTAGAAACAGTGATCGGCCCGGCCATGGGCGGAATTTTGGTATCCCACGAAGTGGCCCGGGCACTGGGCGTTCGTAGTTTGTTTACCGAAAGGGAAAACGGCAGCATGGCTCTGCGGCGGAATTTTACCATTGCACCGGGAGAAAAGGTGTTAGTGGTAGAAGATGTGATCACCACCGGTGGTTCAGTGGCTGAGGTCATCAAAGTAGTTCGTGGCCTGGGCGGTGAAGTGGTTGGTGTAGGCGTTCTGGTAGATCGTAGCAATGGTCAAGCAGATTTAGGGGTGCCTACCGAAGCATTACTGAGTGTAACCGTAGAAACCTATGAACCAGAGCAATGCCCCCTCTGCGCTCAGGGAATCCCTGCTGTGAAACCTGGTAGCCGTGCGGTTGAGAAGTAAGATTAACCCATGAAGTCGGCGCATGGAACCTATGGAGCCAAAGAAACTTTTAATCTCGAAGGAAGTCTAATTATTGGTGCGAACCCTTAGTACACATCGATTCCCTGGGAGGTTCGCACCATCGTAAAATAAAGGCCTGAGCGCTTTTATTGCCCGAATGTGTCTATAAAAGATCCCTTAAAAAATAGGGTTCGCACAACAAAGCTGTTCCAAGCTTTAGTATCAGGCATTCCAATATGCCGCTGTCGCACTCTGCAGGAGTGCGTGGATTGAAATGGCTGCTATGCCAGAATCTAGGACTACATTTGATAGTCGCACTCTGCAGGAGTGCGTGGATTGAAATATCCAGCCATCCCTACCTTGAAATGGACAGATAGTCGCACTCTGCAGGAGTGCGTGGATTGAAATTTCTTCTGCTGCTCGGAATGCTTCGGCATAGGTTGTCGCACTCTGCAGGAGTGCGTGGATTGAAATTATAATCTCAGCCGCCGTAATCCAAGGAGCTATGTCGCACTCTGCAGGAGTGCGTGGATTGAAATATAATACTATTAAATCACATTTCTGCAGATGAAGTCGCACTCTGCAGGAGTGCGTGGATTGAAATCACTTGATTTACCTCCCTTTGCTGGCTGTTTAACCGTCGCACTCTGCAGGAGTGCGTGGATTGAAATTTGAAAGTGAATTT
>CAMKDG010000123.1 GCA_946411205.1 uncultured Desulfotomaculum sp.
AACCACAGGATATTATTCTCGAAATTGTGTACGGTAAAGTGAGTGATCATGGTCTGGATCGAAAGATGTTAATGCCGCTGGAGCTTATCCAGGAGAGTGGCGATCATAGGTATCAGTATGGGGCCAAGATCTATTTAATGCGAGGGACGTCTGGCTATACGCTGCGTATTCGTCCTAATGATAAAGATTTTGTCACTTCTTTTGAATTACCATTGGTGAAATGGGCTGAAGTTTTTTAACCGAAGGTCGTGTTAACGGCCTTCTTTTTTTATCGGAAAGTATAACCTTACGATATATTAAGTCATATTGCCATCCCCCTTTAGGCCCTAGCCCAAGGTTAGGGGCAGGCAAACAAGCCAGTTTTTCTGATAACAAACAAAGAATTTCAAAAGGTGTCCAATATCTGTACAATATAAGGTACATATTTACTACAAAAATATTTTGACAGGTTGCGACAGAAACTGTACAATAAAAACACAATAATTAGTCAATTGACTAACGGGGAGGAAAAGTATGAGTTTATTTCGCAAAAAATCACTGGAAGAGTTGTTAAATTCACCTGGCAGACAACAACTTAACAGAGTCCTCGGTCCTTTGGATTTAACCATGTTAGGGATTGGTGCCGTCATCGGTACCGGCATTTTCGTGCTAACTGGGGTTGCTGCAGCAGAGCATGCGGGTCCTGCACTTACTTTATCTTTTGTTATTGCTGGTTTAGCCTGTGTATTCGCAGCCCTATGTTACGCTGAATTTTCTTCCACTGTACCTGTTGCTGGTAGCGTTTATTCGTATAGTTACTTTACTCTGGGTGAAATAGTAGCCTGGTTAATTGGTTGGGATTTGGTGTTAGAGTATGGTTTAGCGGTCTCGGCTGTGGCTGTGGGCTGGTCCGGGTATTTCCAAAACTTGATAGGCGGTTTTGGTATCCATCTGCCGGTGGCTTTAAGTGGAGCGCCGGGCAGTGCGCCTGGTGCGGTGTTTAATTTACCATCTTTTTTAATTATCTTAGTCATTACCTGGTTGTTATCCAAAGGTATTCGTGAGAGTGCTAAAGTTAATAATATTATGGTTTTTATAAAAGTAGCTGTTGTTTTAGTGTTTATCGCTGTGGGTGTCTGGTATGTTAAGCCCGCCAACTGGTCTCCCTTCATGCCCTTTGGTTTTAATGGTGTCATGACCGGTGCTGCTACCATTTTCTTTGCATATTTAGGTTTTGATGCAGTTTCTACCGCTGCGGAAGAAGTAAAGAATCCTAAAAGAGACTTGCCCATCGGCATTATTGGTTCACTAGCCATCTGTACCGTTCTCTATATTGCTGTTTCGGCTATCTTAACCGGTATTGTTCCCTACGACCAATTGGGTGTAGCTGCACCGGTGGCCTTTGCCATGAATTATATTGGTCAGAACTGGTTTGCTGGTTTGATTTCTCTAGGTGCCATTTGCGGTATAACTACGGTTCTATTGGTTATGGCCTACGGCCAAATTCGGTTGTTCTTTGCCATGAGTCGTGATGGCCTAATTCCTTCTTTATTTTCTAAGGTACACCCCAAGTATAAGACCCCCTACACCAGCACTTGGTTAACTGGACTTGGCTGCGCTACTGTTTCAGCTTTGGTTCCTCTGGGTACCTTGGCTCACTTGGTTAACATTGGAACCCTTAGTGCTTTTGTCCTGGTTTCTGTAGCAGTTTTGGTGTTGCGTAAAACCCACCCTAATATACAGCGATCCTTTACCTGCCCCGGCGTACCATTAGTCCCCATTCTAGCGATCCTTTTCTGTGGTTACCTGATGATCAGCCTACCAGCGATAACCTGGAAAATGTTCTTCGTTTGGATGGCAATCGGCATAGTGGTCTATCTGCTGTATGGAAAAGGCCATAGTAAGCTGGCAACCCAAAATCAGTCCGATATAAGCGCAAACTGAAAATAACCTAAGAAGGAAGGCCTGGTGCCTTCCTTCTTAGGTTATTTCGGTTTGCTTCTGTCATGATTATGCCATATAATGACTTTGGTTAAAAATTTAAGGTAGTCAGAAAGAGGAAACTGTAATAAAATAAGTAACGTGCAGCAACTGGCTGTGCTAAGTTCGCAGTAGTTAAAGGAGATATGGTATGGAAAAGTTGTTTGGAAAACTCAAAGAATACTTAAACATGGAAACAGAAATACCTTACGAAGAATTTGAATCCTACTATCAAGATGTGATTACCTTCCTCAATGCAGAATATCAAGAGCTGAATCAGGAAGACACCATTCATGGTCGTTTTATCCTCTCTATCCTTATGTCTAACAGTGAAGAGCGTGGTAAAAATTACAAGAACCTAGCGAAAAAATATAAGAAGATCTATAGCAAATGCCATCTTTGGGCCGAGGCTCTCACTTTAAGACTCTTAAAAATGGGTATGACCAAGGACGAGATCATTCAGGCAGAGAAAGACCTGCACGATGCTGTATAATGAAAAGCCAATGGCTTCATAAAGAATAACGAACGGGAGCAGCGAAAGCTTACTCCCGTTTTATTATTCTAGAAAACTACCTATTTTTTGTCCCATCTTAATTTGTTGGTTTGCCGCTAAAAATTTAGATGGCTTAAACAGATCTTTCTGAAAGATTAAGATTACTGTAGACCCAAACTCAAACCGACCAATTTCCCTGCCCTTAGGAATTTTCTCGCCTACACGATAGGAAGAAATGATCTTGCCGACACCCAAAGCCCCTACTTTAATTAAAGCAAATTTAGCGCCACCCTTGGTTTCAAAGAGGGTACAGGTACGGCGATTTTTAGCAAACAAGTCTTTAACAGTACTGACACCCAGTTTATTCACGGGGAAGACTTGGCCAGGCACATACTGATGATGAATGACTTGGGCTGGAAAAGGCATGTGAATGCGATGGTAGTTTTTGGGACTTAAATAAATATTCATATAATAGCAGTCTTGTAAACTATCCACATTGGGGAGGGCTAGCAATTCTGCTAGGGAGTAGAAGTTCTTTTTAGCTAGAATGATTTTTTCTCCCTGGGCAAAGCCTAAATCAGCAATAGTCCCGTCCACCGGACTAACAATTATATTCCTTCCGTTGGCAATGGGGCGGAGGCCAGGATCGATATCCCGTACGAAAAAGTCGGTAAGACTTTTATAGGCACTGGGGTGGCGAATTTCTCTGCGATCGATTTTATACAGCCGAATATATGGTTTGATAAACATCCTGCTTAATCTACTTCTGCAGGCTACATTAAATGCTCTGCCTAAAGTTTTTCTGGAGATGGTATATACAGCCACTTTTTTAAATAATCTCACGGTGTCATCCTTCTTCATAAAAAATTCTTGCGATAAATTTATCGAAATTATTATATCACCTTTTGCCGGGGAATACCTACATATCTTCCATAAATATACTTTGACACACCGGATAGATATGCCTATAATATTGTTTCCGGGGGGTGATTTATTTGTTGTATTTTGATGTTGAAATTTATTTGCGTATTATAGCATCGATGGTAGCAGGTCTGTTAATTGGTTTTGAAAGAACCATTTATAATAAACCGGCGGGTATCCGTACCTTTTCTCTGGTCTGTCTGGGATCAACTCTCATTACTCTGGTTTCCATTTATGGTTCTGCGAAACTGGGCTATACAGGAGTGTCAGATCCACATCGCATAACGGCTCAAATTGTCAGTGGTATTGGTTTTTTGGGTGCCGGTGTCATTTGGAGCAGTAAAAACGGTGGTATGAAGCACGGGGTTACTACCGCAGCGGAGTTGTGGGTGACCTCAGCCGTTGGCATGGCTCTAGGTGTCGGTATGTACGATTTGGCCTTATTAGTTGTGGTTTGTATCTTTGTCAGCATATTTTTTGGTCGCACTTTGGATGATTATATGGCTAAGAGGGACGAAAAGGTAAAGTTAAAGCAATAAATATGCGTAGAAACTCCCCTGGAAACAGGGGGGTTTCTACATAAAAGGCTCTCTTTATTGGGTAGGTGAGGAGGGAACAGAGATACTAGACAGGGCTTCGCCAGCTTCATTTTGGTAGATGTTTTGGGTTGCTAAATCACCCAGGGCTACCATTCCGGCTAATTGACCGTTCTCTACGACCGGTAACCGGCGAATTTGGCGCTCAGCCATCAAATTGGCCGCCTCATGAACATCCATTTCCGGGGTACCTGTAACGACACCTGAAGTCATAACCGTGCCAACCGTAGTGCTCTGAGGGGACTGACCTTGGGAAACGGTTCTGAGAGCGATATCCCTGTCTGTAACAATGCCGACGCAATTACCATTCTCAACTACGGGAATAGAGCCTACATTTTGTTGGCTCATCAGCGCGGCCGCTTCCTGCACGCTTTGCCCTGTCGTAACGGTGGTTACATTTTGGGTCATGATCTCCTTAAGTTGTTGGCTCATTCGCATAACCTCCTCAATTTTAAAATGGAGAGCCCTTTTTAGGGTACCTGTTTAGTTGGTTCTTCATTCTAAAAACGCACTGTTAAAAAATTAAAGGCAGAGTAAAAAAACCCTGCCTTTAAGAACTAACTAATTATTATTTTACCAAAAATAAATCTTTTCTTAATTTTCATTCAGTAAATAGAGGCGATTGTCTTCCAATTGATACATCATAGGTGCCACGAGAACATTGGGGTAGCGTAGGCGGATTCTTTTGGCCTCAGTCAAGACAAAGTCTTCTTCGTTACAAATTTCATACATAGGGGCAAAGTGATTAAAATGATCTTCTGCTGCTTTGCGTTCCCAACCGATATCGACTAATCCATTGATAAATTTTTCTTCCTTGGCTTTCAAATTGGCCATACCACAGTTGTTGTGGCCAATTAAAGCAATGGCCCTAACACCGCCCACAGCAATGGCATAGGAGACTTTAAATTCAGAGGTGCGAAGGTTACCAGCTCCGGTTCTCAGTACATAGGCAAATTTTTCTGGAATATTAAGGCGCTTACGGTTGTCCATACACATACCAATTAATATTTCTGCATGTCCATATTTTTTGTCACTGTCAAAAAAGTGCTTATTGAAGTTGTGATATTCAATTAAATCACCAATGGGGGTATCTAAGTATTGGGGGAAGATATCTTCTCTTGTGTTAATTTTAACAATCTGAGCCATTTGTCACCCCTCCTTCGTTAAATCTTATTTAATAATTTAGCAGAAAAAAATTATATTGTCTATAATTAGTTGTCACTACAAAAAATGTTTGTCTTTAGAATTTGTTCAAAACCTTTAAATATAGTCATAATAGTCTGAATAGCTCACGTAGACTTGTTGAGATAAGAATTACAGTATCTTTCTTTTCTAAGCTCCCTCAGAGAGGAAATCTACGCAAGGTAACGAATACAATGATAGTAGCTTGGAAAGTGGGGGCTTTATGTGAAAATAACAGCAATATCAGGGAATAAACAAAATCACGGTACTGTTAAACTACCAACCAGTCATACCGAAGGAGTTAAACAAACGCAATCTTTTTCAGGAATACTGGAAAATACAGAAAAAACTCATACCCAGAGAGAACTACTGGAAATGGTCGATAAAATCAAAGCCGCAGGAGCAAACTTAAAGTTAGCGGCTACAGAAGATAACGTACAACAATATAAAGATGTTATTAAAGATTATTTAACCTTCGTGCTAAAAAACTATCACAAATTAAAGCATGAGCGAAGCGTTAATTATAGTACGATTTATACCAGAGTAGAAATCATTAACAAGGAAGTAGAAGAATTAACCAATAAATTGCTAAACGAAGAAAAGAATAATATTGATGTGGTGGCCGAGGTTGATAAAATCACGGGGCTGATTATTGACGTATTCAGTTAAAGTCGTCTAGGTCTAAGGGTAAATATTTTAGGTATCAATTAAAAAGTGGCTTGATCTGTCTGCCTAAGGCAAACAGATCAAGCCACTTTTATCTCCAAAGCAAATTATCCATTAGACTCGTTAGTATTGTTCGTTACATTGACAACAGTGGCTTTAACAACGTGGGTATGGGCAATAAAATCATGCAGTCCCCGACCATACATCAAAATCAAAACCATGGTCGTGAGCATCCAAAATAACCAGGTTGTTTGGATGATTGAATTCGATAATAGATAAACCGGGTAAATAGTAAAGAATAATTCCCGCACCAGATAATGGCCGGCGTTTAGCCTACCTTCTTTGTTGGATTGGATCCTAATCTTCATAAGTTTTTTACCTACGGTTTGGCCATCCCATAAAACATTTAACACCACAATGGCTACAAGCAAAATACCGCCGCCTATAACCTCAACCTTTTGACTACTGTGCCCGCCAAACCATAAAAAAACAGGCAGGGTAATAACGACTTTGTCAATAATCCTGGCAATGAGTCGTTCAAAGGGGCTGGCATAATTTACAGTTGTCATTGCGTTAACCTCCGTTTGTTTTACATTCAAACTTTGTAGTGAATAATGTACTTGTTTTCAGTAAACGCCTTTTGTAAATAAATATTTATTTATAGGTGTTTATATTTTACTACTGTAGAACAATGATTTCAATAAAAGGGCGTTAGTCGCCAAAAAAACCAATAGACCAATGTGGTAGGCGATATCCGCCAGCCACTTGGCACTATTGGTTTTGTTTCCCTGGGCAAATTTGATAAATAATTTCTTTTAGATGCTTTTAGCCTTCAGCTTCCAGCCAATTGCTCTTTGCCGGACGTTGATAAAGTCTGTATAAATGCCCCTTTGCTGGACCAGTTCAGCATGGGTGCCTCGTTGGACAATTCTGCCGCCTTCCAGTACCAGGATCTGGTCGGCGTTCTGCACGGTTTTCAGCCGGTGGGCGATCATGAGTAGGGTCTTATTTCGGGTCAGCTCTTCCAGGGCGGCTTGCAACTGTTGCTCATTTTCGGGATCTACGTTGGCCGTGGCCTCGTCCAGAATGATAATCGGTGCATCCTTCAGCAAGGCCCTGGCGATGGAAATCCGTTGTTTTTCACCGCCCGATAGGGTCGCACCACCCTCCCCGATGACGGTATCGTAGCCCTGGGAAAGCCGGGCAATGAAATCGTGGCAGCAGGCCTTTTTTGCTGCCACGATCACCTCATCCATCGTCGCCTCCGGCTTGCCGAATTTAATGTTGTTCGCGATGGTATCGTTGAACAGATAGACATTTTGAAATACCATACTGAAGTTTTTCAGCAGGCTGTCCAGGGTGTACTCCCGCACGTCTACGCCGCCCAGGGTGATTTTCCCGCTGTCCACATCCCAGAACCTGGCCATCAGATGACACAGTGTGGTCTTGCCGCTGCCGGAGGGGCCCACAATTGCCGTGGACGTCCCCTGGGGAAGGGTAAAGCTCACGTCGTCGATGACCCTTTGCTGGTTATAGGAGAAGCTTACCTGTTCGCCCCGGAGGTCGAAGGTTGGAGGGACAATATCTTTTCCTGCCGCATCCATGATGGGGGTGGCGAAGATTTCGTCGATCTTATCCATAGATAAATCTATCAGCCGCAGCAGTGCCGAAAAGCCGCCTGCGGCATCCAACTGTGCATAGATGATAAAGGAGGCCACCATCATTAACAGGCAGTTGATCAGTTCCAGGCTGCCGTAAAGATGCAGGGCAATGGCGACCAGGATCATTAGCACGCCGAACAGTTTGAGCACAAAGCTCTGTAAGCTGAGATAGGGGACAAAGTTTTTTTCCAAGCGATACATGATGTCTTCGCTGGCCCGAATGGCCTGATCTACTGTTTGGTTTGCCGTCTTGTCCAGATTGTAAGACCGGACCACACCGATGCCTTGCACATATTCTAGCACCGCGTCAACCAGCTTGCTGTCCGCGGCGGTTTTGATGGGCGTGAGTTGTTGGGCTTTTCTTTGCATTAAGCTGTTGATACCGAAGAAAACAAGAAGGCCAGCCAGCATCAGTAGTCCTATCCGCCAATCGTAAAGCAAAACAGCCAATGTGATGACCACTGTGGTTAGCACGCCCTGCAGAGTGATCATGATCACCCGAGTCGCCACATCCTGGAGGTTTTCGCAGGTGTTCGTGGTGACAGAGGTGATATAGCCCAGGCTATTGTTGTTGAAATAGCCCATCGGCATGTATTTCAGGCGCTCGCCGATTTCCACCCGCTTGCCTGCCGCCAGCGTATAGCCGCCAATGGTCTGCTTGATGGTCATGCTTTGCCTGGTAAGGGTACAACCGATAATGCTGACTAGCATAATGCCTAAGGAGGTCCAGACGGTTCCCGGTGTCACCTGATCTTCCAGGATTGCCGTAAGTACCACGGCAATTGCCGGAATGCGTATAGCCTCAAAAATAGCGTGAAACAACGAGATAACGATGGCAGCGTGAACTTGCTCCGCTGCTCGCCGGAAAACCGAAAGAATTTCCGCAGAATCTTGATCATGCCAAAGCCTCCTTTATCCTGTCCTTAGTCGAGATATGGGCTGACCACATCTTTTGATACAGCGGGCAGAGGGCTAGCAGTTCCTCATGTTTCCCTTCGGCGGCGATGTCTCCGTTTTCGATCACCACAATCTTATCCGAATCTGTAATGGTGGACAGCCGATGGGCGATGACAATCAGTGTTTTGCTCGCCACCAGTTTGGCAACGGCCGTCTGGATAACCGCTTCGTTCTCTGGATCCGTATAGGCTGTGGCCTCGTCTAAAATCACAATGGGAGCATTTTTCAGCATGGCACGCGCAATGGCAATCCGCTGGCGCTCGCCGCCAGACAGGTGGCCACCCCCGCCGCCGCAAGGGGTTTCATACCCCTGAGGGAGTTGCATAATAAATTCATGGCAGCCGCTCTCACGGGCAGCATGCTCCACTTCTTGATCGGAAGCTCCGGGCCTGCCCAGGCGGATATTGTTACGGATTGTTTCATCAAAAAGAAAGTTGTCCTGGGCGACATAGGAGATGTTGGCGTTGATCTGCGACAGTGGTATTTGTTTGACATCCACACCGCCGATGGAGATGGAGCCTGCCGAGACCTCCCACAGCGAAGCGATTAGCTTGGCAAGAGTGGATTTGCCGCTGCCAGAAGGTCCCACCAGGGCGGTAACACTGCCGGCCTCAATAGCTAGGCTGACATCATGCAACACCTGCTGCTGTCCATAGGCGAAGGATACTTTATGCAGCGCAATGTCAAAGCTTGCTAAGGGTGCTGCCGCCTCCGGGCGCTCCAGATCCGGCAGATTCAAAATCTCTGCGATGTCCCCGATCACTGTGCTGATTTTTCCCAAATCATCAGAATAGGACATGGTTGTGATTAGTGGCCCGATGATGCCAAGGGATAAAATGATAGCCAGGATGAAGGTATCAGCGGGAAGGTTGCCATTCCTATACAGCAGACAACCGATGGGAAGCACCCCCACCAGCACAGCCGGAAAAACCGACATAGCGGCAGAAAAATACCGTAAGTTGGAGCGCATCCAATTAATCGCGGAGTCAGCCGCTTCTTTGGCTGCGGTGGTAAATTTTTCATAGGAGGCTGCTGACTGGTTGAAAGCTTTGATCACCTCAATACCGCTGATGTATTCCACCGCGGTGGCGTTTAAGTGCTTGTTCTTGGCGACATAGTTTTTAAACTGTGCCTCGTAGGTGGACATCATAGCCAGATAGCAGGCGAGGCCGAGGGGAATGGTGATGAGTGAGGCCAATGCCATGCGTGGGTCCACCGCCAGCAGATAGAGGATAACACTGACCGAAACCAGGATATTGGCGCTCATTTCCGGGACAATGTGTGCCAGTGTCGGCTCGATGCTGTCCACCTTTTCTACGATAATACTTTTGAGGGCACCCGACGGCGTAGCCAAAACATAGCCCATGGGTAGCCGCGTCAACTTTGCCGTTAGTCGCAGGCGTACCTCAGAGATTACCGCAAAGGTCGACTTGTGGGACAAGTTGGTGGAGATGCTGTGAAAGACATAGCGCAACAGCCACAGGACGGTTATCACCAAACCATACAGGAGGTAAAAGGATAATTCTTTGCCGCCTCGGATCAGTTGGACGATCATCTGTCCTACGAAATAATAGGGTGCGAGACTGAAGGCGACACCGATGACCGCATATAGGACGGAAGCGATGTAGCCTGACTTGTGCGGTGCGGCAAACTCCATCAGCCAGGAAACGGTGCTTTTTGCTTGGTTTTGCAAGTGAGATACCTCCTTCGTGATTTAGGCTCTGGCGAACCAATAAAAATAGAAGCCCGCTGCAGTACCTTATCACCTAAAAAATAGGGATAGGCAACAACTGCAACTGACTTCTATTGTAAGGAAACGGCGGTAAACCGGACACTCCATCTTAATTGGTTTGGCTCCATTTGATTAACGTGATTTCCGGTAGGCCGAGGGAGTTACCTGCAGCACCGCTTTAAAGGCGCTGGCAAATTTGCTGATATTATCATAACCCACCCGGCCGG
>CAMKDG010000124.1 GCA_946411205.1 uncultured Desulfotomaculum sp.
CAATTAGTTTATACTTCCGTTAAAAAATTTTTATATCCTAAAATTGATTTCAATTCTAATTTTAGGAGGGGTAATCATGCATTTTAAAAAATCCATTGCTGCGATTAGTCTTTGTGCTTTTTTAGGAGCATCAGCAATGCCGGCTTTGGCAGCTTCGTCGGCACCGGTAACAGCGAAACCAACTGTAAAGAATACGCAGTCCGTAAAAAAGGAAGTCAAGAAAGTTGAACCGACAAAGACAACTGTAAAAAATACGCAGCCTATAAAAAAGGAAGTCAAGAAAGCTGAACCAGCAAAGACAACTGTAAAAACAACAAAGGATGCGGCTAAGAACAACACGAAGGCTAAACAAACCGTTAAGGCGAATAAGAAAAACACCAAGAAAAACGTTAAGAAAAGTACCAAAAAAGATGTAAAAAAAGTCCCTGCTACTAGCAAAAAATAACAAAATAAAGAACGTTAGTAAGCCCTGCCGGTTAGAAAAAACGGCAGGGCTTTGATTTTGTGGCGTTAGGAAGATAATGACACTTACACCGAGGTAAGTCCACCATCAACAATAATAAATTGTCCATTGGTATAGCTAGAGGCATCCGAGGATAAGAACAAAATGGGTCCATTCAGCTCGCCTTTGCGTCCTGGCCTTGAGGCCGGACAAAGAGCGTTGTACATCTGCAGAAAGCTTTTTTCCTTAAAAAGAGTATCCTCGGTCATCTCAGATTCGAAAAGGCCGGGACCCACTGCGTTAACAGTAATTCCATACTGTGCCAAAGAGACTGCCATACCGGTGGTCAAGCCAAGCACGGCGCTTTTTGATGTATTATAGGCGTGGCGAACAAGGGGTTCAGCCTTATCAGCAATCACCGCATTAACAGAGGCAACGTTGATAATTTTTCCATACTTACGTTCTTTCATCCGGGGAACGACATATTTACACATCAGAAAGATACCTTTAACGTTAATATCCATCATGGTATCCCACTGCTCGACTGTCAGGTTTTCTACGGAACCAACAAAGGCAATGCCGGCATTATTGAGTAAAATATCAATTTTTCCGTAATGGGCCAAAACCTCTGCAACGGCTTGTTTGACGTTTTCTTCTTGAGCAACGTCGCACTGTACAGCCAGGGCTTTTTTACCCGTGGCTTCAATTTCCTTCACAACGGTATCAAGCTTTGCTTTTCTCCGAGCTAAAAGTGCAACATCCGCACCTTGGGCAGCATAGGCTCTGGCTGCATCAGCACCCAGACCGCTGGACGCTCCGGTAATAACGGCAACTTTACCTGTTAAATCAAACAAATTCATTAGGTTCCCCTTTCTTTATTATACTTGCATTTGGGTACATACTTACTATAAACATCCATCAAAAAAGTATAAAATTGGTAATTAGTTTATTTATCATGATAACACTTACGTTATTATTTATCAAATTTATAAGTTGGCAACAGGATAAACAAATTAAGAAGCAGAATCATTCGTTTTAATACAAGAGTTATCAACCTTGGTTTTGGCACAATTTAAAAACTGTGTAAAAAGAAAGGGGGGACTACTTTGTTTTGCCCAAAATGTAAAAGTGAATTTAGAGAGGGATTCTCCTGGTGTTCAAGGTGTGAGGTAGAGTTAATAACTGATTTACCGTCAAGCACGGATACAAAAGTAAATGAAGCGGTGGTAGATAATGGCTTCGTAGAGTATGAACTCATATATTCAACCTTTAATCCTGGTGAAGTAGCTTTTATAAAGTCATTGTTAGATAGCGAAAATATTACCTATTTTATTTCAGGGGAAAACCTGCTTTACGTTCCCCTATTTGAACCGGCAAGGGTGCTGATAAAAAAGGATCAGGCCATGAAGGCAAGGGAGATTTTGACACAAGGGGACGGTTCCCCTGTGCCTACTGTACTGAAATGAAAAGCATGGTAGGATCGAAAGAAAAAGGAAGGAATGTATGGAGTCCTGCTCGGAAAGCCAAGAGAATGAAATAGGAAGCTATCATGTTATAGTAAGGGGCATTTGGCCGGCAGGATATTAGTTGGAAACTGCAAAAAAGGTATCACACATTGTTCGAAAGGCGTAGAGTTTGACACAAAAGAACCGTCCCTTTGTGTCAAATTTGCTGCAAATTTGATGTTTTATTTTACAGCAGATCGGAGTATACTAAGAAATAAAAGGGGCTGATTTTATGCCGAATATCAAGCCAATCTCCGATTTGCGTAATTACAGTGAGGTATTGCGTGATGTGGCGGTGGGTGCGCCCGTATTTCTCACCAAAAACGGGCGGGGTCGCTATGCCATTGTAGATATGCAGGATTATGAAAAGACACAGGCTACTTTAAGACTCCTGGGGGAGCTTGCCACGGGCAAGAAATCCGGGGAGGAACAGGGATGGTTTTCGTCGGACGATGTAAAAACTCATTTCCGGAAGAAACAGCATGAATAAGCTGCACTATTCCCCGGAAGCCCTGCGCGATTTGGACGAAATTTTTAGTGAGCTGGAGAATCCCAGCGCCGCCGAAAATATAATCAATACTATTCTGGAGGCCGTCGACAAACTGCAAGACTTTTCCATGCTGGGGTCGTTGCTGTCTTCTGTTACAGAGCTGGAAAGCGATTACCGCTTTTTGGTCTGCGGCAATTATCTTGTATTCTACCGCGTGGTGGGCAGCAATGTTTACATTGACCGTGTCCTGTACGGTCGGCGTGACTATCTGCGCAGCCTGTTCAATAAAAACATGGAATAAACAGAAATTTCATAAAAATGTAATCTTTTAGCGACAGGTATTTTGCTGCCGAATCTATAATTACTCTCGAAGGAATTAATAAAGGGGGGTTATTATGAACAATAGTGTGGGCGGTGTTGTTATTGTCGTTGAAGACCGGGAGAAATTGGCACCCCAAGTAAACTCAATTTTGACAACATATGGAGATTTAATTGTGGGACGGGTAGGGCTGCCCTATCGGGAAAAAAATAAATATGTAATTACCATTGTAGTTGATGGGGAAGCCGAAGTGGTTAAAGAAATGGTGTTAAAACTGGAGGAATTGGGGAATATTCAGGTTAAGGTGGCTCTAAGCGGTATTTGTAATTCTTAAAAAGTAACAGTGATTCAAAAAAACACCTTCTGTCGTTGAGGCAGAGGGTGTTTTTTACTATTTATTTTTAATAACCCTTAAAACTTTTTGACTTATCCCAGGCGTCTATCTAATGTATACAAAAAAGATACGTATCTTCATCAAAGGAGAGGCTTAGGAGGATGGGAAAAAACAACTTGGAGCAACAAATTGCAGACTATGTCATCCAATATAAAGAGAACCACTATAGGCTGGCTTATAGTTACGTGAAAAATGCCGACGATGCTTTAGATATTGTTCAAGAATCCATCTATAAGGCCCTTGCATCAATGGATTCACTAAAAAATCCGAGCCATATAAAAAGTTGGTTCTATCGCATTGTTGTTAATACCTCATTGGATTTTCTGCGAAAACAAAAAAGGATCGGTGTAGTGGACGAAGAAACGCTCGCCAGACTGGAAGGTGGCACAGTTGATCATTATGAAAACCTGGACCTGCAAAAGGCATTGGATGCGTTACCCGTTAATGACCGTAGCGTAGTAATACTTAGGTATTTTGAAGACTTAAAGCTAGAAGAAATTGCTGCTATTCTCAATGAAAATATCAACACAGTGAAAACCCGGCTCTATAAATCCCTGAAAAAGTTACGGGTGCAAATGAATGATGAAGTTCAGGAGGAATTAGCATGAAAGACAAAAATCTGGAGCAGCTAAAGCAAGAATATATGGATATTCCCATTCCCAGTGAATTAGATTTTGTAGTTAAAAAAGCGTTAAAGGATGGCGGAGTAAAGATGAATCAGCCAAGAACACCGTTTAAAAGAATGAGTAAAATAGTTGCTTCTATCGCCGCCTCGGTGGTTCTGTTTGCCGCTGTGGTTAATGTTAGCCCGGCCTTTGCCAAAACAGTATCGGAAGTACCCCTTGTTGGTAGTCTTGTCCAAGTATTAACCTTTAGAAATTATACTGTCGATGAAGATACCTTTCAGGCCAATATCAAAGTGCCTAAAATCCAGGGTTTGGAGAATAAAAACTTGGAAAACAGCTTAAATGAAAAATATCTTGCTGAAAACAAAAAGCTGTATGATGAATTTATGGCTGATATAAAAGAGTTAAAGGAAAACGGAGTGGAGGCACACATGGGAGTAGACAGTAGCTATGAAATTAAAACCGATAATGATGTGATCCTTTCTGTGGCTCGTTATGTGGTAAATACCGCAGCATCCTCCTCCACAACCATTAAATACGATACCATTGATAAAAAGAAACAAGCCCTTATTACACTGCCCAGTTTGTTTAAGGATGATCGTTATGTAGATATTATCAGTGAAAATATTCAACAACAAATGAGAGAACAGATGAAAAAAACCGAAGAAAACAAGATGTATTGGATTGAGGTTCCAGGGCAGGAACAGTCTTTTGAGACATTTAAAAAAATAACCAACGAACAGAGTTTCTATATTAATTCGGCAGGTAAGTTGGTCATTTCCTTTAATAAATATGAGGTGGCTCCAGGATACATGGGCACTCCGGAATTCATTATTCCCACCGAGGTAATAGCAGATGTTTTAGTAGGCAACGAGTATATTAAATAGATCAAAGATACCCACCCCCGGTTAAGGAGGTGGGTATCTTACTGTTATAACGAAAGTCGTAATTTCTTAGCCAGCCAAATCAGTGAAAATGCCGTGGCTAAGATTAAGGAAGGGTTAAAGAGTTAATTTCGATGGCGTACAAGCTATTCATCACCGGTTACCATGGCCTTTACGGTAGCTGACTTTAAAGTGTACTCGCCAGCGGTGATTTTAACGTCAGGTGGCAAAATATGCTTTCGTAAAGCTAAAACCCCATGATTTGTTATAAATTTCGGGGTTTTAGCTGCCAAAGGGGAATAATAAAATGTAACCTGCAAAGGATAAAGGATAAGAAAAGAACTGAGGAGGGCTTGAAATGGCATTTCTTCAAACATGGATCAATCCACTTTATGCAGTGATTTTGTGGATACTGGTGTTTGTTATAATTAAACCGCCCAGAATAAAGGAGCTATTACCAGTTGGCATAATTGCCGGAGTTATATTATTCGTCGTTGAATATGTCTTAATTTCCCTGGGTTTGATGCAGTTTAATAAGGGTTGGATTTTAGTTGCCGGCGTACCCCTATTTAACCCTATTTGGGGCATCGCGGCAGGGATGCTAGTAATGCAATACATGAAACAAGACTTTAGTAAGAAAATACCGATGATCCTATTCTTCACAATAATTGTCGAGATTGCAGTTTATGTTGCCATAGAGGTAGGCAATATGTCCTTATTGGGCAGGTATAATCTGTTTTATGATTTTCTGGTTAACTTTGTCGTTATCCTGGTAGTAACCCATCTAGCCGAGGGGTTATATGGTCAGCGAATATATCGGAAGGATCTTACTAGAATATAATTTATTGTTTTTATCAGAGAATTGGTTTAAGCAACGGGGGTATCTTTTTGAAGATTGCTATTATCGGTGCAGGATTAGCGGGACTTTCCGCAGCGTTAATTTTAGAAAAAAACGGCTTTATACCCGATGTCTATGAGCAAAACACCTTGGTCGCAGACCACTATTCGCATGTTGGTGTTGTCTTAAATATGGCCTATCGCAGCATTTCCTCAGACCCATTAAAATATTTGAACAAATTGCTCACGGTAAAGTTATCACCCCTAGAGACCATTAACAACTTAATTATTAACAGTCAAAATTCCCAGGCATCTGTGAAAAATGAAATCATTGGCCATAGCTTTGTCGTTGGACCGGAGCCTAACTCCTTACAAAACCAAATTTTAAAACATATTAAAAATTCTAAAATGCTCTATGAGCAAAGGGAATCCTTAGAAAACTTGCGGCGAAGATATGATTATGTGATAGTTGCCCCCGGTAGCAGAAGCGAAGACTATGTAGCAGATAAATATTTAAAGGGTTGGCATCAATACTTGGTTGCTTATAGTCGGGTTGCTAAAATATATGGAAAATTTGAGCCGAATACCGCCATTGTCTGGGGTGATAAGGAAATCCTTAAGGATGGTTATGCCTTTTTAGCACCTTTTAGCCGTCAAATAGCATCGTTATACGTAACTGTGCCACATGTTAGCAGTTGGGCTGAATTGGATCAAATTTGGAATGCATTTTTTAAAAAGGAAGGCATATTGGAAAAATACACCCTTTTAGGAACCTTTGAAAGAACCCATGTAAGTGCCTATTCCAGCAGCGTAACCTGGGAAAACTGTTTATTTGCGGGGGATCAAGGTTGCTTTTTAGACCCTTTCTTAGGCTTGGGTGCCGCAACGGCCATTGTCTCAGGTGTTATGGCAGCTAGATCGATTATGGAAAATAGCAGTTATGATAAATTGGTGCAAGAACATAAAAAAGTAATCAGTGTTATGAGTGATATAAGAAACTTTTATGATAGTATAGATGATAAAACCTTTGATTATATAGTAACTTCTGAGGATAATGCGGTCATTAAAAAACTTATTTATGGAACTACGATTGATTGGTTAAAATATGGTTCTAAAGCCCTGGGTCCCTTCCTAAAACAAAAGAAATCCCCCAATGTACACGATACATTTTCTTCGCCAACAGAGTAAATTTGCTTAGTTTTATTAATTGTGCTACTGATCACCAACGGGGCAGTTTTATTTAATTAGTGAACCAGAAGAGGTGGATTAATGAAGAAAATACTGGTTGTCGACGACGAACCGGCCATTCGAGATTTAGTGCAGATGGTTCTCACTCGGGAAGGCTACCGGGTGACAGTGGCACCGGATGGGCAAACTGCTCTGGAGTTGCTTCGTTCTCACAAACCAGACCTGATTGTATTGGATTTAATGCTGCCGGACATGAGTGGCCATGAGGTATGTAAAAAAATAACCGAGCAATCTCAGGTTCCCATCATCATGCTAACGGCGAAGCACGAAGTGGTGGACAAGGTATTGGGTTTAGAGTTTGGAGCAGATGACTACATCACCAAACCCTTTGATGCCAGGGAACTGTTAGCGCGGATAAAGGCATTGCTCCGTAGATTGACTAAACAGGTGGACTCTGGGATAAATATTACCCACCAAGGCTTGGAGATCAACCTGGCCAATAAAACCGTTTATAAAAATGGTGAATTAATTTCTTTAACTCCGCGGGAATTTCAACTGCTGGAGGTACTGGCCACCCATCGCCGCAGAACCTTTAGCCGGGATGATCTGATGTCGCTGGCCTGGGGCTATGATTACAGCGGGGACAGTCGGGCAGTGGATATTCATATCACACGACTGCGCAAAAAGATTGAAGATGACAGCAGTCAACCGCGATATATTGTTACGGTTTATGGGTTTGGTTACCGCTTCGGGGGTGTTTAGGTGAAATTCGCTACCCGGCTAACTCTTTACTATCTAGTTGCCACCTTGCTTTCCTTAGCCTTGGTGGGAGTAGCCATTCTGAAGGGAATCGAGTACTACGGCATGTCGACGGTAGAAAAACAATTAATTGAGCAGAGCGATTCAGCTACCGTATATATTACTCAAACTCTCCTGTTGGAGAAGTTAGGACCTGCTGGCTTACCGGAAATTGCCGAGCAGGTGGCCAATAACCTCAGTGCCGGTAAACGGCAGGTACATATATATGACCAACAGTTACAGATGCTCACTGCTTCGGTAGATGGGGTGAAGCAAGAGAAGATTACTCTTGGAACACCCGATCTACAGAATCTTGCCCCGGCCTTACAAGGAAACTATGCCTACCGTATCCGAAATAACAGAGCTTATTTTGCCTCCCCCATTGAATTGCAAGGACAAGTAATTGGTGTGCTGGAGTTTGTTTATCCGTTAGATTTTCTGAACCAAGTGCTGATTTCTGCAAGAAATATCCTCTATGCCGGGGCAGTTGGTTTTGCCTTACTGATTACCCTACTTAGCATTACCATTGCTCGCAAAGTAGTAAAACCTATTCAACAGTTGGTAGAAGCTACCAACCGCTTTGCCGGGCGAGATTTTACCCCGATCTGGTTAGAACGCAGTGATGAGTTGGGCCAATTAAGCCGCAGTTTCAGTGAGATGGGTAACCAACTGCAGGATTACATTCAGCGGCAACGTCAGTTTGTGGCCAACGTATCCCATGAATTGCGTACACCACTAACAGCCATTAAGGGTTACTCAGAATATTTAATTGATGAAGTGAAGGGCCGGCCAGATTTGGCAAAGGCAGTTGATCATTTGAATGATGAATCAAACCGGCTTACCCGCTTGGTTAATGAACTGTTACTGTTATCTCGGCTGGATGCAGGACGAGAGGATTTCCTCTTTGAGCGAGTAAATGTATCCGAACTGGTAAAGGAAACGCTAGACAAGCTGCAGTCTCGGGCAGCTAAGTATACCATTTGCTTCGAGGAAAAGGTTGAACCAGACGTAATGGTATCTGGGGATCGGGAAAAACTGTTGCAGAGTATACTTAATCTTCTGGATAATGCCCTGAAGTATTCGCCACCCGGCGGTAAGGTGGCAGTAGATGTTGCTGCTGATGATAGCAGTGCGTATTTTACGGTAGCAGATCGGGGAAGGGGCATACCGCCCCAGGATCTGAATAAAGTATTTGAACGTTTTTACCGGGCAGCTAACGCCAAGGCAGTGGGCGGAACCGGTTTAGGCTTGGCGATTACCCAAGAAATTATCACTGCCCATCATGGCAAAATTCAACTGGCTAATCGTCCTGGTGGTGGCACAAAAGTTACAGTGATACTACCACGACTATGAATGATACAACATTGAAACATTATTGTAGTTCCGTTGCAATAACCTCTTGCTACAATGGCATAGAAAGGAAAGCACTTCCACAAAAATAGCAGATATAAGGAGGAACCATGAAGAGGTTATTTGTTTTGACAATGGCACTGTTCTTAGCTGTTGGATTCATTGGCTGCAGCGGTCAAAAAGAAAAGAAGGAAGACAATGGGGTAAAGGTGATACCAAAGCCCCCTAAACAAGAGCTATCGGTAGTCAGCATCGACAAATTGCAGGATGGACTGGCCCAGGATATTTCACCCGATGGCAAAACACTACTGTTCTCCTGGAACATGGGACAGCCGGATCAAGACCCGAATGATGAAATGGCCCCAGCCAATCTCTTGCACGCCATGAATCTGGCCGACGGGTCGGTGAAAAAACTTAGTCATTCGGAAATCCATCAGGGCGGTGCGCGGTACTCACCCGATGGCCAGAAGATTGCCTTTTTGGAGAACGTGGAAGCGTTTTCCCAAGCCTACGTGATGGACAATAAACCCGACGCACCGAAGAAACTAACCCAGAAGACGGATGAAATAGCCAGCTCCATTACCTGGTCACCCGATGGCCAGACCTTTGCAGTAGCTTATTTCCTAATTAATAAGGGTCGGATTGTCTTGTATGACGCCCAGGGCAATGAAAAGCAGAGCTTCCCGCAACAGAGTGGCATCGCCATCTTCCCTCAGTTTATTGATAATAATACCTTGCTCTATGTAACTGTAAATCATGGTGATAATACGTTAAAGGTCATGTCCTTGGATGTGACTACCAGTACCAACAAGCCTAAGGAAGTCGTTGCGGGTACCAACTTCAAGATATCACCCGACAAGCGTAGTTTAGCTTATCTGGTGAATGAGGGGGATCGCAGCCAGTGGAAAATCAAGGTAAATGCCATTGATAGTAATTTGAAAGTAGGCAGCACCTTGACGGATACTGGTGTAAAGGACAGCAGCATACAGATGGCTTGGTCCCCGGATAGTCAGTATCTGCTGTTCAGCGACGAGAGTAATATTTGGGCTATTAATACTAAAAACGGCGAGAAAAAACAATTAGTTTCAGATATGAGGTCGATCAACCAGTTACTTTGGGCCGGTGATGAAGCGATTATCTTTACCGCCATTTCCAAAGAAGACGAAAAGAAGGGGAATTATAATTTCAACACGTACCGTATCAAGCTAAAATAAGACAGTACATTATCCAAAGGGTAGAGAGGTCATTGCTAAAACCTCTCTACCTGTGTTCTTGAAAGGTGTTTTAAGAGAATAGAGGCCCAAATGCTGTTAAGCTGTTTTTAGGGTTGTTACGTTACAAAATTTGTAAGGAGAACGTCTTACTAATACGCAATAAGCCAGGAGTAACGGCAGATGAA
>CAMKDG010000125.1 GCA_946411205.1 uncultured Desulfotomaculum sp.
TTCTTGAAGAGTCCATTGGTTCGATTAAAACAGAAGCCATTAACATGCAAGAATTGGTAGAAAAACTTTTGTTTTTAGCCCGGGGGGATAAAAATTCTCAGGGGCTAGACAAAAAAACATTTTCGTTACAAGAGCTTGTCGATGAAGTTAACAAAGAATCCAAGTTAATTGCGCAAGACCATGAATTTATATCCGAACGTTGCGAGGCTATCGTTATTCAAGCAGATCGCAAGCTGCTGAAAGAAGCAATGCGGGTGTTTGTTGATAATAGTATTAAATACACTCCTGAGGGTGGCAAAATCATTATTAATTGTTACTCTCAAAATGACAAGGCGGTGCTCGCCATTGAGGATACCGGCATCGGCATTTCACAGGAAGATTTGCCATATATATTTAATCGCTTTTATCGGGCGGATAAATCAAGGACAAAACAAACTGGTGGAACGGGTTTGGGCTTAGCCATTGCCAAAAGAATTATCCAGATGCATGGTGGGAATATTGAAGTAACAAGCAAAATGAATGAAGGCACCAAGATCAGGATCGTTCTACCCAAATAGTTAGAATTAAAGATCATTAAGGAAGCATAGAATGTAACGATAAACGGGATGATTGAAGAACGCTAGATTTTAGTCATTCCTTGCAAAGAGAGCATAAGGGCAAACTAAACTTCCGCTCGCGTCTAAAAACTTGGCGTACCCTTAGAGGTGTAAAGTAGGCTACTGCACGACTGGCTTTTTAGAGACGAACTCTATATAATAAGAATAGAGTTTGTAAGGTGGTGACAGTGTGCAGGAGAAAATAGCCCAGTATAAAGCCGATATTTTTAAAGCAATTGCTCACCCAACCCGTATCCGGATTTTGGAACTGCTGCGGAACGGTGAACACTGTGTTTGTGATATTTTTGAACAACTTAATGTTGAGCAGGCAAATACCTCACAACACCTGGCACTTATGAAAAAACAGGGCGTACTTCAAAGTAGAAAGGAAGGTCTGCGGGTTATCTATAGTATCAAATATCCCGAGATTATTGAGCTGTTGAAGCTGGCCGATCAAATATTGTTTAAGCAAGCTAATGAAACCATGAAAGCCTTTGAAAGCTTTACAGAAAAATAAGCTATCGACGATGGCTATTTTTCACTTTCAGTTTTCTAATGTACACACCCCAGAGTTTAACTCTGGGGTGAAGTTTTTGTAAAGAGGGCTAGCGACAGCTAGCCTCGGGTTAATTTCAATAATACGGGGGATTTACTTGGTTCAGCCTGTTCTGGATGAATAGCATTACCAAACACTGGCTGAATACTTAAGAAAATCAAAAGGCTAAATAAAATAATTGCCAAAATGCCCAGGGGCTTTAGTTTGGTTTGATCTTTAGAGTCTGGTTTCTTCATGATGTCATTTGCCTCCAAGTTTAATTTTTTGCGACGAGGAATATTCTACCACAAAAAATTGTCTAACCATTAAAAGTTCTAATTTTAAAATTAATCTAAATAATATAGGGTGATTTTCTCCTGCAGATTACCCTAAGGCACAAGGCAGCAAGTTACTTTAATCATAGAAAGAATCACCCATGTAATGCCAATTGAATAATCTATTCTCAAGTAATCATGACAAGTTCGTTCCCCTTGGCTATCGCATAGGGGTAAAGCAAAATGAAAAGCACTAATACCTAGAAAAAAGGTGTTAGTGCTTTGGTAAGGGAAAGATTTACAATTTAAATTTATTGGCCATTTCTTGGAGTGAGTTAGCCAGGCCGGTGAGTTGATCTACCGAGGAGGCGACTTCTTCCATTGCCGCCGTCTGTTCTTCTGACATGGCTGCAACATTTTGCACCGAATGAGCGATTTCTTCAATGGCTGAAGTAACCTGCTGTGTTTCTGTAGCAAGACCCTTGACGGTATCGATAATATGATTAAATAATTGTCCTACCTCGCCAATTACGTGGATACCTGTCTGGACATCCTGTGTACTACTGGTAATAGCTCCCACAGCACGTTCGGATTCTTGGTTCATATTGCTAATCAGGGCATAGATGTCTTTAGAAGCACCGGCAGACTGTTCCGCCAATTTGCGGACTTCCTCTGCTACCACGGCGAATCCACGACCGTGTTCGCCAGCTCGGGCCGCTTCAATTGCTGCGTTTAATGCCAATAGGTTGGTTTGTTCGGCGATGGCGTTGATTAAGTCAACAATTTTAGTGACTTCTGTGGAGGTATTATTTAATCCTTGAATAACTTCATTGACACCTCTGGTGGATTGTTCTATGGAAGCCATCTGCAGGTGGATTTTTTTGATTCCTTCCGCACCTTGATCTGCAAATTTATAGGCCTTGGTGGAAGCCAGATCAATACGCGAGGTGTTATGGGAGACTTCCTCCGCTTGCGTTGCCACATTGCTGACACTGGCTGTCATTTCACTGATACTGGCAGAGGTTTGCTGGGAATTAGCAGAGAGTTGTTCTGCAGAAGTGGCTACGATTTGTGCCTTGTCTAGCACTCCAATCATAAGAACTCGGATACTTTCGGTCATTTTGTTCATGGCTTGGGACAGATCACCCAATTCATCCTTACTCTTAAGCTCAATTTTCTGCGTTAAATCGCCGCCGTTTTGAGACATATCATTTAGCTTGTTCAGCACGGTTTTGATGGGATGAATAATCCCCGCCCGTGTAAACCAGAAAATGAGGGTCAAGGTAGCCAGAGCCACAAGTAAGTTGATTGCCAGGATGATATTGGTTTCATAGGCAATTTTTTGTTCAACATCATCTACATAAATACCCGTACTAATGATCCAATTCCAGGGGGCAAAAAGTTTATGATAGCCACGTTTGGGATAGGCCTCTTTGGTTCCAGGCTTAGGAAACCAGAAATCCTCAAAGTGACCTTGATCATTGCTTTTAATGGCACCATCGACAAAATCCCGCACTAAATATTTTCCCTTTGCATCCTGAGTATCGTGGCGGTTAGTGCCATCTAAAGCGGGGTCAACCGGGTGCATGACCACGATATAATCAGTGTTATCTATCCACAAATAACCGTCTTGGCCGTACTTAATCGTTTTGATAGCTTCTTTGGCTTGCTCTTGGGCCTCTAGGGTGGACAATAGTCCTTTTTGTTCAAGATTATGATAATAACTAACGATGGAATAACCAGATTCCACGAGGGCTTTGATTTGAGTATCCTTTTCTTTGTGGATCTCACCCTTGATTTGAGGCAGTATGAATAAAAGATTAGCCAGACTAAACAAGATAATGGGTATAATACCAATAAGCATTAATTTGGACTGGATTTTTAAGTTTATCTTGCCCAAGGTCTTCATTTGACTTCCTCCCCGACATATTCGATGCTATAGAATATACTACCATAAAATTATTGTTCGAGTACAAAACATTTGTATTAAAATTTCATTACATTTTTTGAGGCTCTAAAATGAAGGAAGCAACGTATTTAGAGTTGTCTAATGACTTAATTCTAGATTAAAATAGAATGCAGGCTTACAATCACGTTTTTGTTAACCATGTGCAGTACGCTGAATGAAACGGAGGATGCTATAAACAGCATGAGTGAAATACAAAATGAGATTCAAAGAAGAAGAACCTTTGCCATTATCTCTCACCCCGATGCCGGTAAAACGACGCTGACCGAGAAACTGCTCCTGTATGGTGGTGCGCTGCGGTTGGCTGGTAGCGTGAAGTCACGTAAATCTAAGCAGCATGCAGTATCCGACTGGATGGAACTAGAGAAGCAGCGGGGTATCTCGGTAACCTCCAGTGTGCTGCAGTTTGATTATCAAGGACATAAAATTAACATCTTGGATACGCCGGGTCACCAGGACTTCAGTGAAGACACCTACCGCACGTTAATGGCAGCCGACAGTGCCGTCATGTTAATTGATGCTGCCAAGGGGGTAGAGGAACAAACCAAAAAACTGTTCCATGTCTGTCGCCAGCGGGGGATTCCGATCTTTACCTTTATCAATAAAATGGATCGACATGGCAAAGAGCCATTGGATTTATTGGATGAATTGGAAAAGGTACTTAGCATCAAATCCTACCCCATGAACTGGCCCATTGGCCGAGGACGAGAATTTAAGGGTATTTATGAGAGGGCTACTTCTAAAATTGAGTTATTTGCAGGTAACGGACATGGGGCTACCGTCGTGGCCACGAAAACCGGGGATCTGTCCGACCCAGCCATTGTGGGAGCGATGGACCAGTCGACCTATCAATTATTAAAGGACGACTTAGAATTATTAGACTTAGCTGGGGATGAATTTGATTTGGCCATGGTAGCTCGGGGTGAACTGACTCCGGTATTCTTTGGTAGCGCCTTAACTAATTTTGGGGTGGAGGCATTTTTACATTCCTTTATTAAGATGGCCCCAGCCCCCCATGAGAAAAACTCCAGTGTCGGGATAATCCAGCCTGAGCAGCAAGAGTTTTCCGGCTTTGTCTTCAAAATTCAGGCGAATATGGACCCGTCACATCGGGACCGACTGGCCTTTGTGCGGATTTGCTCCGGCGTGTTCAACCGGGGGATGATGGTAAAGCATGTGCCCACTGGCAAAGTTATTCGTTTATCTCAATCCAAGCAATTTATGGCTCAGGATGCTTCTACCATTGATGAAGCTTATCCGGGTGATATTATTGGTATTTTCGATCCAGGTATTTTCCGTATCGGCGATACCCTAACGGAAAAAAGTAACCTTACCTATGAGGCTATTCCAAAGTTTTCACCAGAACTGTTTGCTCGGGTGCACCTGAGGGATGCCATGAAACGCAAACAGTTTGTTAAGGGGATAGAACAGCTTACCAATGAAGGAGCGGTGCAGCGTTTTCGTTACCCCGACATTGGCCTGGAATCTCCCGTTTTTGGGGCGGTGGGGATATTGCAGTTTGAGGTATTGGAATATCGCCTAACCCATGAGTATGGCGTGGATATCAGTATCGAGCATTTGCCCTACACCATGGCTCGCTGGGCGATGGGGGAAACCCTGACGGCCCGTTCCCTGAAGAGCATGGATAATTTAGTGCTGCTGGATGATGACGATTATTTTGTAGTTCTCTTCCGCAATCAATGGGCTTTTAACTGGGAGGCTGAGCGGCATCAAGAGGTTACTTACTTGGAACATCCGCCCATTAGGGGAGCAGCCGCTGCTGCTGAGGGGGCTTAGCCCCGCAGGTAGTTTATTCGGACGAAGGAAGTTCGCTTCTATTACCAAAAAGGAGTGCCGCAAAAAAGTAGTTTTGCGACATCTCCTTTTTTGCTTGTATTTGTAAAGGGTAAGGTATAAAATAACCTGGAAAATATGTACAAAATAACTAGCAATATTTACAAAAGGCAGGGGGAAGTTTTTTTGAATATCGCGCAAAGATTGGACCGACTGCCCATTGTTCCCATGCACTGGCATATATTATTGGCCACAGGTATTGGTTGGCTTTTTGATTCAATGGATGTAGGATTGGTATCCTTTGTGATGCCGGCCCTACAAAAGGATTGGGGCCTGTCACCCACAGAACTGGGGTTAATCGGCAGTGTGGGTATGGTGGGAATGGCCGTGGGGGCTGCTTTTAGTGGTATGCTGGCGGATAAATACGGTCGGCGTCAAGTTATCTTACTAACGCTGGTTTTATTTGGTTTGGCTACGGGCTTCGCGGGTATGGCTACGGGACTGACCATGATGCTATTTGCCAGATTTCTGGTGGGTCTGGGGCTTGGCGGGGAATTACCTGTGGCTTCCACCTTGATTAGCGAGATATCCCCCCGCTCGGTGCGTGGGCGTTTTGTTGTTTTATTGGAAAGCTTCTGGGCCTGGGGTTGGATTTTAGCAGCCTTGGTAGCGTATCTATTGGTACCAGAGTATGGATGGCGGGTGGCCTTTTACATCGGTGCAGTACCGGCATTGCTGGCGGTGTTTTTAAGAAGAGCGATACCGGAGTCGCCACGTTTCTTAGTGCAAAGAGGCTATTACCAAGAGGCTGATGCCATTGTTTGCCGGATGGAACAACAGGCCGGAATTACATTGACGGAAGAAGAAAAGGTGCAGAGTTTTACAGCAAGCAAGAGCATAGCCTTCCGTGAACTTTGGTCAAACACCTTGTGGCGACGCACCTTAACCCTTTGGATACTCTGGTTAGGAATTAATTTTGGCTACTATGGTTTTGTTATGTGGATTCCGACACTCCTGGTGGGCAAGGGCTTTCTGATTATTAAGAGTTTACAATATGTTCTTCTAATGACGTTGGCGCAGATACCCGGTTATTTTACCGCCGCCTACCTCATTGAAGTGATCGGTCGGAAGAAGGTCTTATTTATTTACCTGGCAGGTACCGCAATTGCTGCTCATTTCTTCGGCCAAAGTGAGACTGTTGGAGAAATCTTACTTATGGGAAGTTTGCTCTACTTCTTTAGCTTGGGGGCTTGGGGAGCTGTCTATGCCTATACCCCGGAGAATTATCCCACCAATTCCAGAGGAACCGGTGTTGGCTGGGCTGCTGCAGTTGGCCGCTTGGGGGCCATTGCGGCACCGTATCTGGTGGGTATGGTGTATCAAATGATGGGCACACAAAGTGGTTATACGGCTGTTTTTTGGATGCTGACCCTGGTATTTGCCCTTACGGCTCTGGCTGTCTTTTTTCTGGGGACAGAAACCTTGGGTCAGACGTTGGATTGAGTAGAATTTATGTGTTTATCTATTTTTTTTAAAGTAAAGGGCTCAGTTAATGAATTGCTGAAAGCCCTATTTTTTATCCAGTTCAGCAGAAGTCCTATCATTTAGCATAAATAGCACTGATTGGCAGGCGTTTTTCAATTTTCGTCGAACATTCGATTTATAGGTACTATGGTGATAAAATGGGGGGAATGTGGAATGAATTTTACAGTTAGAGTGAAGTTGCTGCTTGGCTTTGGATTACTCCTGGCCATGCTGGTAGGTTTAGGCATCTTTTCAACGTACGCCTTAAAAGGTGTCAATGATATAGCAGATGAAATCGCTGAAGAATGGCTGCCTGGTGTACAACAGATTGAGATGATCAGTAATTTAGTGGCAATCCACAGAGTGAAGGAATTCAGGCATCTCGTGGCAACCGACTCAGAGGAACGGGCCTTAATGGAAGACGAAATGGCTACCGCTAAAAAAGAAATAGAAACAACTTTGCTCCTTTACGAAAAGACAATTTCAAGTGACTACGATCGGAACACATTTAATAAAGTAAAAACTAATTTAGGTACCTACTATGAATTAAATCAAAAGATTATTCAGTTAGGTAAAGACTCAAAAAATGATGAGGCCATGAGGATCATGAAAAATGAGTCATTGCAAAGCTTTGACGACTTAAATAAAGACTTAACCGAATTGGTTAAATATAACCAAGATAATAGTTCAAAGGCAGCACAAAATGCAGAACAAATTTATACTGCATCTAAAGCAACTCTTAGCCTGTTAATCATGATAGCTTTTTTAATCGGTACGGCAACGGCTTTGTTATTAAGTCGTAATATACGTATTTCTCTAAAACAAATTGAGAGTGCTGCCAACCAGCTTGCCGTGGGTGATATCACAGGTGCAGATATTGTCATAAAAAACAAAGATGAAATTGGTAACCTGGCGATTGCTTTTAATAAAATGAAAAATAACCTGAAAGATGTTCTGATTCAAGTAAGTACTTCGGCCACGGAAATATCCGATACAGCGACAGGACTTACCAGTCAGGCAGAGCAAACATCTGCAGCGGCCACCGAGAATGCAGCCACGGTAGAAGAAATTGCCTCTACCATTGATCAGGTTGCTAACAATGCAAGTAATGTTGCCGAAGCTGCCCAAAGAATATCCGGTGGTGCAGCCACCGGGATTACTAGCATTAATCAGGTAAATCAACAAATAAATACCATCAGCACCTCAAGCGAAAAGGCTAACCAAGTGATGGAAGAACTCTCTAATACGCTGCACAAGGTTAATCAAATAATTGATGTCATTACGGGGATTGCTGACCAAACCAATCTATTAGCCCTTAATGCGGCTATTGAAGCCGCCAGAGCCGGGGAGCAAGGCCGGGGTTTTGCCGTGGTTGCTGAAGAAGTAAGAAAATTGGCAGAGCAGTCATCGGTTGCTGCCAAGGAAATTTATTCATTAATCAACAATGTTCAATCTGAATCAAGAGTAGCTGTTGAGGCCATGGAAAAGGGAAATCTGGAGGTTAAAGAAGGCGTCAGAATAGCAACTGAGGCTGGGGAAGTATTACGGTCCATTTTAGGTGAAATCAATGACCTTTCGTTTAAAGTAGAGGATGTAGCTGCGGCTGCGGAACAAGTTGCTGCAGGTGTGCAGAATGTAGCAAGTTCTACGGAAGAACAAACTGCTGCCATGGAAGAGGTATCAGCTGTCACAGCCGACCTCAAGAGAATAGCAATCAATATGAATGATCTGGTAGATAAATTTAAAATATAACCAATTGCTAAAATAGCTGGCCATTTTAGGCCAGCTATTTTTTGGCTGTCAGAAAGTAACATGGGTGGAATGCTTTAATACAAAGGGTTAAGGTGGTGCTCCCCACTTATACCGGGTATAAGCACTATGTATTTTACATTAAACTAGCCAGTTCTTATAATCTAATTAACAAGTGAACGAAATAACATACACATTTTAATACTTCTTATCAAAACATAAAAAGTTTTCAAGGAGGAACAATTCATGACTTGTAGTTGTAGTAATGCTATTTATGATTTGATTATTATAGGGGGAGGCCCCGCCGGACTCTCCGCCGGTATCTATGGTGCCAGAGCTCGTCTGAAGACTGCTGTTTTAGAGAAAGCAGCTGTTGGTGGACAGGCTTTTACAACTCGTGAAATTGTGAATTTTCCAGGCTTTAAGAGTACATCTGGGCCCGAATTAATGAAAACGATTGCTGCCCATGCCAAAGAATTTGGTACAGAGGTCATTAAAGCGGATGTTACGGAAATAGATTTAAGCGGTGAAATTAAGGTTATTACTACTAAAAAAGGTCAGCAATATCAGACTCGTGCTGTCATTTTAGCTCCTGGTTCACAGCCCCGGTTATTGAATATTCCCGGTGAAAAGGCTATGCGGGGCAATGGTGTATCTTACTGTGCTACCTGCGATGCCGAATTTTATTCCGATTTGGATGTAGTGGTCGTTGGTAATGGTGATGCTGCCATTGAGGAAGCCATGTACATCACCAAATATGCCCGTAAAGTAACCATTATTGTTATTCATGATGAGGGCGTTGTGGATTGCAACAAAGCCAGTGCAGAAAAGGCTTTTAATAATCCTAAAATTGAATTTGTCTGGAACTCCGTTTTGAACGAAATAAAGGGCAAAGGTGAAGTTGAGTCTGTTGTTATTAAGAATTTAAAAACGGGTGAGCTAACAGAGCAAGTCGCTCATGGTGTGTTCATTTACGTTGGCATGATTCCCGGCACAGCGTTTCTACAAGGCCAAGTAGAGCTAGATGAAAGAGGCTATATTATAGCAAACGAACAGATGGAAACTTCTGTGGAAGGTGTATTTGCCGCCGGAGATGCAAGAGTAAAATACCTCCGTCAAGTGGTAACAGCCGCTAATGATGGTGCAATAGCAGCAGTATCTGCAGAAAAATATTTAGAAGAAGAACAGAGCTTTAAAGAAGAAGTAGTAAATGCTGAAAAACCGGTTCTTCTAACCTTTTGGAGTCCGGCAAGTCAAGAAAGTATTGATCTAGCCAGCAGATTGGAAGTGTTAAATACTGCAGCCGGTGGACAATATAAGATTGTTAAGGTAGATGTGTCCCGCAAGAAACGTGTTGCTCAGAAATATAATGTTACTCAGATTCCCACGGTTTTATGGCTGGACAAAGGTGACCTGAAAATGCAGCTTAGTGGAGTGACAGAGGATAGTAGTTTAAAAGCACAGCTAAATCTCTAAAATAGGGTGTAGATAAATATGGGTTATGAGAGATTTCAACGCTTAACGGCAGAAGATTTTGATACTCATATCTTTGATAACGGTACTCCCTCACTGGTATTCTTTGCTGCTAAAAGA
>CAMKDG010000126.1 GCA_946411205.1 uncultured Desulfotomaculum sp.
ATTGAATTTATTTTAGGGGAAATTCCCCAGCAACGGCAAACCTTACTTTTTTCCGCTACCCTGGCCAAACCGATTCAGGATTTAGCCCAACGGTTTATGAATAATCCTGAGTATGTGGGTATAAAAGCCAAAGGAATTACGGTACCTAGTATAGATCAAAGCTATATTGAAGTTCATGAAAAACAGAAATTCGAGGTTTTATCGATCCTTCTAGATATCCAATCACCGGAATTGGCAATCATTTTTGGACGGACTAAACGGCGAGTGGATGAACTCTATGAAGCTTTAAATAAACGAGGTTATTCTGCAGAAGGAATTCATGGTGATCTTACTCAAGCGAAGAGGGAAAGTGTACTGCGTCAGTTCAGAGAGGGTACGATAGAGGTGTTGGTGGCCACCGATGTGGCTGCTCGGGGTCTGGACATTAGTGGTGTAACTCATGTTTATAACTTTGATATACCCCAAGACCCGGAAAGTTACGTACATCGGATTGGCAGAACCGGACGTGCCGGCAAAAAGGGAGAGGCTATTACCTTTGTCACACCACGGGAGATCAATCATTTACGATTAATTGAGAGGCTAACAAAGCATAAAATTAACCGCATGCCCATACCGACGATTAAAGATGCTATAGCAGGGCAACAGCGGGTAACGGTAGATAAGCTGTTACGGATTGTGGAAGAAGAGGATTTTAAACAATATCAAGGATTGGCCAAGGACCTGTTATCAGAAACAGATTCCATCACTCTTGTGGCGGCGGCTTTAAAGTTGCTCACGAAGGAACCGGACAGAACGCCGGTTCAGTTAACAGAAGAAACACCGCTGCGGAGTAAAAAAGCCACCTCGGCACCGCATAAAAAATGGCCTTCTAGAGATAAACGGGCTCCGAAAAGTACGAAGAAGAGATTTGGTGGAATTAGAGGCAAAAATCAAAATTAATAAGATCCAGTGGCTGTTGCACAATGGCTTGATAATGTGCAGTAGGGACTATCTTTTGCTTGGTTGATGGTAAAAAGTGAGTATCGCCAAAAAGTAGTTTGCGATACTCACTTTAGCTTTTTATAGATATTTATCCGCCAGGGCACTAAACTCTTGCAAAGAGCGCATACCAACAACAATATCCAAAATCTGGCCATTCTGATCGACGATAAGAGTTTGCGGTACACCAAAAACATGATCTGCAAAGCGACCGTCATCTTTTAGATGGGGGAAGGTGGTATCCTTAACCGCTTGTAAGGCCCATTTTTCTCTATGTGGGTCCAGCAGAAGACCTACCACGGCAACTTTTTTGGCAGCATATTTTTTATTCAGCCCTTCCAGGGCTGGCATCTCTTCGATGCAGTAGCCTCAGGTGGTGGCCCAAAAATTGATAAAGGTTAGCTGGTGACTAGTAATAATGGCTGAGGCACTGGTGTTGTTTCCTTTTACATCAGAGAGTACAAATTCCGGCAGGGTTGCACCAACTTTGAGTGACACAGTCCCCTGAGGTAAAGCAGGTTTTGCCGGTGCTTTAGGTTCAACGGCTGCCGGTGCTTGGTTACTGGGGGGGAGTGGCGTATCTAAAGCAGCAGCACTCGAAGGTTGGGGTTCCTCAGTTGCCTTTACCCCGGCTTCTTTCGGTGGCGTATTGGTTGGCGTTTGTGGTTCGGATGGCGTAGCTGTTTTAGGGTCTGTGGGTTGCGGCTGGTTTTCCGTTACCATAGGGGAGGATTGCTTGGTTTGTTGATTTGGAGAGGAAGTGCCTGTACAACCCGCCAGGTTAACAGATATGGCCATAGCCAGACCTAAGATTAAAATTTTACGCTTTAACATTGTAAACCTCCTTCTTTGATTCGGTAGCAATTTCAAATGTAAGTGCCTGGGTAGGGCAGGCTTTGGTACACCTAAGGCAGCGAATGCATTCAGGATGGTTGGGACTTTCAGTTACCGTTAGCTCCACCGGACAGGTTGCAGAGCATTGTCCGCAGTTATTGCATTTTATAGAATCATAGTGAATTCGCCATAGGCTAAAGGGATTAAAGAAAGAGTAAAAGGCGCCTAAGGGACAAAGTGTACGGCAAAAGCCACGGTAATACATAGCTGCCAGCAACAGAATGAGTCCTAACCAAAACATTCTCCACCAGAATAAGGCACCTGTAGCACTGCGAATGGGTGGGTAGGATAAATACAATGGAATAGCTGCCTCCAGCGTACCCGTTGGACAGAGATATTGGCAAAAATAAGGGACCCCAATGCCTGTGGCAGTTGGCAGAAGAGGTAGCAAGAAAACACCGAGCAAGACAAAATATTTTATTTTCCTGGACCAATAAGGTAATTGAATCTTGGGCACAGGCAAGCGATGAAGTAGCTCTTGGATAAACCCAAAGGGGCAGAGCCAACCACAAATAAATCTTCCCAGGGTGACCCCAAACAAAAGCAGAAGTCCCGTTACGTAAAAAGAAAATTGAAAGGAAATGCTACCCATTATGGCCTGGAGGGAACCTATGGGGCAGGAACCAATAGCTCCCGGACAAGAGTAGCAGTTTAGGGAAGGTACGCAAATAGCCTTTAAGGGCCCCCTGTAAATACTGCCATTCTGAAAGCCTGGCCAGTAGCTGTTGAAGCTGATGGCCGAGCATAATTGGACAATACTTCTGATACTAGCCGATACACTCCAAACAAATTTGTATGGCTTTTTGCAAAACCTCAAAAGCTTCGCCTCGCAGAATTCCGAAGGCTAAAAAGATACTCCCGGTTACAAATACTATTTTTGTCATGATTGATCTTTTCATCAGACCATCTCCTATATCTGGTAGTAAGGATTTCGACACGCGGCAGCAACTTCCTGCCATTGCCCCCTGAGGTAAAAAAAGGGAAAAGGGCATATCTGGAAATCTATATAATAGAATGAATTTAGAGCTACTATTTCTTTTTTTGATTATACTAAATTGAGTGTAAATAATGTTTTTCAAGATTATAGAAGGAAAGTTTCGTTTGAGCGAGAATTTTATTAAATTGGTGTTTTATAATGACCTTTGTAAGGGTGATTTTGTGAGTTTATATTCATTTGATGGACAAGGCTTAAAAAAAATGCTTTTGGGCAGTACCCATTTGCTGGCTCAACACAAAGCTGAGATTGATGCACTCAATGTTTTTCCTGTACCCGATGGAGATACGGGTAATAACATGTACTTAACTCTTCTGGCAGCGGCCAAAGAAGTACAGCAGATGGAGACGACTCATATTGGCGAAGTAGCTGAAGCTGCTGCCGAGGCGTGCCTGATGGGGGCGAGAGGTAATTCCGGCGTTATTCTTTCCCAACTGGTGCGCGGTTTTGCCAAGGCTTTGGCCGGAAAAGAACGGGCCAATGCGCTGGAAGTTGTACAGGCCTTGGAAGAAGGGGCCAAGCTGGCATACCAGGCAGTCATGAACCCCGTGGAAGGTACCATGCTAACAGTCATGCGGCGTAGTGCTGAGGCGGCCAAAACTGCCGTGATTCGCAATTATGATTTACTGCGGGTGATGATTATTACCCTGCGGGAAGCACGGATGGCCCTAAGTGAGACCCCGGAACTATTGCCGGTGCTGAAAGAGGCCGGTGTGGTTGATGCTGGCGGCCGTGGCTATGTTATTATTTTGGAAGGCATTCTAAATGCCCTCAAGCGGGCAGAGGAATTTAGTTTGCTGATGGATTTTACAGCCCGACAGGAAAAAAGTTTTTCCAAAGGCTTACCCAGGGAACTGGATACGGAGATTCATTTTACCTATTGTACTGAGTTTTTAGTCAAGGGTACGCAAATACCCTTGGAGACCCTCAGACATGAGCTAGCCCCCTACGGTGATTGCCTGATGGTGGTTGGTACTGAGCAGGTAGCCAAGGTGCATATTCACTCTAACCACCCCGGGATGGTTCTGGAAAACTGTTTAAACTATGGCTCGCTTCATCAGGTAGCCATTCACAATATGAAGGAACAAAGCCAACAACTAAAACAGGAAGTAATTCCTGAAAAAGAAATTGGCCTGGTTACTGTAGGAACGGGTGAAGGAATCATTGATATCATGAATAGTCTTGGGGCGGATACCGTGGTTGTAGGGGGCCAGACCATGAATCCCAGCACCGAAGAAATTGTTCGAGCCATTCAAAGTGTACCGGCCCGTGGGGTGCTGGTGTTGCCTAATAACAAAAATATTATCTTGGCAGCTGAGCAAGCAGCCAGTTTAGTTAAAAACAAAGAGGTTAAAGTTGTCCCTACACGGACAATTCCGCAGGGACTTGGTGCCCTATTGGCCCAGTTACCGGAAGCCGGTTTGGCAGAGAATTTCCAGGCAATGAATCGTGCAGCCCGCTCGGTGTTAACCGGTGAGGTTACGAGGGCTGTACGGGAAACCACCAACAACAATCATAAGATTCATCAAGGGGATCTAATTGGCCTTGCTGAAGGTTCGATCGTGGCAGTAGGTCAAGAATTAGCCCCTATCGTGAAGGATCTGCTCACCCATATGCTGCAGGAAGACCACTCCCTGGTTACCTTGTATTATGGTGCGGATGTAGGGGAGCAAGCGGAGGCCATTGTAGAAAAATTACAAATGGATTTTCCTGATATCGAATTTGAATTGCATTTCGGTGGGCAGCCCTTATATCATTTTATTCTTTCTGTAGAGTAAAATAAGGCAGGTGATAGGATGCCACCGGTACGTATTGTTACTGATAGTACAGCGGATTTACCGGAACATTTATATCAAAGATTTGGCATCAGCAGAGTTCCTTTAAAGGTATTGATTGGATCGGAAATGTATCGTGACGGTATTGAAATAACACCGGATGAGTTTTACCAGCAACTTAGCCAAGGAAAACTGGCCAGCACTTCCCAACCGGCACCGGGGGAATTTGCCAGCCTGTTCGAAGAAGTAACAAAGGATGGCTCAAAAATTCTTTGCCTGACCCTATCCAGCCAATTCAGCGGCACCTGTCAATCGGCAAGATTAGCTGCTACAATGGTAAAGCATAAAGGCCAGGTTGAAGTGATTGATACACGCTCCGCCACATGGGGTGTTGGCCTAATGGCCATTGCTGCTTCCCAGGCCTTAGCCGAAGGAAAATCCTATGATGAGGTTAAGGCTTTAATTACTAGCCTGATTCCCAAAATGAAGATATCCTTTTTAGTTGATTCGTTGGATTATTTGGAACGGGGTGGGCGCATCGGCAAAGCCCAGGCTTTTCTAGGTACTTTACTCAATATCAAACCGCTGCTGGCTGTAAAAGAAGGAATTGTTTATCCCTCGCAGAAGATTAGGGGGAAAAACAAAGGCTTGGAACGCATGGTCGAACTAGTTGAGCAGGATTCTCAGGGATCTCCGATCATCTGTGCGGTACTAGGTGGTGGTGACCCAGAGGCCAGGGCTATTTTAGAGCAGAGGGTAAAGGCTAGGTTAAATTGTCAAGAGCTTTGGTTAGGGGATGTGGGTCCGGTAATTGGCAGTCATGTGGGTCCGGGGGTCAGTGGAATTATTTATTATTGCTTATAATTAGGGTAGCAGAACACCATCCTGGTCGTTCTGCTACTTTTTGTCTCATTAAGATGCAAAAACATGAAATTTGGCAGAGGTTGGCAGGTTTTTATAACTAAAATATCGAATATCTTTTGAAATTATGATGGAGGTGTCCTATGAAGCGAGTTGCTATTTTTACCTGTAAGAAAATTAGAGACATTAGTTGTGTTGCTTGTCTGAAGTGTTTTAAAGCTGCCGAGCAAAAGGATGGGGAGTTTGCTCGCCATGAGGGTGACGTTAAGATCGTGGCTATGACCAATTGTGGCGATTGCCCCGGTTTGGTGATGCCCCGGGCGCAATTACTGCTGGAACAAGCAGACTATTTGGAGCGGGAAATTGATGCAGTACATCTTGGCACCTGTCTGGTGAAAGCGGTCCAAACTGCCGGCTGTCCCATTGATCTGGAGGGTATCAAGAAGAAGCTGGAAACTAAGTTTAAAGAGGTAATTATTGGTACTCATAATTACTAAGCAGTGGCACGGCTTTAGGCCGTGCCTTTGCCATTGACAGCCTTTTCAATATAGGATATATTTTAAGTAATTAGTTAAAGGGGAGTAGCCACTTAAAAACGGAGTCAACAGTACGGTGCAAGTCACCTGGCTTCGTTGTTGGATCTTCTTCCAATGGCAAGACCTTTAACACAAGGTTCCTTAGGGAATTTTGTGTTAAAGGTCTTTTTCTATCTAAATACAAAATAAATCACCATAAATAGGAGGTGGTAGGTAATAATATAGATAGAGAAAAAGCCAATTGGCAGGATTTTGTAATTGCTTCTTAGAATAGTTTTCTATGATAGGTTGTAAGGAGGGATACTTTCAGAATGAACAACGTAAAAGCAATTCTTCTGATGGGTGTTTTGAGTGTTATCCTTGTTACCATAGGTAGTGCTGTCGGTGGTCCCAGGGGGGCTACCTTGTTCTTACTCCTTTCCTTGGGGATGAACCTCTTTAGCTATTTCTACAGTGATAAAATGGCCATTAAGATGACCCGTTCTCAACCGGTATCCGAGCAGGAGGCACCAGAGTTATATGCAATTATTAGAAAACTGGCCCAAAGGGTAAGACTTCCCATGCCGAAGGTATACATTACTCCTTCCCCTCAGCCCAATGCCTTTGCAACCGGGCGTAATCCCGAGCATTCTGCAGTGGCGGTAACCGAAGGTTTGCTCCATCTGTGTGACAAAGATGAATTAGCGGGCGTACTGGCACACGAGTTAGCCCACATTGCCAATCGGGATATTTTGGTAAGCACCATTGCAGCCGCCTTTGCCGGAGCAATCACCTGGATTGCCAATATTATTCAATGGGGTGCCATTTTCGGTGGCATGAGAGGAGACAGTGAGGAAGGCGGTGGTATCGGTGCCTTGGTACTGGCTTTGCTGGCACCCCTGGCGGCAACCATCGTGCAGTTAGCCATTTCCCGTTCACGGGAGTATGCGGCGGATGAATTGGGGGCCAGGATTGCCGGTCGCCCCGAGGGATTGGCCAATGCTTTAGTAAAATTAGAAAGGGCGGCGCACCAAATCCCCATGCAGATAAACCCTGCCGCTTCCCATATGTTTATCACCAACCCGCTTTCGGCTAAATCAGTGGCAAAACTATTCAGCACTCACCCGCCCATTCAGGAACGTGTAACGCGCCTACGTCAAATGAGGTTTTAACTAGGGCACCCCTGAGGGGGTAGCCCTTTTTTCCTTCCCTAAAACAAATAAAGGAGTGGTTACTTTGATCGTAGGATTGATGACTATAGAACTGCACATAGGGGGAGCTACCACCCTGAAAGAAAAAAGAAGGGTTTTAAAGAGTATCATTGATCGTGCCAGAAGCAAATATAATGCATCCATTGCCGAAGTGGATCATCAAGACCTATGGCAACGTGCTACCCTGGGAGTGGCGGTGGTAAGTAATGAAACCAGTCATGTTAGCCAAATGTTGGATACGATCATACGTTCCATTGAAGCAAATGGAGGGGCAGACCTTGTTCACTATAATATAGAAATATTATAAAAATTGCCTAAAAGGAAAGAATAGGATATTCTAATGCAAAAGGGATTGGCTTGGGTTTTCACCGACTTAGTGTAGGCCGAGTTTTTTAAGAGGAGGCTAGATGATGGATGACTAGAGTAGAAGAATTACTGAAACAAATTGAGGATTTGACCTTTGAAGAACAAAAAATTCTCTTCGATTTACTGGCCGATACGTTGGATACTTTTGGCTGGTTAAAATTAAATGATATATCTTTTTATAAATAATTGAAAAAGGGGTAATTACATTGACGGCTAAGGTTTATTTTGCGGATACTCGGGCCAGCGTAAAGCAAAATTTGCTGGACAAACTGCAGCGTCTTTATGAGCGCTCTGGGATTAAGGATATCGTTGCGCCCAATGATTTGGTGGCCATCAAGGTTCACTTTGGCGAGCGAGGAAATACCGCCTACATCAGGCCTCAATTTGTCAGACGTCTGGTGGATAAGGTGAAAGAAGCCGGGGGAAAACCCTACTTAACCGATGCCAATACCTTGTATGTGGGTAGTCGTGCCAACGCAGTAGATCATCTGCAAACAGCCATTGAAAACGGCTGGGGTTATTCCGTGGTTAACGCACCCTTGGTCATTGCCGACGGTTTGACGGGTAAAGAATATACCAATGTAGAAGTAAATCTGAAGCATTTTAAAGAAGTGAAAATTGGTTCGTCTGCTCTCCATGCCAATTCTTTTATTGCCATCAGCCACTTGAAGGGCCACGAATTGACCGGCTACGGCGGGGTTATGAAGAATATTGGTATGGGCCTTGGTTCACGCAGCGGCAAGCAAATGATGCACTCTGATGTACGCCCTACCATTAGTAACGAAAAATGCACCGGCTGTAGTAAGTGCCATCAATGGTGTCCCGGTCAGGCGATTGCCGTGGGAGAGGATAAAAAATCCTTTATTTTAGAGGAACATTGCATTGGCTGTGGCGAATGCACCGTTAGTTGCCCTTTTGGCGCCATTGCTGTCAATTGGAAAACTGAGGCAGATATCATTCAAGAAAAAATTGCCGAGTATACCCTTGGTGTACTGAAGCATTATCAAGACAAGTGTGGTTTCGTTACCTTTGTGACGAATATTTCTCCGGAATGTGATTGCTGTGGCTGGAATGATGCACCCATTGTTCGGGATATTGGTATTCTGGCGTCCTTAGACCCAGTGGCCTTAGACCAGGCCTGTATTGATTTGATTAATCAGGAGCATGGTTTACCCGGTTCCCGCTTAGAAGGACAACCCCATGGCTCCGATAAATTCCGTGCCCTCTGGCCCCATGTTGACTGGCGGCGTGGCTTGGAATACGCGGAAAGCATTGGTTTGGGTAGTCGAAAATATGAACTCATTAAGATCTAACATGGGTAGGTTGGATAATTAACTATTGCAAATTGTTTCCACTGTGTTTATAATTTTAATTAAAATTCAATAGTAGCAGTTGCATGACTGGCGGAATTACTTGTGGAGTACCACAGAGGATTGTAACTGTTTAACGCCGACCGCCTGGGCAAATAACATTACTTTTTAGTAAATGTTATTGTCCAGGCGGTTTTTTATTTTCACTTTCAGAAGTATAAAATTTCTATTGACGAAAGTATAAGAAAAACTATGGCTTCCGCCTAAGTCAAGATTTGACACAAGCCAAGTTTTTCTAATATAAAGGAGTGGGCTAGCGTGCAACAAGAGTGGCATAGTTTTTTGGGGCAAAAATGGCAACAAGAACTAGACGTGCGGGACTTTATCCAGCATAATTACACCCCGTATTCTGGAAGTAAAGATTTTCTTTGTACTGAAACGGAAAAAACAAAAAAACTCTGGGAAAAATGTTTGGCACTCTTTCAGGAAGAGCGAGCCCATGGCGGGGTACTCAGTGTTGATATTTCCCGTGTTTCCGGCATTAATGCTTATGGACCCGGGTATATCGACCGTGAACGGGAACTTATTGTCGGATTACAGACCGAAAGACCTTTGGAACGTTCGGTAAACCCCTTTGGTGGCTTACGAATGGCCAGGGAAGCCTGTAACGCTTACGGCTATACCTTTGACCGCCAGTTGGAAGAGTTTTTTGCCAAATATAGAAAAACTCATAATGACGGCGTGTTTGACACCTACACCAATGAGATGCGCCAAGCCAGAAGCCTGGGCATTATTACCGGGCTGCCCGATGCTTATGGCAGGGGCAGAATTATCGGAGATTACAGAAGAGTAGCCCTCTACGGGGTGGACAGGCTGATAATAGAAAAAGAAAAAGATCTAGAGAAATTGTCCTCGCCGCCGAT
>CAMKDG010000127.1 GCA_946411205.1 uncultured Desulfotomaculum sp.
CTACCTGTCCTCAAAAATATTATTTTCATTGGAGCAGACACCCCGGCTGGGATGCTAAATTTTAATGACTTATTAAAATTGGCTGATCAGATAACAGATGAGGAATTGGATGCGCGGCAAGCCAGTCTGGATCCTCATGATTGCATTAATATGCAATATACCTCCGGGACCACGGGCTTTCCGAAGGGTGTTATGTTGACCCACTTGAACATTATTAATAATGCTCACAGCATTGCCGATTGTATGTCTTTTACTCACCAAGATCGTCTGTGCATTCCGGTGCCCTTTTTTCATTGCTTTGGCTGTGTATTAGGTACTATGACCTGCGTGGTAGCCGGGGCAACGATGGTACCTTTGGAAAGCTTTCATCCGGTAAGAGTACTGGAGACCATTGAAAAGGAACGCTGCACGGCAGTGCATGGAGTACCGACTATGTTTATCATGGAACTGGAGGAGATGGGCAAAAACAATTACGATACCAGCAGCCTGCGTACTGGCATTATGGCTGGTTCACCCTGTCCCATTGAGGTGATGAAATCGGTAGTAAATCGTATGGGAGCCCGGGATATTACCATTACCTACGGACAGACCGAAGCATCACCGGCGATTACCATGACCCGCACGGACGATCCCATTGAACTTAGGGTTACCACCGTGGGACGGATGATTCCCAATCTAGAAGCAAAGATTGTGGATCCGGAAACCGGCGAGGATTGTCCACCGGGAGTGCAGGGTGAAATCTGTGCCCGGGGTTATAACGTGATGAAAGGGTATTACAAAATGCCCGAAGCTACCGCCCAGGCCATTGATCGAGAAGGTTGGCTGCATACGGGTGATTTGGGTATTATGGACGAAAATGGCTATTTTAAAATTACCGGACGCTTAAAGGATATGATTATCCGTGGTGGTGAAAATGTTTATCCACGGGAGATTGAAGAATTCCTCTATACCCATCCACTCATTAAAGATGTGCAAGTGATCGGTGTACCCAGCTTGAAATACGGCGAAGAGGTATTAGCCTTCATCCAGGTAAGGCCAGGGGTTGACTTAACCAAAGAAGAAGTGCAAGCCTATTGTGTAGACAAAATTGCCAAGTACAAAATACCTTCATATGTATTATTTGTTGACAGTTACCCCACCACTGCCAGTGGCAAAATTCAAAAATTTAAACTGAGGCAACAGGCCATTGATACATTGGGTTTAGAAGGCTTGACCAAAATTGAAACTGCCTAGTATTGTTGAAATATTGCACCATTCATGTTAAAATTTGCGAGAATGCTAGATTTGGCTATCAGATGTTAACTAGGAGGAAGCATTTTGCAGGAGCAATATAATTTTAAGGAAATAGAAAATAAGTGGCAGCAATATTGGGAACAACAGGAGATTTACAAGGTTGAGGATCTTTCCGAACGTCCCAAGTATTATTGTTTAGAGATGTTTCCGTACCCTTCGGGTAAACTTCATATGGGTCATGTACGTAACTACTCGATCGGTGATGTAGTAGCCAGATGTAAGTCTATGCAGGGCTACGACGTATTGCATCCCATGGGTTGGGATGCCTTTGGCTTACCGGCTGAAAATGCTGCTATTAAACATGGTATTCCACCGGCCAACTGGACCTGGGATAACATTGCCCACATGAGAAGTCAACTTAAGCAATTAGGACTTAGTTATGACTGGCAGCGGGAAGTTGCTACCTGCCATCCGGAATATTACAAGTGGGGACAATGGCTGTTCCTCCAGCTCTATAAAAAGGGTTTATGTTACAAAAAGCATGCTCGGGTGAACTGGTGCCCCGATTGTGCCACCGTACTGGCCAATGAGCAGGTGGTAGAAGGGGCTTGCGAAAGATGCAGTTCCACTGTGGTACAAAAACAACTGGATCAGTGGTTTTTCCGTATTACTGAGTATTCCCAACGTTTGTTGGATGATTTAAAGCGTTTGCCAGGTTGGCCCGATAAAGTGAAAACCATGCAGGAAAACTGGATTGGCCGCAGTGAAGGTGCTGAGCTTACCTTTAAGGTTGACGGAACTGAGGATGAAATTACCGTCTTTACCACCCGTCCAGATACAGTTTATGGTGTGACCTACATGGTGTTGGCAGCAGAACATCCTTTGGTCAGCCAACTATCGGCTGGTACACCAGAGGAAGCCGCTGTGACCGAATTTGTCAACCGAGTTAGCAAACAGACGGAGTTGGCTCGGACCAGTTCAGAAAAAGAAGGGGTTTTCATTGGAGCCTATTGCATCAACCCCTTTAACGGCGAGAAAATTCCTATTCTCACAGCGAATTATGTTCTCTATCATTACGGAACCGGTGCTGTCATGGGTGTACCGGCCCATGATGAACGGGACTTTGAATTTGCTAAAAAGTATGATCTACCCATTAAGGTGGTTATTTACCCCAAAGAAAACCAAGAGTTAAAACTGGAGGAAATGACCGAAGCCTATACCCAGGATGGTGTGATGGCTAATTCCGGCCCCTTTAGTGGCACACCTAATCGCCAGGGGATACGGAAAGTGATTCAATATGCCGAAGAGCAGGGAGTGGGTAGAGGTATTATTAACTATCGGCTCCGGGACTGGCTGATTTCTCGTCAGCGCTACTGGGGTAATCCCATTCCGATTATTTACTGTGAAAAGTGCGGTGCCTTACCGGTACCGGATCATCAGTTACCCGTCATGCTGCCTACCGATGTGGAGTTTAAGCCCACTGGGGAATCTCCCTTAAAGAGCAGACCGGATTTTGTTAACACGACCTGTCCGGAATGCGGTGGTCCAGCCCAACGAGAAACCGATACGATGGACACCTTTGTAGACTCCTCCTGGTACTTCCTCCGTTACACCACCCCCCGGGATGGTGAACAGGCTTGGGATAAGGAGAAGGCTGATCGTTGGATGGGTGTAGATCAATATATCGGCGGCGTGGAGCACGCCATTTTGCATCTACTGTATTCCAGATTTTTTACCAAGGTCTTTTATGATCTGGATCTGGTGTCTGTGGATGAGCCCTTTGACAATCTGCTAACCCAGGGCATGGTGCTGAAAGACGGCACTAAAATGTCTAAATCCAAGGGCAATGTGGTGAGCCCCGAGGAAATTATTGCTCGCTACGGTGCAGATACCGCCAGACTATTTATCCTTTTTGCGGCTCCTCCCGAGCGGGATCTGGAATGGAGTGACCGTGGCGTAGAAGGCAGCCATCGCTTCCTGAACCGGGTTTGGCGCTTGGTTTATTCGGTTAAAGATCAAGTGATCGGTGCTCCTGCTGTGGATGCTAATAAAAATTATGTTGGTGTCCACAAAGAAATGCGTCGGTTAACTCACTATGCTATGAAGAAAGTAACCGAAGATGTTACGGGTAGATTTAATTTTAATACCGCTATCAGTACCATCATGGAGCTGGTAAATGGTATCCATACCTATCGAGATAAAGTTGCCGAAGTGGAACGCGATGCTGCCATATTGGCGGAAGCAATCAACAGTACCATCATTTTACTGACTCCCTTTGCTCCCCACATTGCTGAAGAACTATGGTCTGCCACCGGTCATCAGGGCAGTGTGCATAAAGAACCCTGGCCGGTATTTGATCCTGCCGCTTTAGTGGAGGACGAGGTAGAGATTGTTGTACAAATTAACGGCAAGGTGAAAGAACGCTTAAACGTGTCGGCTACCTTAAATCCTGCAGAATTACAGCAATATGTCATGGAATTAGAATCAGTTAAGGCCTTAATTACCGGTAAGCAGGTGGTAAAAGTTATCCCGGTGCCAGGCAAACTGATTAATATTGTGGTAAAGTAATTTGTGTATAAATTATGAACCAAAAGTCAAAGACACCGGCAGCGGTGTCTTTGACTTTTGGTGGTTACATTGGGGGAGATACTTTTGGAACTGTTAAATACGCCACTGGGAGCGTACCTGTTTATTTTTACCGCCAGGGTGATGGATATGTCCCTGGACGTAGTGCGTCTACTAATGCTGATGCGGGGCAAAAAAGCCATTGCCAGCCTGGTTGGCTTTGTGGAAGTCAGTATTTTTATTGTTGCTTTGGGCCAGGCTCTCAGCGGTGGCCTAGACGATCCGGGTAAAATTTTTGCCTATGCCGCAGGCTTTGCCACAGGAAACTTTGTCGGTTCCACCATTGAAGCATGGTTGGCAGTGGGACATCTGTCCATGCAAGTTTTTCCCTCTCCCGAACATGTGGAGGGACTTTGCGACAGGTTTAGAGAAGTCGGTTTTGGGGTAACCACTGTCTGTGGCTGTGGAAGAAATGGTGAGCGCACCATCGTGTTTGTTCACTTAAAAAGGAAGGATTTAAAGCGAGCCATGGAGATATTGGATCAAGTACAACCAGAAACCTTCTTTAATATTTCTGATTCAAGGGCTGTGCGGGGCGGTGTTTTTCCTACTACCAAGAGTAGTCTGTTGAAATTTAAATAAAACAGAGGAATAAGAATGAGCCTGCTGCTGCATAATAAACTCGATTGCTTAGCAGGAGGTGAAAAAGTTGCTGGAACTTTGGCCGCATATTTGGCGAACGGTGGTAATCTATGTCGCGGTACTCATTATTGTTCGGTTAATGGGTAAAAGGGAAATTGGGCAACTTTCCACCTTTGATTTTGTGGTGGCTATTATTCTGGCTGAACTGGCCGCCATCCCCATGGGCTCTCTGGATATACCGATCTGGCACGGTATTGTTCCCATCGTTACGCTAGGCTTATTGGAAGTGGGGTTTTCATATATCTCTCTGGTGAATCGGCCCTTACGCAAGATACTCTATGGAGTGCCTCAGATCATCATAGAAAATGGTCGTTTATTAAAGCATGAGATGCGTTCTTCCCGGTATAATCTGGATGATTTATTAAGTCAATTGCGGGAGAAGGGGTTTCATGATATCTCGGATGTAGAGTATGCTATCCTGGAACCATCCGGTAGACTCAGTGTTATTCCCTGTTCTCAAAAAAGGCCGGTAACCCCTGCCGATCTTAATCTATCCACTGACTACGAAGGAATTCCGGCAGTGTTGATCATGGATGGAGAAATCATCAAAGAAAACCTACAAATCATTCATTTGGATGAGACCTGGTTAAAAGAAAAATTGGCGGAAAAGGGATATACAGCGGATAACGTTTTACTGGCAACCCTTAACAATAAAGGCGATTTATTAATTGATTGTCAAAACGATGCCCATGCCAGGAAATAGCCTTTGTATGGCTCTGAGGAGCGAGATTTTTCCGGGCAAACTTAAGTCTCCGCCGGCTTGCCTGTGACCTTTAGGGTATACCTTATAGGGTACGTCTAAAGACTTGGCAGAGGCTACGTTTTTAGATGTTATTAAATAGTTAATTAACTGTATACTATAAAATATCTTTTTTACATTCTTCTATAACCTTTTGAGAACTAAGAAGGAAAATGCTGTTAAAACTAGAAATACCTATTATTGACTCATATTTTGGGATCGGAGGTTATTATGTTTAACCTAGGTCGCAAGGAACAAGTAGTCATTCTAGTTATAGCAGCCATTTTACTATTCACTGCAGGTTATCGGTTGGCTAGTCGTCCATCTCCTACGGTAGAAGTGGTAGAGTCCTGCAGTTCGGAGTTTGCCCCGGAGGATGGAGATTTGTTGGTTCATGTAACTGGTGCGGTGGAAAAACCAGGACTCTATAAATTGCCCCCGGGCAGTAGGGTTAACGATGCTATTGAGCGGGCCGGTGCACTGCCTGAAGCAGATCTAAGCGGGTTAAACCTGGCAGCCCGTTTAAAGGATGAACATAAACTAATCGTACCAAGTCTTACACCACAGACTGATCCAAATGGGACGATGCCTCCTGCAGCAGGATCAGCAGCAGTTACTTCTCCAGTACCCGCAGGAAAACCTTCCCAGAAAACTGTTGCCAATTCAACTGGCAAAGTGAATATAAATATCGCAGAAATTTCCGAGTTGGATAGTTTACCTGGCATTGGTCCGGCCTTGGCCGAAAGAATTATCCAGTATCGCCAGGCCAATGGTCCTTTTCAGAGTCCTCAGGACTTAATGAATGTTTCCGGCATTGGTGAAAAGAAATTTGCCGACCTGGAACAACTGATCACCGTGCAGTAATATTGGCCGATGGCCAAAAGCTACCCTAAGGATGTGAAACCAATGGATGCAGCCATGTTGGCTCAATTAATACGTCTGCAGGTAATGGAAAGCAGCCTTACCAGTACCACCGCCAATAAACCAGAGAACTCCGCAGAGTTTTCTTTGTTGCTGGCTAAATTAATGGCTACGGAGTCTGGTTCTGTCAACAGTGGTGTCAATAGTAAGCCCACTATACGTCTTGCAGCATTACCTCCAGTAGCCCGGAAAAATGTCCAAGCCTCAGCGCAAGCAGTGACAGCCGCCTTTCAGAAGGCCAGTTCGGCTGGGAAATATGAAGATCTTGTGGAGAGGGCTGCTTTACGTCATGGTGTTGACCCGACCCTATGTAAAGCTGTGGCCAGAGCGGAATCTGGCTTTAATCCTATCGCTACCTCGCCAAGTGGTGCTAAAGGGCTAATGCAATTGATGCCGGCAACCGCCCGTGGCTTGGGTGTGGAAAACCCCTATGATCCAGAGCAAAATATTGATGGCGGAATTCGTTATCTTAAAGGGATGTTAGCTCGTTATAACGGAGATATAAAGCTGGCCTTAGCAGCCTATAACGCAGGTCCCGGTGCAGTGGATAAATACCAGGGGGTGCCACCCTATCAGGAGACAACGAATTACGTGCAAAAAGTGATTGCCTACCAACGTAGCTATCTTGGGGGTTAGCATGAACAGGTTACTCCTATTTCTAGTGCTGGCATTTATGGTAGGCATTATTGTAGGTACAACCTATGCTTTACAAATGAACTTTGTCATGGGAGCCACCGTAGTTGCCTGTGGCTTAGCCATTATTGGTATTTTGAGGACCTGGCGATATAACGCCTGGGTCCTTTTTTGTGTTTTTCTAGGCTTGGGAATGGTATGGACAGGCCTTGCTGTGTCTGCGGTAAATTCCCCGGTGACGGCTTTTCAGGGTAAAAATATCCTACTTGTAGGTGAAGTACAGGATCGCCCGGATGTTCGGCCAGATGGTGTGTTTTATAAATTGAGTTTGTTGCGGATGACTGCCGAGGGTACGACCAGGGAAATGGCGGGGGTTCTACGAGTTAAAGTGGGGGCTAAGGGTCCGGTTTACCAGTATGGTGACATCCTCCAAATGAAAGGTCGCCTAACCTTCCCGGAGCCTCCGGGAAACCCCGGCGCCTTTGATTACCGGGCCTGGCTGCAACGGCAAGGAATTGCCGCTACCCTTAGTGTCAAAGATGCTAAGGAGATTAAACTAGTAGGGAGAGCAGGCAATCCCCTTATCCGTACAGCCTATACCATCCGAGATCATTTGGAACAGGTCTTTGACCACACCATGACCAAGCTTGGTGCCTCGGTGATCAAAGGAATTCTCTTTGGTACTCGGGGAGAAATACCGACTGATGTACAACTGGCTTTCAATGAGTCGGGTCTGGTTCATATCCTTAGCGTGTCGGGGTATCACGTAGGACTGGTAACTGCACTGGTGCTGGTGGTACTGAGGCTCTTCAGACTTCCCCGGCGTTTTACAGCCTGGGTGGCCATTCCTGTGCTGCTCTTTTATGCCTTGATGACAGGTATGGGACCGGCAGTCATGCGGGCTACCCTGATGGCTATTTTTTTGCTAATCGCCAATCACCTAGGCCGTATGCAGGATTGGCCCACTACACTGGCCGCTGCAGCGGGTATTATCCTTATTTTCAATCCCTTAGATTTGTTTGATGTTGGATTTCAGCTTTCTTTTCTGGCCACGTGGGGTTTGTTATATTTAACACCAAAGTTAAATTCATTGCTACCGCGGGTCCCGGTTTCGCTGGCTTTGTTGGTTACCGTGCCCTTTGCTGCCCAACTGGCCACCTGGCCTTTGGTGGTACTATATTTTAACCTAGTTTCACCGGTATCCATTTTGGCTAACCTGCTCACCACGCATTTGGTAGTACTTATTATGCTGTTTGGCGGGATGGGTCTTTTAGGTGGGCTCATCTACCTGCCACTGGCTGGTTTTATCAATACGGCCACTGATTTATTAACCAGCCTCTTTCTCTGGTTGGTGCAGGTGAGTACCTTATTGCCTGGGGCTGCTTGGTATATTCCGGCACCTTCCCTGGGGCTGGTGATATTCTATTATGCTTTATTGGTGGGGCTAGTCGAACTGACCAAACGGCCAGAGTGGCGGGCACAGCTAAGGAATTGGCTAGACGAGGCTATAAAGCCTGCAGCGAGAACTAAATGGGGCTTGGGCTGCTGTGTATTCTTGTTGCTGGCGGCAGCCTGGTTGCTGTGGCCAGTTAAACATCAGTTGGAGCTGCATTTTATTGATGTAGGACAGGGAGATAGTACCCTGATTATTACACCTGGAGAACGCACGCTATTGGTGGATGCCGGTGGCTGGCAGGATGAACTGACAACCGGCAAAGGGGCAGGAAACTATACCGTGGTGCCGTATCTGCACCGGTTAGGCATTAACAGTTTAGATGTCTTGGTGATTACCCATCCCCACGCCGATCATGCGGGTGGTGCCAGGGCGGTACTTAAATCACTGCCGGTTAAGCTGGTGATATTATCCCCCTATGGTTTCGGGGAGGAAGACAAGGTGGACGAAGGCTATGATATTTTACTACAAGAAATGAAACAGCAAGGACTTGTCTATCGCACTGCTGCTGGGGGAGATCAGTTAAAGGTTGATCCATCAGTTACCATCAGATTTTTATCTCCGACGACAGAATATATTCATACACGCTCCGATGCCAACAACAGCAGTTTGGTGTTTCGGCTGGATTATCTCCGGCGTAGTGTACTCTTTACAGGAGATATTGAGGAAGAAGCCGAGAAAGATTTGGTGCAGAGCAATAGCCTATCACAGACGGAAGTTCTCAAAGTGCCTCACCACGGCAGCGGCTATTTTTACCCAGAGTTTTTTGCACAGATCAAGCCTCAAATAGCGGTGATTTCAGCCGGGGCGGGAAACCATTTTGGCCATCCTACTCCGAAAACCTTGGAGAAACTGAAGGAGTTGGGGAGTCGGATTTATCGAACAGACCAGCAGGGAGCCGTTATTCTGACTACCGATGGAGCAACGTGGCAGGTGAAGACGGGGAAGTAAGTCGTTTGGAGGGGGAGGCCATTGGCAATAGCCAACACTTCATCATATCCTACAAAAATAAATCTAATGAGGTGATTTGAACTCCTTAAATGTCACATCTTTAAGGAGTTCAAATTTGTAGAAAGTCACGTGAAAAAGCGGTTGGCAAACAAAAACACTCTTAAAAGTAGTAAGAGTGTTTTTTGAAAAATAGTATTCTAGATTTACACTGATTTAATTTGGATATGGGAAATATGTATTTTATATCCCACACCGTTGTAATCAATCCAAATGAAAGTAAAATCATGTAAATTATTTTCTTTAATCCAGATATATGGGTTGGTGTTATAGATAGTGTCTGTATCTTTCAATTCAACCCATGTACCTAATATGTTTGCATAAATTTTTTCGTTCATTGCTACCCTCCCTCCTATCGATATTTGCAACCCGGGTGACTTCTTATTTCGACGTCAAGTAGGCTAAGCCTTTGTCTAAGTTTGTCGGGATTTTGGGAAAGGAGGAACTCTCCTGATTACCGAAATGGAGAGAGGGAGGATGGTTAAAATATGGATGTATTTCAACCTATACCATTTAGAAGATATTCTTAAAGTTGCTTTCTCGTTTGTAATAGTATATTTATTAATTATTAG
>CAMKDG010000128.1 GCA_946411205.1 uncultured Desulfotomaculum sp.
CATCGAAGGAGGCCAGATTATTAAAAGCTTAGAGCTATAAACGGCAAACAACGCCTACCACAAGGAGGGATTCTATGTCCAAAGAAATAGCGGTATTCGTAGGTGCTAATGGTCAGACAGCGGATCTTTACCAACCGGGCCAAGTAATCATTTATCAAAGAGATCAGGGCAACTGGCAGGTAGCCAGAGAAAGAGAATTTTTCCTGGGAGAACATTTTCATATGGGGATTTTACGGGAACGGATGATGGAGTTGGTGGAGTTTCTGGGACCTTGTAAAATCTTTGTGGGTCTTACGGTAACGGGGATTCCCTATTTTTCTCTGGAGAGATCAGGCTGCAGTATTTGGGAATTTGAGGGTCAACCGGCGAATTTCCTAGAGTATATCGTCCATCAGGAGGAAACAGAGCAAAGGCAAAATGATACTCAGGAAAAGATCAGCCTACCCACCCCGCGGGAGATCTCCAGCGGCTGTTACCGAATCTCCATTAAAGAGATTCAAGAAAAGAACCTGGGTATTACCTCCAAGCAGGCCCTATTGCCCTTTATTAGACAAGGGAGCTATTATTCCCTGGAAATCCACTGTAACCACATCCCTCCCTGGCTGGAAAACGAGATTTTGTTGAACCAACTGGAAAGCAGGACAGAAGTGATTAGTCGAAATGAGGTTACTTTGGTGATTATGAAAAAAGAATGTAACTCATGACAGTTCATTTTATAGACACCACCCTAAGAGACGGGGAACAGTCACCCGGGGTAGCCTTTACGGTGGCAGAAAAAGTTGATATTGCTTGTTTACTGGATAAAGTAGGGGTTTATGAGATTGAGGCGGGAATTCCCGCCATGGGTAGGTTGGAAATGGATGCTATTGATCAGATTTTATCAAAAAATCTAAGGGCCAGGGTGACCACCTGGAACCGGGCTACTCTAAATGATATAAAGGCGTCTTTGAATTGTGGTGCTTGTAATCTGCATATTTCTTCCCCTGTCTCGGATATTCACATTAAATATAAATTAAATCGCAGTCGGGCATGGGTACTGGACAATTTGCGAAGAACCGTCCACTATGCCAGAGCAGCTGGTTGCACAGTATCCATTGGTGCAGAGGATGCTTCCAGAGCGGATATGCAGTTTCTTATTTTATTTGCCAAGCTGGCCCAAAAAGAAGGGGCTAACCGTTTGCGTTTTGCCGATACACTGGGTGTATTGGACCCCTTTACCACCAGGGAAAAAGTAGCCGAAATTATTCAGAAACCGGAATAGAAGTGGAAATGCATGCCCATAACGATTTTGGCATGGCGACGGCCAATGCTTTTGCGGCTCAAATGGGCGGAGCTAACTATCTTAGTACTACAATTTTGGGGCTGGGAGAAAGGGCGGGAAATACATCTTTCGAAGAAATAGTAAAGGTCCTGCATTATAAAGGAGTCAAAATTAATGCTAACAAACAAATTCTCCAAGAGTTAACCCACTATGTTGCCGTGGCAGCCAAGCGGGAATGCCTTTTAAAGAATAACTCCTGAGCAAAAACGTTTATTTGCTCAGGAGTTATTTTTTGATAAAGTTATCTTTCATAATTTCCCATAATTGCTTCATATTTTAACCACAGTTTCCTTGTACAATCTCAATATGAAAAAATATGGATGAGGTGAAGGATTGAAAATGAAAAGAATCATACTGGTCTTAATGGTTGCTCTCCTATCACTAACAGTTGTAGGTTGTAGTGGTGGTACAGAAGCCGCCCCAAAGGAAGCACAGGAAGCTAAAGCAGGTTCAAGCGAGAGTCAAAAGGTGAGTCTACCGGAAGAAAAACCTGCCTTGATCGGCAAAGTGAAAGAAATCGTTGGTAATGAAGTAACCGTTTATAAAGCAGAAGTGAATTCAAACCAGGGACCCCCTCAAGAAAGTCAAACGAAAGATGCACAACGTAAGGAAGAACAAGCAAAGAATTCCTCCGAGAAAAGTCAAACCCCAAACCAGAACAACCAGGGAGCAAGACCTGGCAACGGGGGCTTTCGGATGAATTTCACCGAAGAAACGGAGACCTTTATGATCCCCGTTGGCGTGCCCATCGTAACCATGCAAGGGGGCAGGGGCTCACAGGAGGCAACTGTGGTGCAACTAACCCAAATCAAAAAAGATACGGTGTTACGAATTTGGAAAACCAATGATGAGGTTTCCTTTGTTCAGGTTACAGGTGGTAATAGTCAGAGAAGCAATCGGGAAAGCACCGGCAATAACCGGACTGGTACTGGTTCACAGGGAGGCATGGGCAGCCCACCGCCGGGAATGTAACATGGTAGAACCAAAAAAATGTGTTATTGACGCTAGCAACCTAGTAAAGATCTACCAAAATGGTTCCGAAGAGCTGAAGGTCTTGGACGATGTCAGTATCAAAGTCTATGACGGTGACTTTATGGCAGTCCTCGGGCCTTCCGGTTCAGGTAAATCAACACTGATGAATATATTGGGGTGTTTGGATATCCCTACCACCGGAGAGTATTATTTAGATGGGCTAAATGTCTTAACCGCCACAGAGAATGAATTGGCCGAAATTCGCAACAGAAAAATCGGTTTTATCTTTCAAAAGTTTAACTTATTACCTAGGCTGACAGCGCTGCAAAATGTTATGCTGCCCTTACTTTACCGGGGCATGGACGAGGGAGAGGCAGAGGCGTTGGCCAGGGGAAAATTGACGCTATTAGGTTTAGGAGAAAGGCTGGGCCATCGTCCTAATGAACTCTCCGGCGGTCAGCAGCAACGGGTAGCCATAGCCAGGGCCATTGTGGGGAATCCAGAGCTGTTATTGGCCGATGAGCCCACAGGAAATTTAGATAGTAAGTCCAGTGAGGATGCCATGCGAATTTTTCAGGAGCTTAATGAACAAGGAAACACGATTGTCATTATTACCCACGATGTTGAGGTAGCGGATCAAGTCAAAAAGCTAGTCTATATACGGGATGGTAAGTTATATGAAAATAATTAGTGCACAGCGTTTAAAAGGACTAACCAATCTTAAAACGAAAAAATCCCTTTGGCTTGCGCTGGTAGTGGCCCTTGTTTTACTGGGTGGAGTTGGTTACTGGTACCAAAAACAAAGCAGCAAACCGGGCACTGAGGTGCAAATTCAACAAGCCCAAGTGCAAAGGGGTGACATCCTGGTGGGCCTGGACTCCGATGGTACCATTGATTTTTCTAAAGTTAGCCTTCGCTTTCATGTCCGAGGAACCATTGCGGAAATCTTAGTAGCCGAAGGGGATCAGGTGAATAAAGGGGATATTATTGCCAGATTAGACGATAAAAACTATCAGGATCAGTATCAATTAGCGGTAGCTAAATTGCAGGAAGCCCAGGAGCAAGAGACTACCAGCTTGCTGGATAATGAATTGACGATAAAAAAGGCAGAGGCTGACGTAGAGAAGCTGCGGGATGAATATAAAGAAATGGAAGCCATTCCCGAGGCCTATTCAGCTAACGAGATAAAGCTAAAAAAATTAGAGTTGGCCAACAAAGAGACAGAATTCAAAAATTTGCAGCAGAAGTATGAATTACAAAAGGCTCGGGGTTTAGACCAGAACGAATTGCAAGTAAACATGGCGAAGGAAGATTTAGAAGATACCATTTTATATGCTCCTATTTCCGGTGTTGTTTTAGATTTTGCTAAAAAGGCTGGAGAAAGTCTCACCGATGAGGAAGACTTTGCCACCATCCATGAAGACAATACTATCAAAGCTATCACCAATGTGATTGAATATGATATTGGTCAAATCAAAGTGGGACAAAAGGTCTATGTGACGGTGGAAGCGATTCCGGATAAAAAGTTTACCGGTGAAGTGACCAAAATAAATGCATTACCTACTCAGGGTTCCAATGGTTTGGTCAATTACTCGGTAGAAATTACCATCAAAGACCCTGGGGCAGAGCTAAAGGATGGTATGACCTGTGCAGTCTCCTTTGTTATTAAGGAAGTAAAGGACTGTTTAATGGTACCCTATCAGGCGGTCAAAATGGTGCAGGGTAAGCAGATGGTTACGGTACTGGATGAAACGGGACAACAGGCAGAAAAACAAATTAAAACCGGCTTTACCGACGGTACCAATGTAGAGGTAGTAGAAGGTCTCCGAGGAAATGAGACGGTTGTTTACCAACGAGCTAGCACGGCTAAGACCACTACTAGCAAGTCTGCTACGACCCCCCAGGCCAATTCTAACCAAATGAGAAGCAGGTGATCTCTTGAGACTCAAACAACTGCTTAAATTAATCTTTACCAATATTACCCAGAACAAAGTACGGACCTTTCTGACCACGCTGGGGGTCATTGTGGGGACAGCCACCATCTTTTTAGTGGTGGCCATTGGTCAAGGGGGAGAGGCTCAGGTTAATGAGCAATACTCCAAGTTAAACGTTGGTACCATTATCGTAATGCCTGCCCAGAGAGGTAGAGTAGCCGATCCCTTAACGAAAAAAGATGCGGAACTTTTTTTAGCCAGTGCCAACATAGCCCAGGCCTTCCCCTTATTACGGGGGAACGGTACGATTAACTACAATAATTACTCAGCCTCAGCGACCTTTATGGCTGTGGAACCGGAGTTTCAAACCAGTAATAACTTAACGGCTGAACTAGGTCGGAACATTGAGGAAGAAGACGAAAATAAAAAAAATAGAGTGGCCATGGTCGGTGCCGAACTAGCCAATACGCTGACTGACGGTAATGCTTCAGAAATTGTCGGTCAGAATATCAGTATTAGCGGCAGGCGGTTTGAGGTCATCGGTATTTATAATCGGGTGGGTGATTCCGGTTCAGGGCAGAGTTATGATGATGCTGCCTTTGTACCTTACAGTGTGGGGGAAAAGTATTTGTTAGGTACGCGGGCCAACCCTACTATCAACGTGCAGGCCACTGGTTTGGACACCGTTCAGGCAGCCATTGCAGACATTCAGAGTAGCTTGGATGAAAATCATCGGGCCGGCGGAGCAGATCAATTCCGCATTATGGATGCCGGCAGCAGATTGGCAGCAGCCCAGGAGTCGGCTCGATCGATGTCCATGCTTTTACTAGCGGTGGCGGTGGTGGTGCTGATCGTTAGCGGGATCGGGATTATGAATGTGATGTTCGTAACCGTAAAAGAGAGAACCAAGGAGATTGGCACTCTGAAGGCCATTGGTGCCAAGAAGCAGGAGATATTAAATCAGTTTCTTATTGAAGCAGTAATTATTAGTTTAGTAGGTGGCATCATTGGTGTGATTGTCGGTTTCATCACGGTGCCCATTTTACGGTATTTTGAACTAGCAGCCATCGCTTCCGTCAGTGGAGTCCTCTTAGGATTAACCTTTTCTGTGGTTACCGGTGTTTTTTTCGGATTTTACCCAGCCTGGAAGGCTGCCGATTTAAGTCCTCTGGAAGCATTACGATATGAATAAAAGGTGATGTTATGAACAAAAAGAAAATTTTCTTGTTGGCATTCATGTTTGTACTAATGGTTTCCTCCACTGCCTATGCGGCGGCAGAGTCGGTAACAGCCGGTGAGACCAATGCTTTTACTTTAGAGCAAGTTAAAAGTTTGGTGAAAGATAATAGCAGAAGCCTGCAGAAGTATGTAATTAATGTTGAAACCGCAAAATACAAGGAGCAGCAGGCTAACTACGAACGAGATGGTGCCTATGGTCTCTATGATACCTATAATTCCTTAGCCAATGATTTGGGAAACGCTTATGCTAAATTGGCAGAAGCAGCCCCAGAGGAGCAAGCCGCGATCATAACGGAAATAGGTAAAATTGAAAATCAGAGAGATGCTCAGTATGACAAAATTAAAGCCAATCAAAAAAGTGCTGATACTGCAAAAGACAGCTATAATGATGCCGTCAAGGAAGAAGCCAACTATCGAAAACAAGTAGATTACATTGTTGAAGAGCTTTACACCAGCATCTTAAACCAGGAGGAGGACTTGCTGGCACTGCAAAAGGAGCTGGAGCTACAACAATACCTGCTAAAGGTGGAGAGAAGTAAAATGGGAGTGGGTAGTAGCAGTCAAGCCAAAGTAGATGAACTGGCGGTAAAGGTTAACGAGCTAAATAAAAAAATTATCACACAGAGCAATTCTGTTATGATTAAAAAAGGGCAACTAAATGATTTAATGGGGAAGAATTTTGATGATGGGCTTAAATTAGTTCCCTTTGAGGTGTCAACAACGATTGAATTACCCGAATATAAGGAGTTATTATCCAGTGCCACCTACTCCTATCAGCTATTCTCTCAGTTGAACCGGGATTTAAACCAGTTAGATGACGACCTGGATGATGAAAACGACTATTATCAGCGGACTTTGCTTCGGCAGGAGATCAAAGGGAAGGAATTGGATCTGGCAGATGCCAAGCAAAAGTTGCAGGAAACGATTAATAATCTGTTGGCAGATGTCAAAACCAAACAAGAGGACTATCAAGTAGCCTTGGCAAATTATCGCAATGCCCAAAGATCCTATGAGTGGACTCAGAAACGCTATGAAATGGGGCAAATTTCCAAGTTAGCCCTGCTGGAAAGTGAACTAAATTACGTAACCATGCAAAATAAAAAAGTCTCTGCCGGTTACACTCTTTACCTGACGCAGGGATCTTTAAAGTTAGCGGCAGAGGGTATTGTTGTGAATTAGTTAACCCAATAATGGAGGCAAGTTTACCTTGTTGACTTATTGTTATTTAACATCAATAGGCCAAAAGGTTAAGCTGGCCCTCTTTTTTTATTGCTAGGAAAAATAGCTAAACGTATTGACCGTAAAGTGGTAAAAACGTATAATCATACATAGAATTACTATGTATCGTATACCGATGCAGTTAAGGAGTGAACGGTTGCATGAAAGTCAATAAGGAACTGCTTAAAGGAAGTACCATCATTCTTATTTTAAAACTACTTGAACGAAAACCGATGTATGGCTATGAAATGATTAAAGAGATTGAAAATGCCTCCGGGGGAGTGTTTGCTTTTAAAGAAGGGACACTTTACCCAATTCTGCATTCTTTAGAGTCGGATGAAATGGTGGAAGCGTACTGGTCAGATGCTACAGGAAACCGTCAAAGAAAATACTATCGAATAACCGATAAAGGACGTTTACAACTTGAAGAAAAATGTAAGGAATGGGTTGTCTTTCGTTCAACCGTTGATAAAGTTCTTGAGGGGGCTATGATATGTCGATAGAACAGAATCAACAGGTGCAGGAATATTTGAATCTTGTTTGTTCGCATATTAAATGGGCCGAGGTGCATGAACAAGTTAAGCAAGAGCTGCTTTCCCATCTGGAAGATAGTGTAGCAGAGTATTCTGTGGTGGGTATTTCTGAGCAAGAGGCAATCGAACTGGCGATCAATCGGATGGGAGACACCGTTGTTTTAGGCAAACAGTTGCATAAAGCCCATAAACCTCCGATCAATTGGAAGCTACTATCGATCGTAGCCATTTTAGCGGGGCTGGGGTTAGGCACGCTATATTCAGTAGAGATGCAGGGTTTATTAACGAAAAAACTTTCGATATCTGTTTTTACAAACAGTGTCATTTACGCTTTTTTTGGCCTAGCAGTACTTTTTGGAATCACGTATTTTGACTATAGAAAGCTAAAAACCTTTGGTTGGCAGTTGTTTTCCGGCACGATGTTTATCTGGCTGATGCTACTTATGCTAGGTTCGATGACTAATGGAAAACCATATTTAAACTTAGGTTTTATTAACATTGACTATATTGGTGCTACTCCGTTTTTGTTGACCGTTGCCTTGGCTAGTATTTTTTTTAATAAAGATTGGTCCAAGCCCAATTGGTTTGTCAGTACTGTTTTTCTGTTAATCGTACCCAATATCTTTTATTTCATGAGCCCTTCTTTCAGTGGGGTAATTATCTATACAGCGGTATTTCTAATCCTACTGTCACTAGCTGGAATTAGCAAAAAACAGCTTACGGGCATAGCAATTCTACCAATGGGTTTCTCTATATTTTCTTTGGTTCAAGAGCCTTATCTATTGGACAGATTACTTACCTTTATCAATCCGCATCAGGACCCGCTGGGGAGTGGGTATATCTATATCCAATCAATTGAAGCCATAAGAGCTGCAGGACTCTGGGGACAGGGATTTACCTTTGCGGGAAATGTGCCTGAATTTCACACAGACCTAATCTTTTCTTATATGGTATATACCTTTGGTTGGGTTGCCGGTGCGGTTGTAATCATCTTGGCCATTGCCTTGGCAGTCATCATGCTAGGTTTGACTAAGCAGGTGAAAGATAAGTTTGGCAGATTGTTAGTTACCGGACTAACGAGTATTCTTGGATTACATTTTCTCTGGAATATTTTAATGGCCGTAGGACTTGCACCCATAAGTGGCATAAGTTTACCCTTCTTTAGCTACGGCGGCACCCAAACCGTTATTAACATGGCAATCATAGGCTTCGTCTTAAGTGTTTACAGACGAAAAAATGTACTGGTTAATCCAAGTCACATGAAAGCAAATGAGGAAAAACAGCTACGATTATAAGCAAAAGCAGCCCCTTAGCAGAAACATCCATCTGCTGAGGGGCTGCTTTTGCTGAAAATTACATTTCATAATTTCCCACAGTTCTTTGATAATTGTTCCGTAATCTGGACTTATAGTATAAACGTAGTTACATTGAAAATAATTTAAGGAGGAATAAAAGTGAAGAACTGGAAAACCAAAGCGGTTTCAACAATCTTAGCACTGGCGGTACTGGTGCCGACAACTGCTTTTGCTGCTGATGTGGTGAAGGGAGGCCAAGGGGCTAAAAGAACAGAAGGTTTTGCCCATCATCAACTCTTTAATCAAGAAAAGAAACAGGAATTTAATGATAAGCTTTTGGAACTGGTTACCAAATATACACCAGACAGCTTAGAAGAATGGAAGAATGCCCTGGCGACACAGGATCAGTTAAGGGAAGAGATGAAGGATAAGCTGCCGGCAGATAAACAAAGACCGCAATTATCTGAAGAGGTGAAAGAAAAGGTAAAGGCCATTCAGGAGGACGTTAAAAACGGCAACCTGACCCGCGAACAAGCTCAGGAACAATTAAAGAGCCTAGGCGTTGAAGGATTTAAAGGTAATTTCAAAGAGCGTCCCCAAATGTCTGATGAAGCAAAAGAAAAGGTAAAAGCCCTTCGTGAAGAGCTTAAAAATGGCACCATAACCCAGGAGCAAGCTCAGGAACAGTTAAAGAGCCTGGGTATCGAGGGATTCAAAGGTGATTTCAAAGGTCGCACCGAAATGTCCGATGAAGTAAAAGCAAAGGTGCAGGCCATTCGTGAAGATCTCAAAAAGGGTACCATAACCCAAGAGCAAGCCCAGGAACAATGGAAGGCCCTTGGTATTAAAGGACCTGTAGTTAAAGATCGTCCCCAATTATCCGATGAAGCCAAACAAAAACTCCAAACGATTCAAGAGGATGTAAAAAGCGGTACATTGACCAAAGAACAGGCCCAAGAAGAAATGAAGAACCTTGGCCTTACGTTCAGAGGTGATGTTGCTAAAAACCACCCGATGGCCCAGTTCCAAGAAGCAGTAAAAGCTAATGATGAAGCTAAAATTAAAGAATTATTGCCTCAGATGTTAGAACAACTAAAGGAAAAAAACCAAGAGTTGTCTAATAAATTAGCAGAGTCCAATTCGTAATAGAAACCAGACTCCCTCCCATAAAAGGGGGTCTGGGTTTTTTCAGCTATCGGAAAGGATGAACTTTCCGATAGGCATCAGGGTAAACTAAGGCTGACAAAGACTTTTTCCAAGCGGAACATCTGGTAAGGGG
>CAMKDG010000129.1 GCA_946411205.1 uncultured Desulfotomaculum sp.
GTCTGAAAGAGTGGGAAAAAAGTACGATTGTTTATCTGCATTACATTCAAGGGATGTCCTCAAATGAGTATAATAGTGGTTTTGCCGATGGGTTAGAAATGGCACTAAAATCCTTTCAGGAATATGTAAAAGACTGCTCTGATTATGAAATTACAAAGGAGGTTGAAAGTTAATGAATATGAACATTTATTCAGTGGTGAAGGTTTTAAACGGACAATGTGATGAAATTTCTTGTTTTGATACCGAGGAAGCAGCAACTGCCTATGCAGAGCAAACGGTAAAGAGTGAACCCTATGATGTGGTATCTTTATTTAGGATTATTCTCAATAATCCTAACGTACAGTTGACTATTAAAGAATATCGTAAGGCCTGTGGCTAAAAGGAGTAAAAGGGGAGGGGAAGAATAGTGTCTGCCATTGCTGATTTAATAACGGATGAAATGGAACAGCAGGGAAGTATTGAGTTTGCCCTGGAAGAAACAGAACTATTAAATCCGGACCTAAAGGAATACACTGCCTTTTATAAAATTGTTGGGGAATCCCGGTTGAAGTTATTTAGAAACAACAAGATGGAATTGGTATTTGTACGCTTAAATGACGATTGGATGCGCCAAGGAAAAATAAACATAGTCGAGGTCGTTTTACCTGTGCAAGTTAAATTAACCTGGGATAACGATTCAGTGGACAAACTAGCGGTAAAAAAAGCTGGTGAGCAGGTCTTTCAAGAGGTCATTTCTCTGCAAATTGACAATTAAAAAAATACCAAATTTCAGGATTGTTTGAAGGAATTTGGAATTCCATGACGAAAAAAGTAGAGGGTAAGATTTTGGGGAGTGTGTGATGTTTTTATGAAAAAGATATTTTTTCCTCTACTGGGAGCTGTGTACCTTGGTCTAAGCACCATTGGCAACAAAGTTTACCGCATGCTTTATGAAGAAGAGACAAAACAAGGCATAAACATTGAAATCTGTCGGCCCTGGGAACGTCGTCGGAGTAATCCTCGTTATACTTCACGTTAACGTAGCAGCCTTTATGGCTGCTTTCTTATTTTTATCAAACACCCTTAAGACCCCCACATCTGTAAAAGTGTGGGGGTCTTAAGGGTGTTTGATAAAACAAAAATGCGTACAGGTGATTATTGAACGAATGAAAAATCCCTAAAAATGAAAAAAAATTACTTTTTCTTACATACTTTTTCATCAAGGTGTACTATAATTAATTTTTGGGGAAAATATTTTTATGCCCCTAGAGGAGGAACGTATGACATCCATTAATGAAATGCGGAATATCGCTATTATCGCCCACGTAGACCATGGGAAAACCACCCTGGTGGATGGGATGTTAAAGCAAAGCGGTATTTTTCGTGAGAATCAAGTTATTCAGGAAAGAGTCATGGACTCTAATGATCTGGAAAAGGAACGGGGTATTACGATTTTGGCCAAAAATACCTCAGTCCGTTACCAGGGTTATAAGATCAACATTGTAGATACCCCCGGACACTCAGACTTTGGTGGTGAAGTGGAACGGGTTTTAAAAATGGTTGACGGCGTACTGCTGCTGGTGGATGCCTCCGAAGGCCCGATGCCGCAAACTCGGTTTGTTCTGCGTAAAGCCTTGGAGTTAAACTTAGTGCCGGTAGTAGTAGTGAATAAGATTGATCGACCAGATTCCCGTATTAATGAAGTAATCGATGAAATATATGAATTATTTTTTGAACTGGGTGCCAGTGAAGAACAACTGGAATTCCCGGTGGTCTATGCCATTGCCCGGGCAGGTATGTCAACTCTGGACCTCGATGTTCCAGGTACTGATCTAAAGCCATTATTTGAAACCATTATCAATAACTTCCCAGCACCTAAGGGTGACCCGGAGGGTCCATTACAAATGCTGGTAAATAACACCGAGTATGATAATTATATCGGTAGAATTGCGGTGGGCAGGATCTCCCAGGGCAGTATTGCCGGGGGGATGAATGTAGTGGTATCCGACCATGAAGGGAAATTGAAAAGCTACCGCATTGGTCGGGTTTATGTCTATGAAGGGTTGGCGCGAGTGGAAGTGCCTCAGGCTTCCTGTGGTGAAATTGCCGTAGTCTCTGGCTTGGAGGATATTAAAATCGGTGAGACCATTACCGATAAAGAAAATCCTGCTCCCTTACCACCTATTACCGTGGATGAACCAACTTTAGAGATGACTTTCGTGGTCAATGATAGTCCCTTTGCTGGTCAGGAGGGTGATCATATTACCTCCCGTAAATTACGGGCCCGGTTGCATAAGGAAATGGAGAAGAATGTGAGTCTGCGGGTGCAAGATACCGAATCACCGGATGTCTGGAAAGTGGCCGGTCGGGGAGAATTGCATTTGTCCATTCTTATCGAAACCATGCGTCGGGAAGGCTATGAACTGCAGGTATCCAAACCGGAGGTTATTTACAAAAAAGGCCCAGACGGCGAATTGTTGGAACCGATGGAAATGCTGCTAGTGGATATTCCCGAAGATAAAATGGGACCAGTGATGGAGATGCTGGGCAACCGCAAGGGAGAAATGGTCAATATGGGTCCCAACGGGCCTGGCCAACTGCGTCTGGAGTTTAAAGTACCGGCTCGAGGACTGATTGGCTTTCGCTCCCAGTTGCTTTCCGAGACCCGGGGACTAGCCATTATGAATCATACCTTTTTGGGGCATGAACCCTTTAAAGGGGAGATTAAACGCCGCTACCAGGGAGTGCTCATTGCTTTTGAATCCGGCGAAGCGACCTTCTATGGACTCAACTCAGTACAGGACCGTGGTACTCTATTTGTAACTCCAGGCACCAAAGTTTACGAAGGCATGGTGGTAGGGGAGCATGTACGGGAACAGGATATTGAAGTGAATATTTGTAAAAAGAAGCAACTTACCAACCATCGTGCCAGTACCGCTGAGGCCACTGTAAAGCTGGAGGAAGCCCGCGTGATGAGCTTGGAAGAGGCACTTGAGTATCTGAGTGATGACGAATTACTGGAGGTAACCCCTCAGAGCTTACGCATTCGGAAAAAATTCCTCGATAAAAACGAAAGAGCCAGGGCCAAGAAACAAGCTGCCCAGGCTTCTGCAGTGTAATAGTTGAGAGGTAACAGGGGGCAGTCTGGTAACAGGCTGCCTTCTTCCTTTATAGCCAATCTTAAAAGATTCTACCAAATCATAGAGAAAACGAGGTTATGTAGTTAGTATGTAGAATATTGACATAGAATAAGACTATTAGGGGGTTAAAACTTGCGCAGTAACCGGAAACTTGAACATATAGAAATTTCTCTACAGCAAAAGACCCGGCGAGGAGCAACGGGATTTAACGATATTACCCTAGTGCATAATTCTTTACCCCAGCTTAATTGGGAAGAGGTAGATTTAACCTGTACCTTTTTGGAGCAGCCATTAAAGGCACCATTGCTGATTAATGCTATGACAGGTGGTCACCCTCAACTGGAAGATATTAATTACCACCTGGCCAGGGCGGCAGCTGTCTCGGGAGTTGCCATTGCGGTGGGGTCACAGCGGGTAGCTTTAGAAGAGGTATCGGCTCGTCGAAGTTTTACGGTGGTTCGAGAAGCCCATCCCCGAGGTGTTGTACTGGCTAACCTAGGGGCGGATTGTACTTTGGCCGAAGCAAGGGAAGCCATCTCTATGGTTAGGGCCAACGCATTGCAACTGCATCTTAACGCACCTCAGGAATTGGCCATGGCCGAGGGTGATCGAAATTTTCGGGGTATTTTAGAGAATATTGAAGCTTTGGCCAAACAGTTAAACGTTCCTGTTGTGGTGAAAGAAGTGGGTTTTGGCATGTCGCGGGAAAGTGTAAAACGCCTTGCCGAAGTGGGTGTATCCTACATAGACATAGGCGGGGCGGGTGGCACCGATTTTATCGCCATCGAACAAAGTCGTTCTGGCAAAAAACTTGCTTGGAACTGGGGAATTCCCACTGCCACCAGCCTACTGGAGGGGCTAACCGCCGGAGATAGCATTAATATCGTTGCTTCAGGCGGCATAGAGCATGCCCTGGACTGTGTAAAAGCCTTGTCGCTGGGTTGTTGCTTAATAGGCATGGCTCGTCCTTTGTTAAAAATATTGATTAACGGTTCTCCAGAGCAACTTACTTCTTGCTTAGAGGCATTAATTAATGATATGCGTCGGATTATGCTGATGCTGGGGGCAAAGGATTTACTGCAATTAAAGGAGGTTCCTTTGGTGATTAGCGGCCAGACTTTTCACTGGGTGACTCAGCGGGGCATCTCCGTAGAACATTACGCCCGGCGGCTTAGAAAAACTAGGCTTACATCATACCCGAAAGGGCATAACCCAAAGGGCACAGATAAGTAAACCAAGTTTGTCAAAATAACCTGCATAATTATGCCAGTCCACCATATGATGTGATAGATGAATAATGGAGGACTGGCCTGTGAGAAATTCCGTTATTTTAATTCTCAAGCCAAAGCAACTATTCAAATTATTTCTAGTCATGGTTTGCCTAATAACACTTTTAGGTGTGGTAAGAGATAATATCCATCCACCAAGGGTTAACTCCTTGCCCCACAGTGTACCGCCAGAGATTGAACGGGGTGAATTTTTAGCCTGGGAAGCAGTGGATCAAATTTTTCGTCGTTACACCAATGCAACGGTGATTGACGTTGATACCGGCCTAAGCTTTCAGGTACAGCGGCGGGGCGGGACGTATCATGCCGATGTTCAGCCACTAACTGCTCAGGATACCGCCATCATGAAGATTATTTACAACGGTACTTGGAGTTGGCAGCGCAAAGCAGTGGTCGTACAAATCGGCAGTCAGCGTATTGCTGCTTCGATGAACGGTATGCCTCACGGTGCAGGTGCCATTCGTGGTAACGATTTTAACGGGCATTTCTGCATTCACTTTCGAGATAGTAAGGTGCATCAATCCGGCAAAGAAAATCTGGCTCACCAAATGATGATTTGGAAGGCTGCAGGCAAGTTTCAACAAATGATCACCGAGATGGGTCCGGAGGAAGTTGTCGAGGTATTCATGAATGCTTTGGATCAGCAGGATATCGGTTTGGCTCTAAAGACATTACATAAACCCTCTGAGAAACAACGTGCTGATATCGAGGCTATGTTACAGCAAATAACTCATATTAGAGTGCAACGGATTCGTTCCGAAGGCGGCAACCCGCAGACTTTTTGGGTATATCTTAGTCTTCAGTATAGAGGTGGCAATCGAGATGTGGAAAAAAAGATTGAACTGCAGATGATGGACCAGGGGGAGGCCGGTTGGCGGATTATTGGTGATGGTTTGCAGGAGATCTTAAATAAGAAAACTTCTGTGGAAATATTTGATGTGCGTATTTTTGATGACGGAGATCAATGCGATTAACCCCCTGGCACGCCAGGGGGATTCTTTTGGCATTACTTCCACCATTTTCATAAAGGTCAAAAACAGACTTTGTTGAATACACATAGGGTAAGTTAAGAACACGAAAGGAGTTCATCTTAAAGTGCGATCTCATCTTTACCCTGCCTTCACAATGGAATCCGAGGAGTTTGAACGGGCCTTGCCTGTTGCCATGAAGTTTTCCAAAACCCACGAAGTTCCTTGCCGAGTGTTACGGGAAGGGAACCTTTATGCCATCTGTTTTGAAGATGTAGCAGTCCCTAGAGGCATTGTCTATGGACACCGGTATGAAAAAGAGATGGAGAAAAATCTAGGCAAATATGCTATTCAAGAGATTGTGTACCTTTCCCGGGAACAGTTTGAGCAAGGTATTTACTGCGATCAAGCAGAATAAAAGTAATCATAATTTAAATTGATAATACAGATCGTTGTGACCGGGCAATCAAATGAAAAATATCATTTCACTTCTTTCTTCCCAACCACCAGGCCTTTCTAGGACCTGGTCTTTTTTTGGCTCTGTTGGTGTGCCTGGGCAGTTTTTACATAGTTCCTGGCAGACTCTCGCAGTTTTTGCCTTTCTTCCAAGGATAGTGAACGTACGATTCGGGCGGGTGAGCCTACTGCCAGCACACCTTCGGGGATTTCCTGGTTTTCTTTTACCAGGGCACCGGCACCAATTAAGGTTTCTTTACCTATTTTTGCGCCGGTGAGAATAATGGCACCCATACCGACTAGGCAGCCATCCCCAATTGTGCAGCCATGTAAAAGCGCGCCATGACCTACAGTGACTTCTTCCCCGATGATCAGGGGGATACCTTCGTTTTGGTGCAAAAGACAACCATCTTGAATATTGGTGGTACGTCCGATAGAGACACCAGCCACATCTCCTCGAATGACAGCATTATACCAGACACTAACCTCATCCATTAACTCGACCTCTCCCACTACCATGGCACCGGGGGCAATATAAACAGAGGAAGCGATTTTGGGCTGCTGTTCCAAATAAGGTAATATCATAAATTGATTCCTCCCGAAAATAAATAATAACTCAATTATAATAAATATCCCAACCTTCATGGTTGGGATATTTATTATAATTGGATATAAATGCTCTTTTCTTCTTCGTTAAAGGTTGCGGGAAATTTACCCTTGTGGTCTATGCCAAAGTATTGTAGAAAACCCTTGGCACCGATGCGAGTTTTGTTTAAAATTAAACCACTATCCGGGGAGGCTGCGGAAACTCTGATAACTTTCCCGTCTCTATCGTATGCAAGCTGAATGTGATCAGCATTTAATTTAGTAACAAGATTTCTGTTTAACGTAATATGATTTTTTGATACAGCCACATAATTTTCGGAACGTGGAAAATACACTTCAAAGGTCATAAAGGTAACCTCCTGTTATTCTTTTTGTTGATTATACTTTGATTAACAAAAAATGTCAAATAGAACTTTGCCATCTTTTGTGGGCTAAACTATAAAGCTAAGTACTATTTAATTTTATTTTCATGTACAGCTTACTATGACACTAGTTATTTGTCATTGTTTAGATTTGGATTAAATTGTACGAAAAACTAGGCAACAATTGGCCGATGTAGTATTATGCTTTAGAATGGATGCAGAGAGGGTGGTTTGTGATGTCTGTATACAGGTATAGTGCAGGGGTCGTTGCCTTACTAATTTTCTTACAATGCTTCTTGCCTGCTGCTGTAGCCAGTGAGAACATCCTAGAGACGCATGAGAAACTTAAACAAAGGGAGCAGGAAATTGTAGCAGAACTGCTTCAGGCAGATTTGCTATTAAATCAAACCAATAGGGAATGTACTAAAGTACAGACAACCCTTCTGCAAACCAGAGCACAGTTGCCAACTGTTCAAGAGAAACTGAGGTTTTCCCAAAATGAGCTGAAAAACTATCAGCAAAGATTAAGCCTGTGGTTAAGGCATTTTTATATGGAGGGACAGACAAGCTATTTATCTATTCTACTAGGTGCCATGGACCTGAGAGATTTTATTAATCGTTTAGCCCTGGTGGGAGTTCTGGTATCCCAGGGAATTAAGGAGTATAACGCCACAAGAGTAGCCTTCGATAGTGTAAGGAAAAGGACGAACGAACTGGAGCAATTGGAACAAACCTTAGTCAATCAGCAAAAAAACCTAGATACAAAAAAGCAACAAGCGATTACCTTACAGCAAAATAAGCAAAATTTATTGGAGCGGACTCGTCGGGAATTGGGAGAAAATCAAGATAAAGTATTAACCGTGGTAGAAAGACTGCACAACACCCTAAAGCCTCTGGAGACCCTTTTAGCTCGTTTTGAGCAGGCTCCTTGGGAACAGTACCGACCCGATCAAATGCAGTGGTTGGGAACCAAAGTAAAGGCAGTGTATAAAGAAAGTACCATTTCTAAACTTTTGTTCACTGGAGTGGATCAAAAATACGCTGCCCGGGCAAGTTTTGCCAGACAACAGTTGATCATTCAAGGAGTAAACGAGGATAAGATTCCTTTTACCATTGCCGGACAGCTTGGAGTAACCGGTCAAAATGTTTGCTACAAAATCCAATCCATTCGGATTGGGGAGGTTTCCCTCAGCCCTGACTTGGTTCGTTTGATCGGTGGGGAGGACGGGTTATTGTATCCCCTGGGACGGTTAATGGGCTGGCGTCTGAAACATATTGACATTGAGGAGGGCAAAGCTATTTTAGAGCTTGTGCCGGCATAAACAACCCCTGCGTGTTTTAGCAGGGGTTAGTCTGTTAAGAAATCTTTTGAATGGGATCCACTGTTTTACGGCGAGAAAACTGCTCATCGGCGTAGTCGCTGGAGATTAGATAGAGGCTTACCCAGAGATCGTGTTCAGTGGGCTTACCCTCCAATTCTTTGGCAACATCTTTAAATTTTTTCTCAACGCGATCCTTAAAACCAGAGAATTCGGCGAGCATATCGATAACATCCCGCTGATTATAAGCCGCGCCCTCTTTTAGTACCTTTGCCAAAAATTACACCCCCTGTAAATAAATACCGTAGTATGTGGTATTATTATACTTCCTATAAGTTATTTCTGTTAAGGGGTATAAATTGTCTAAGAATTCCAGAACTTGTTAGAAAAACTTGGCTGACGCCATACCCTAAAGAATACGAGAAGCTTTGGCATAGCTTACACAAAATGAAAGAGCCTTCTAGAGGCCCTTTCATTTTGTGTATTAAGATTGGTATTGAGTATATGGTTTGGACTGTTGCTGAGTATACTGCTGCTGAGTATATTGTTGAGTCATCGGTTGGCTGAACCTTTCGCTCACATAGCTGCTCTGAGGTGAACTCATGCCAAAGGTAGTATATTGGTTTTGACTATTTTGTCCATATTGCTTTTGACCAAACTGCTGTCCATTCAAGTACTGACCCATATTGCCCATGCTGCTTAAGGACTGCTGATTAGCGGCAGAATAGGTATTCTGTTGTCCTGTACTTTGATAGCTAGGAGACGTATTGATACCCTGGTAGGCACCAACTTGATTGATTTCTTGGCTCATGTGCTGGGCAGTTTGATTTACCTGTTGTAATTGCTGTGCAGTATTAGCCTCGCGATGGGACAATTGTTGCAATTGCTGGCTGTTCTGCTGTTCAGACTGTTGCAGTTGGCTGCAAATTTGCTGAATCTGGCTCAGGTCATTTTGTAGATGATTGATGCGTTCTTGTAGTTGTTGAATACTTTGATTGTACATGTGTTTCCTCCCTAAGAATATTTTAGCTATCGCCTACTCATATTCTTTTCAGAAGAGAAAAACATATACGCTATTTTTGGTAATAAGCCAAAAATATAGATTATTTGCAGCTTACTTGGTAAGATGTGCCTTTGCTAGCAGGGGGATACCGAAAAGATTAAATTCAATTCCTTGTAATTCTTTCTGACAGGCAATATTCTCCTGCCCATAATTCAAAAATACCAGAGGAGTATCCTGTAGCATGATTTGCTGAGCATGATAATAAAGTCTCAGCCGAATTTTTTCATCTACTTCCTCTTGGGCAGCACTGATCAAGCGGTCCACTTCACTATTTTTGTAGTGGCTAAGATTGGTTATTTCACCAGAGGCTAGTAGAGTGTAGAGAAAATTATCGGGATCTAAATTATCTCCCACCCAACCAAACAAAAAAGCATCCCCTTCCTGGCTACGCAGAGCAGATTTAAATTCATGCCAGGGATAGGTTTTTACTTTAACCCGAATACCTGCCGGGGCTAATTGTTCTTTAATCAGGGCAGCCAATTCTTCGCCACCAAAGGGGTTATAGGGTCGAGAACCTTGATAGGTGATTAAGGTAATATCAAGGC
>CAMKDG010000130.1 GCA_946411205.1 uncultured Desulfotomaculum sp.
TTCATACTGAAAAAGCAGAATTTATCGTGATAACACTTTTTTTTGACAAAAAAATAAAGGATGCTTTAAAAGCACCCCTACCTACCTAAGCCATAATCCTACCTGTTTCTGATGTATCGTAATCCCCTAAGCCGTCAAGTTCTTTCTTGAATTCCTGAGATTGTAATATTTCGATAACCGCCTGGATATAGGGTTTGCGAAGATCTTCTTTGCGGATGACAAGCTCATAACGTTCCTTTTGCAAAGGAATAAAATTAACTCCACGGACCTGCATGGATACCTTTTCGTTTCCCATACCAACATCTGCTTCTCCCCGGGCAACAGCACTGGCAATTGCCAAATGGGATGGCTCTTCAACCTCATAACCCTTAATTAAACGTCTGTCTATATCCAAAATGCGGAGTTTTTCATCCAGCAGAACCCGGGTACCGCTGCCTTTTTCACGGTTAATAAAGGTAACGTCTTCCCGTGTTAAATCCTCCCAATGATGAATGTTTTTGGGGTTACCCTTTGCCACATAAAAGCCTTGCATACGACAAGCTAAGTGGATGATGAGGTACTTAATACCTGGCAGCATGTGGCGAACATAGGGGAGATTATAGACATTCGTATCCCCATCCCATAAATGAATGGCTGCCAAATCAGCTTTTTCATGGTACAGGGCCAGTAAGCCCGGAAAACTTCCAATACTATGCCTAAAGGCGTGAATTCCGTTTCTGTGATATTCCAAGTGACGGGTTAAGACATCCAGCAGGACATCCTGACCACAGATAACAATTCCCGTTGGTTGGGCAACCTTTACGGTAGGCTCAGTGGGTTGGAGATCTCTTGCTTCAATTGCCAAATCGGGCGTTTTTTCCTCTTCAGTCAAATCTGTTTTTTTACCTTGCCGCTTATAGTTTTCTATGTCTTTTAAATCTACACGTATTTTACGTCCAACTCGGTAGGCCGGTAATTCACCACGTTTTATCAGTTCATAAACAGTATTCTTAGTAATTTTAAGCCTCGCTGCAACCTCTTCGGGAGTTAAAGATATTTCTTCCATAATTTTTTTACCTCCAACTCTATTGACATGTATTATAACATAATTTACTATTACTTACATAACCTGTTTTGCTATGTTTTGTTTCCTTTCGTTATGCTTTATAAATATTGTTTTGTTATGTTACGTTATTTTTCATACAAGATTGTGGATACTTCGCAACGATGCCCTAGACATAATCTTTAGATGCTAGGGCTTTAATTTTTAGTTTTCTGGGGGTGGTAAATTAATAAACGACTAAAAGTGTGCCAAACAAAGGAGGAAGAGCGGTGAACGGTTTTCCCTCAAAAGGGGAAAGTCCGGCTACAACAGGTTTTACAGATAACTTTATCCAAGCCTTTGGAGGGCTAAAGGGAAGAAGAGAGGAGAGCTTTGCAAATGAAAAAACGTTTAGCTTTTGCCTTACTATTTGCTTTTATGGTAGCTGTATTTACAGGATGTACAAGCACGAAAGAACCACCTGCCTCCACAGAACCGAAAGCGGAACCGATTAGCTTGACAATATCTGCAGCTGCCAGCCTTAAAGATGCGGCAGAGGAATTAAAAGGGATCTACGCCAAGCAGCATCAGGATGTCAAGATCACATATACCTTTGGAGCTTCCGGTACTCTGCAAAAGCAAATTGAAGAAGGTGCACCGGTAGACCTCTTTATCTCCGCCGGTAAGAAACAAATGGATGCCTTAGAGGAAAAAGACCTGATTGTGAAGGAGTCACGGAAAGATCTGTTAGGCAATGATCTGGTATTGGTGGTTAAAAAGGATAGCAAAATAGCAGACTTTGCAGACCTGAGCAAACCCGAAGTAGAAAAAATTAGTATTGGTACACCGGAATCAGTACCAGCCGGGCAGTATGCTAAGGATGCCTTAACGACCATGAAATTATGGGACAAGCTGCAGCCCAAACTAGTTTTGGCTAAAGATGTACGTCAGGTACTTACCTATGTAGAGACAGGTAATGTTGCCGCCGGGATCGTTTACGGTTCTGACGCTGTAATGGGGAAAGATATTAAGGTTGCAGCTAGTGCACCGGCCGATTCCCATAAACCAATCCTTTATCCCATGGCTATCGTTAAGAACACCAAACAACAGAAAGCGGTAGAAGATTTCGCTGCATTCCTGGCAGGGGAAGAAGCAGCCAAAGTTTTTGAGAAATACGGTTTTAAAGCCATCAAAAAATAACGGGGTTTGATATATGTTCTCGCTGACAGATTGGTCACCAATATTTCTTTCGCTGCGTACAGCTGTATTTGCTGTCATTGCTGTCATTATTTTAGGATTACCGCTAGCCAGGCTACTGGCCCGCAGGGAGTTTCCAGGCAAAGATTTCTTGGAATCTGCCATTACCTTACCCATGGTATTGCCACCTTCCGTAATTGGCTACGGGCTGCTTATACTGATCGGCAAAAACGGATTGTTGGGGCAGACACTGGCCAGCTTTGGCATAACTCTGGTTTTTACCTGGTGGGCAGCAGCCCTGGCCTCAACGGTGGTGGCCTTTCCTCTGATGTATCAGAGTGCCAAGGCAGCCTTTAAAAGTGTGGATGAAAACTATGAAAAAGCGGCCAGAACACTGGGAGCAAGTGAGGTAAGGATCTTCCTTACCGTCACGCTGCCCCTGGCCTGGCCAGGTATTTTGGCCGGAGTGGTTCTCTCCTTTGCCCGCGCTCTGGGTGAATTTGGGGCTACCCTAATGGTAGCAGGTAATATTCCTGGGCAGACGTCTACGATACCAGTGGCTATTTTCTTTGCTGTGGATGCTGGAGACAATGCAACTGCCCAAACGTTAGTAGCCATTGTAACTGCTTTCAGTTTTCTGGTGATTTTCTGGGTTAACCGTTGGGCCAAACGACAGAACTATTAGTGGGTGATGAATATGCTAGAGGCTTCCATTCAAAAGAAACTATGGCACTTCACGTTGCATTTAGAGTTACAGTTAAAAAATGAAATTTTAGTGCTATGGGGACACTCCGGTGCCGGAAAAACAACCATTCTGCACTGCTTAGCCGGTTTGGTAAAGCCTTCCTCCGGTTTTATCAAGCTAGACCAGCAAGTGCTCTATTCATCCGCGGACAAAATCCATCTGTCGCCCCAGATCCGTAATGTAGGCTATCTGTTTCAGGATTATGCACTTTTCCCCCATATGACTGTAAGACAAAACGTAATGTACGGTTTGAAGTCCAAGAAACATAATAAATCAAACCTAGATCCTGTGGAACTGCTAAACTCATTCGGTGTGGGACATCTAATAGATCGTTATCCACGCCAGCTTTCCGGCGGTGAAAAGCAACGGGTAGCCCTGGCTAGGGCGCTGGCGGTGCAACCGAAGTTGTTGCTACTGGATGAGCCCTTTAGTGCCTTGGATAAGAACACCAGGGAGTCCCTCCGGCAAGAGGTAAAAAAACTACATCGCCAATGGCAGATTCCTTTTATTTTGGTAACCCATGATGAAGAAGATGCCAATTTCCTGGGTGATCGACTGATCTTATTGGACAAAGGGCAACCCAGCCAGGAAGCTGACAAAATTGCTTCATCCCAATTGGTATGTAAGGAGGGGTAGTAATGAAAAATCGGATTTCCAGGCTAACACCTATAATAATGGGTATGATATTGATTTTTTTACTAACTGGTTGTGGTAATAGCCAAACCGAAAAAGCAACTTCTCCCAATAAAGCTTCAGAAGCACAGGAGAGTAAATCTCAGAAGAGTCTTTTTGCTTATGTTGGTGCGGGTTTAAAGGAACCAGTCTTAGAAGTTGCTCAACTTTATGAGAAAAAAACGGGTGTTAAAGTAGAGCTTACCTTTAATAACTCCGGAGCACTTCTTAATCAACTGGAAACCATGAAAAAGGGAGATATCTATATGCCCGGGGGCATGCCCTATGTTGAGAAGGCAAAGGAAAAAGGCTACCTAGGGGAAATGATCGGACCCGTTGCTATTCACACCCCGGTTATTGTTACACCCAAGGGAAATCCCCTGCAGATCACTAAGATAGAAGATTTGGCGAAACCCGGCGTAAAACTGGTGTTGCCGGAAAAAGAGTCAACCGCACTCGGTAAAACAGCCTTTAAAACCTTTGACAAATTGGGTATTACCAAACAGATCGAAAAGAACGTTTTGACCTATGTTGAGACTGCTCCCAAGGTAGCAACCACACTGATGATGGGGCAGGGCAATGCAGGGATTACTGAATATAGCAATTACACAAAACTCAAGGATAAACTTGACCTAATTGAAATTGACCCGGCTGTTAACATCGTGGAAGAAATCCCCTGTGCTATCCTCAGCTTTTCTGCTCAAAAAGACCAGGCTGCAGATTTTCTTGCCTTTATGAAAGATGAAGGTCCAGCAGTATTTGCCAAGCATGGTTTTAAGGTGAAAAAATAACGGGTGTAGGTATGGAATTTTCTAAAAAACCGGGGGACTACATTTTTCAAGGTGTTTTTTGGCTTGTTTTTATAAGCACAGCAATATTTATGCTCATGCTGATTGTCGGCCTATTTCTTTTTGGGGAATGGGCTACCTTCTTTGAAGTACTAAAGAATCCGGAATTTCATTTTGCGATTACCTTTACTCTCTGGACGACCCTGTTAGCGACCGTGTTTTCTGCCTTGGTGGCAATCCCCTGTGGCTATATTCTGTCTCGCTATAAGTTTCCCGGGAGAATAATCATTGACACGATATTGGATGTTCCAATTGTCCTACCTCCTCTGGTCAGTGGGGTGGCTCTCTTAATTTTGTTTGGGCCACTATTTGGGGAAAGCCTGGCTAAGTGGGGCTTAGAGGTTGTTTTCTCCAGCCGTGGGGTGGTGATTGCCCAATGTTTTGTAGCTGCTCCCTTTGCGATTAAAACGTTTAAACATGCCTTTGATTCAATTGATACTCGCTTGGAGAAGGTGGCCCGCACCCTTGGCTATACGCCGTACAAAGTTTTTCTTAAAGTAACAATTCCCCTCACGAAGAATGGTTTACTGGGTGGATTAACGATGACCTGGGCCAGGGCACTGGGGGAGTTTGGAGCCACCGCGATGCTGGCTGGGGTAACCAGGCTAAAGACAGAGACACTCTCGGTAGCCATCTTTCTCAACATGTCTGTTGGAGATACTCAGTTTGCCTTAGTCACAGCAATTATTATGCTAATGCTATCACTCATCTTATTGGTTACATTTAAAATCTTTACGGGAGTAGAGGTTCGTTTGTGATGGAATCACTACTTGAAGTTCATCATCTTTCGGTAAAGGCTGGTAGTTTTGCCCTGAACAAGATAGATTTTTCTTTGAAGGCCAATGATTATGTCATGATAGTAGGGCCTACGGGTTCCGGTAAAACAATTCTACTAGAGTCTATCGCAGGTCTCAGGCCCCTGCATAGTGGAGAAATTTTCTTCAATGGCAGAAGAATTACAGATCTCCCACCGGAACAAAGACATGTGGGCTTTGCCTACCAGGATAGCTTGTTATACCCGTTTCTCACCGTTAAGGAGAACATTCTTTTTGGGGCCAGAGCTAGGGGCATGGCTGTGGAAGCTAAGGTAGTAAGACGTATGAACGAATTGGTGGAAAGAATGGGGATTTCCCAGCTCCTGGCACGGTATCCAAAATTTTTAAGTGGTGGTGAAAGGCAAAGAGTTTCCTTAGCCAGAGCAATTCTTACAAAACCACCCTTATTGTTGCTGGATGAACCACTTTCTGCATTGGACCCCGGGACTCGCCAGTCTATGCAAAACCTGTTACGGCAAATTCATGTAACTGAATCGATGAGTATAATTCATGTAACCCATGATTTTTCCGAAGCGATCCAGCTGGGCACAGAGATGATGGTTCTAAGCAATGGCAGCATTGAGCAGTCTGGGGCGCCCCTAGAGGTGTTCTTTCGCCCGGTATCACTTTCGGTGGCAAAGTTTCTGCAAGGAGAAAATCTAATCAAGGGTACTCTTTCGACGATCAATAGTTTACTTTGGTTTAAACCAGAGCATAGTGAGCTTTTAATCGGACCTTTGTCCGAAGAACGAACACCTTCTTTGGTGGCGGGAAGCAATGTAATCTTAATGATCCGCGCCAGTAACCTTAGTCTGCATCAAGCCGGGGAGGCTCCTCCGGGATGTATTAGTTGGCCTGCGGAAATTGAGTACTTATCCTTTAATAGAACCCATGTTGATGTGCATTGCCAGGGGGATGGATGCTGGGAAACCAGCATCTCCTTGGCCCAATGGCAAAATCTAAAGCTGTTTCAAGGAGACGCCGTTTTGTTAGCTGTTAGACCGGAGAACTGTCATTTAATTGTTTGTTAGGATTCAAATCTGGAGGTGATGATGCTGCAGGACTGTAAAAATATTTTTTTCCATCAATTACAAAGGGACTTTGAGCAATTGATGCAAAACAATGATCTAAGAAAAATTGAGGTTCAAGTCAAGGCAACCCCCTTAACACCCGAAGAGGCCATTGGTTCCACACAGAGGCAGGATTATGTACTGCTTAAGGGCAAGGAACGGCTGCTTCAGGCAGAGGTAATGGGCTACAGAGGTCAGGCCTTTACCAGCTCATTAGGGGATTTTTCTGGGAGCTTGGCAGATGTGCTAAAGTTACCCCTGGATAATGACTTCTTCAGGGCTATTTACGTTGCTACCCTGAATGCCGTTGCCTGCTCTGCCAGCAAAGTAAGTAACACCGTACACTGCCGTAATGAGGGGCCGGAAAAATGTTGCCAGCAGGTAGTACAATATTTTCGCAAAAACTTTACTGGTCCCCGCATGGTCATGCTTGGCTACCAACCCGCTTTGGCAGAGGCGTTAGTAAAAGAATTTCAAGTGTACGTGCTAGATCTCGATCCAGCGAATATCGGGAAGACGATCAACGGGGTAGAGATATTCGATGGATGTAAGGATGCAGCACAGTGTCTTAAGCATGCCGATGTAATCTTTGCCACCGGCAGTATTTTATGTAATGGATCCATAGACAATTATTACAACACGGGAAAACCGCTGGTTTTATATGGTACAACCGGGGCAGGTGCGGCAGCTTTCCTGAATATACCCAGATTTTGTCCCGAATCGCTAAACGGAAGGAAGGATTTTTATCACAGAGAATAGCAGAAAAGAAAGGCTAATTTTCCTGGTCCGCAATGGCGAATGTACCCTTGATGACAAAAAAAGGTTTATTGGTCAATTAGATCTTAGTCTTAACGAAAATGGCATCAAACAAGCCAGACGGCTGCAACAGGAATTAACCTGTGTAAAGCTGAACCATATCTTTTGCAGTGATTTACAACGTTCCATAGAAACCGCCAAAATAATTGCTGAAAAGCAAAAAAAGGTGCCTCTCGTAATAGAAAATCTTAAGGAAGTAAGCTTGGGTGAGTGGGAGGGCCAAACCTTCGAGCAAATTATCCGTAAGGATGCTAAGCGATTTAAGGAGAGAGGGAAGGATATTGCTAACCATAGGCCGCCCGGGGGAGAAAGTTTTGCCGATTTAAGTCAAAGGGTCGTTAGGGAATATGAGAGAATAGTAGAGGAAACAACGGGAAATATCCTGATAGCAGGACATGCCGGCGTAAATAGAGTGCTTTTATGTCATGTGCTGGATATGCCCTTGGAAAATCTATTTAGAATTTCTCAAGATTACGGCTGTTTTAATGTGATTTGGCAAAGAAATAGCGGGTTTCGACTCCATGTTTACAATAGAACCTATAAAATCTTACCGTTCTGACTTTTATAGGAAGCCAGAACGGTTTTCTTATGTAAAAATGTAAAAAAAGCTCCTATTTTGTCTCGCATGCTTTATAATAGGTAGAGTAGGAGGGGTTGTTTTGAAAAAACGGTATCTTTTGACAGGATTGCTAATCCTTTGCTGCTTATTTAGTTTTCCGATGGCTGGTCTGGCCAAAGAACCCGCCCTCGTAATTAATGATAAAGTGGTAAAAACAGATGTCTCACCACAAATTATTGATGGCCGGATGATGATTCCGTTAAGGGTTGTCTCTGAGTCATTGGGGGCTAAGGTAAACTGGCTTAATCAAGAAAAGACGGTAACCATTGAGGCAAATCAGAAAACGCTTAAATTAAAAGTAAATACCAAAATTGCTTATGTTAACGACCAATCATTAACCATAGATGCTCCACCCAAATTAATACAAAACCGTACTTTTGTTCCATTACGGTTCATCGGGGAAAATCTTGATTCTGATGTAATCTGGGATCAAGAAAAATATCAAGCCATTATTAAAGCTCGGGAGGAAAAAATTGATAATAGCTACTTGCCAACTCCACCTGAGGAAAATACCAATCAGGAAAAACCTAGCTCCGAAAAGCCCAATCCTGAAAACCAAGTAAAAAATCCTCGTGTTTTAACGAAGGCTGAGTATCAGGAAAGTGAAGACCAAACAATTATTAATCTATGGGTAGAGAGCGGCCAATACAAGGTGACAGAGCTTACCAATCCTGATCGCCTGGTAATTGATCTATCCGATACCTCTAAAGGCGTGGACGGTGAAGCAACAACCGTCAATACAAAGCATGTTTCAACCATGAGAGTAGGGCAGTTTACGCCAACAACTACCAGGGTGGTTTTGGAACTCAAGGGGAAAGTTTCTTATCAACTAAATCAATCAGCTAACTTACTGAATGTAGTGTTAGTTCCTAAAACTACCTCCGACAACTCGTCTTCCCAGCAACCAGGAGAAGGCTATGTCCATCGGGTCATTAATGATAATAACATCATCGTAGTGGATGCCGGGCACGGTGGCAAAGACTCGGGGGGTATTGGGGCATCCGGCAGATATGAAAAGGATATTACACTACCGACTGCCTTAAAACTTAAAACTGCCCTGGAAAGCCGTGGCTTTCAAGTTGAAATGACTCGATCTGACGACACCTTTCTGGAACTAATGGATATCGTTGGCATAACCAATAGGGTCAACCCCTTTGCCTTTGTCAGCATACATGCTAACAAAGCAGGCAATCCAAGTGTGACCGGTGTTGAAACCTATACCTTTTACGGGACCGATCATACCTTGGCCGATCTGGTGCAAAGTTCTATTATCAGCAAAACGCAACAAGTGGATAGGAAGGTTAAAGAGGCCGGCTTTGTGGTCATTAAGTATACACAGGTTCCTTCCATCTTGGTAGAGACAGGCTTTATCTCAAACCAAGGTGAGGAAGATTTCTTATTTGATTCTAACAACCAAACGCAGATTGCCGAGGCCATTGCCGAGGGTATAGCTAAGTTTAAGGAGATTCAAAACAAGACCCTTACCAGCAGCCCTTAGATGAGTTGATTTGGAAATAAATTCACCCTTGTTTCAATAATTGAAGCAGGGGTGAATTTTTATTTTCCTTAAGATGTAGAAAAATATGTAAATCTTACAAAAACTTACATTTTACAACAAAGGAATTTGTTGGATTTTAGCTAATAGTAGCCATAAATAAATTATATAAAAATAAGTTCATTTTTAGCCGGAGTCTGCCTGATGCTAAAGGAGAACAGGAGAATGCTAATTTTCAATTTCATTTTTCAAGGCTGGCCGGAAACGGCTGCTATAATTTTTGCATCTTTTGCCATCGTTGGTTATAAGCCAAACTTACGAGAGATTATTAGCTATTCACTCCTTTTAGTTACCATAATTTATTTATTTCGCATGCATCCAATGC
>CAMKDG010000131.1 GCA_946411205.1 uncultured Desulfotomaculum sp.
GTGGCCCTGGTGGTGGATATTCGGGGCGGAGCCTTTTTTAATCAGGTCAATGAGGTGCTAAATGACCTCAGCCAACAAGGGTACCAATATGAAATTATGTTTTTGGAAGCTTCCGATGAATCCCTGGTACGACGTTACAAGGAATCCCGGCGCCGCCATCCGCTGGATAATCACGGCGAAGTGCTGGCAGTTATTCGCGAAGAACGGGAATTGCTGCGGGAGATTAGAGGTAGAGCCAACCAAGTTATTGATACCACCAATCTTTCCAACAACCAACTGAAGGAACAAATATTTACTCAATACGGTGGAGACAAAGAAAAAAATCGGTTACTTATTACCGTGATTTCCTTTGGCTATAAACATGGTATCCCATTGGATTCCGACTTGGTTATTGACGTTAGGTTTTTACCGAATCCCCATTATATCCCGGAACTGCGCTGCCTGACCGGAAACGATGAGCCGGTGCAGCGGCATGTGCTATCCCAGGATGTTACCCAGGAGTTTATGGCAAGGTTAATTGATTTTGTAACCTTTTTAGTTCCCCATTACCAGAAGGAGGGGAAGGCCACCTTGATGATTGCCATCGGCTGCACCGGTGGTATGCATAGGTCGGTTACCCTGGCCAACAAGCTGGGGGAGATTCTCCAGGATAAAGGTTACCGCTTGAATGTGAGGCACCGAGACATCATGCGAGTGTAGGTGGTGGAAATATTGGCCACGTTATTCAAATGGTTTACCCCGGGCATGAAAATCAAACGCTGGCTCTTACTAGCTCTACTAGGCAGTATCCTGCTGGGATTGGGCTCTGCCCTGTTGGATCGTCACTTAGTGGGATTCATGGGTGTTATTATGGAGCTACTGGCTAATCAATTGGCCTTTATACCGCAATGGCTTCTTGGTGGTTTGATCGCTGTGTTGGGTTTAGCCATGTTGAGCTATGGCCTTAAGATGGCCTTTCGATCGATTATTGGGGTCATTCGACCGGATGAATCCGAGCGTTTGGTGGAAACCATTTACAATCACAGATCATTGCAACGAGGACCTAAAATAGTAGCTATCGGTGGAGGCACGGGTCTCTCCAGCTTACTTAAGGGATTAAAGAAATACACCAGTAATATTACCGCCATTGTCACGGTTACGGATGATGGAGGGAGTTCGGGCCGCCTGCGAGATAATCTGGGCATACTACCGCCGGGAGATATTCGCAACTGTGTAGTGGCCTTAGCAGATAAAGAAACTCTGATGGAGGAAGTGCTGCAATACCGCTTTGAAAGCGGTGAATTGGCTGGTCATAACCTCGGTAATTTATTTTTGGCGGGCCTAAATAACGTCTCCGGTGGCTTTGACGGGGCGGTACGAACGCTCTCTAAGGTTTTGGCCATCCGTGGGCAAGTGCTGCCGGCCACGCTGGAAAACGTTACTTTGGGTGCGGAATTAGCCGATAAAACCCTGGTCTTTGGCGAGTGCAGTATATCTGCCAGCCAGAGTAGAATTAAAAGAATTTTCTTAAGGCCTGAGGTTTGCTGCCCGATGCCAGAGGCCCTGGACGCTATCCAGGAGGCTGATATTATTATCCTCGGTCCGGGCAGCCTTTACACCAGCATTATTCCTAATTTACTGGTACAGGGAATGGCCGAGGCCATTCAAAACTCCTCGGCCCAAAAGCTGTATATTTGTAATATCATGACCCAGCCCGGAGAAACTCAGAGCTATACGGCTAGTGAGCACATGCGGGCGATCTTTGATCATGTGGGGCCCATTGTAGACCAGATTCTGGTAAACAATGAAGCTATTCCTAACCGTTTGCTCAAAAAATATCGGGAAAAAGGTGCCATTCCGGTGAGGGTGGATGCAGCAAATCTTGTACGCTTAGGTGTTAGGGTTTGGTCCAAATATTTGGTAGAACCTAGCGATCTGGTTAGACACCAACCCGAAAAACTAGCCCAGGCTGTTATGGAAGTTATGGCTGAGGCAGATGTGTTGGAACGTGCACCGGTTAAGATTTACCAACCAAAGCGGGCTCAGCGGGAAAACTGAGGTTTATGAGTGTTATTTTGCCATTAGCTGGTTCATCTTTACCAAGGCTAATGGCTCAATCTTTTACCCTCACGGAGGTGGCCATTATCAATACTAAAAACAAACTTATTCTAGTTAGTCTACTAGTTATTACTCTGATTCTCACCGGGACAGGTATGTGGTATCAGCATAAAGAGATGTCTATCCCTTCCGACGCCCATTTTGCCAGGTTACAGGGTATTCCGATCCTCATGTATCACAAAGTCAATCCCGATCCGCGGACTGGCGGTCTGGGGCTTAGAGTACCTCCGGATAAATTTGAATGGCAAATGAAATACCTAAAAAGAAATGGCTACGAAACCGTTTCTCTCACTGATGTGCTGGATCATTTTGAACAGGGTAAACATCTGCCGGATAAACCTATTGTCATTACTTTTGATGATGGTTACAAAGATAATCACGACTTTGCCTACCCCATTATGAAGAAATACGGCTATACCGGTACCGTGTTTGTGGTTTCCCAGGCTATCGGCAATACCAATTTTTTTGATGTAGAAAAGAAGCTCCAGCCAGAAAACAGAATGATGAATTGGCGTGAAATTCAGGAAATTGCAGCAGGCGGCTTCGTCATTGGCTCCCATACCGTGGAACATCCCCATCTGGCGAAAGTCTCCCACGAGGTAGCCCGCCAGCAAATTGAGGAATCCAAGCGCGTTCTGGAACAAGGTCTGAACAAACCCGTGGAAGTATTGGCATACCCTTACGGCAGTTACAACGACACCGTGGCCGAAATTACGAAACAAGCCGGTTACCGCGCTGCTGTCACCACAGAATTGGGTCTCGCCAAAGCAACCGCCAACCCCTATAAACTAAAACGAGTCCGTATTACCGGACATTATAGTAATGAGAAGTTTATAGAAGAACTGCATAAGTACTAGAGGTGTGTATTCCTTATAGGTAGGGGCTATTGGCTAAAAATACTCCTTGGTATATAGTATTGAATATGATACTATGAGAGTGCAGGAGTGGTAACAATGAAAAGGCAACCGAACGGCATAAACATGTCGGAGGCCGACAAGGTTTTAACCGCTAACGGCTATAGGCTGGCAAGGCAAAAAGGCTCACACTGTCATTATGTCAACGCAAGCGGCGACGTTATCACGATCAAGAAAGACAACCCACTAAAAGCCGTGTATGTTAAAGACATATTAAGCCGGATACCATAAGGGGGTATCAAAATGAGTGTTCAAAAGTATATGAAACTGCCATATAATTATATTATCAGGCCTATACAGGATGAAAGTGGCTCATATTTCCATGCGTCTGTGTTAGAGCTTGACGGTTGCCAAAGCACAGGGGAAACCTTTCAGGAAGCTTACGATAGTCTTATGGAAGCTATGGAGGGTTGGATTGAAACCAAACTTGAAAACGGCCTTACCGTTCCCGTCCCATTGGATCACGAAAAGTTCAGCGGCAAGTTTGTTGTAAGGCTCCCAAAATCCCTACACGCCCGACTAGCCATTGAAGCGGAAAAGGAAGGGGTTTCCCTTAATCAGTACACGCTGTATAAATTGAGCAATTAGACTTGTAGTCCGTCCCACACACAGGGGCGGCTTTTCTTTCTCCTACTCCACCCAATTTTCCATTCGAAACTCCTCAATGGCTGGCACCGTAGTACTGTCTTTCAGAAGCTCATGGACCGTTACAAAACGATAGCCTTTCTTTTTCAAACCTTCGATTATCTGTGGTAAGGCTTCTACCGTCTGGGCGCGATTCCCGCCGCAATCGCGCAGAATAATAATTGAACCATTCCTAATATTATCCACCACTTGAGAAACAATCTTAGCTACTCCAGGGTCGGACCAATCCCGAGGATCTTCCAGAGCAGTCCAAAGGATTACTTTATATCCCTTATCCAAAGCCGGTTCTATTGTGGACCGAGTGCATTTGCCTCCCGGAGGTCGGAAATACTGGGTATGCTTATTAATGATCTTAAAGATAATCTCATCGGTTTTATCCAGTTCCTGTGCCAAGGTAGCAGCCTTGACCGGAGAAAGGGGATGGGTGTAGGTGTGATTGCCAAGCTCATGTCCTGCCTGAGAAATCTGCTTAATTAACTCAGGATACTTTTCGGCCCTTTTTCCCACCACAAAAAAAGTTGCTTTGACCTGGTGCTGTTCTAAAATAGCCAACACCTGCGGCGTAAAGATATTACTGGGCCCGTCATCGAAGGTAAGGGCCACCAATTTTTTTGAGGTACTTACCTGCTTGACTACCTGTCCGTTACGCAACCAATCCTCCACCGGAGCCCTTTTCGCTACCGTGGTTGTGGTATAGGAAGTGGCCACTGCCACTAGGCCTAGCACAAGAATACCCATAATAACGGCCTTAATTGTTCTTTTGGCCAGATAAAGTACCACTTTGCCAACCCCTCTCCAACTTTCATCAATACAATATATTTGTCATGGGTTGGCATTATGTGGTATTTGGCAGAAATGTCATATTTGAAGAAATTTTTATTGGTAAATTACACACCCTATAGATACTTGCCCATATTACACCAATTGATCTGTGGTATAATAGCTACGGAGTGGAGGGGTTTTTATGTCCTTCTCGGCAGTAACCAAAAACGAACTGGCTAGGATTGTGGACAGCAGGAATTGTTGTCGGTTGGCGGAGTTGGCGGCGCTAATTAAAATGGATGGCAGTGTGCAAATCAGCGGGCTGAAGAAACTTTCCTTAAATATTGTGACCGAAAATGCTGCGGTGGCTCGTAAAATATTTAAACTGCTGAAAAATTTGTTTGGTCTTAGTACTGAGATCTTGGTGCGGCGCAAAGCCAGACTTCGCAAAAACAATGTTTATCTGGTGCGAATTCCTTCTCAGCCAGGTATGGAAGAGATCTTACAAGCCCTGGGCATTACCGAGGGCGGCTTTGCCTTTAGTGAAGAGGGCATTGTGCCAGATTTAGTAAAAAAGGATTGCTGTCGTAAGGCCTATCTACGGGGAGCCTTCTTAGGGGGCGGTTCTGTGAACAACCCCGAGGGCACCTATCATTTGGAAATTATTACTGACAATGTAAAGCACGCCCAGGATCTGGCAGAATTAATGCAATCCTTTAACTTACCTGCTAAAGTAAGCCCTCGGAAAAATTGGTATGTGGTTTACCTAAAGGGCAGTGAACAGATTGTTGAATGCCTTAACCATATGGGTGCTCATTCCGCCTTGCTGGATTTTGAAAACGCGCGTATCTATAAGGATGTGCGCAACCAGGTAAATCGCCTGGTCAATTGTGAAACTGCTAACTTACAGAAGACTGTTAGTGCAGCGGTGAGGCAGTTGGAGAATATTAAATATTTGGCCGATACCCTGGGATTGGCCAAACTGCCAAAACCCCTGCGGGAGGCGGCAGAGTTACGGCTAAACAATCCCGATGCCAGCCTTAAGGAATTGGGCGAAATGTGGGACCCTCCGGTGGGAAAATCCGGAGTTAATCATCGTATGCGTAAGCTGGAACAGCTGGCGGACAAGTTGCGGGCAAGGAAGGCAGGCCATGAATATACAGAAACTTGATGCAGAATTAAGGCAGAAAACAGCGGCTGCCGTAGGTCAAGCCTTTACCAAGTATCGGCACCGAGGGGAAATGGTTTCTACCCCACCAGGTGCAGTCATTACCTTTCTGGGCACCGGGGGTAACCCGGAAGCCGTGCTTAGCCAAATTCCCCGTACCGCAGGATTTTATCTGGAGGTAGATGGGCTGCGCTTGTATGTGGACCCTGGCCCCGGTGCGGTGGTACGAGCCCAGGAGGCGGGTATCGATCTGGGAATATTGGATGGAATTTTTATCTCCCACGGTCATTTGGACCACTATGCAGGTACAGAGGCCATTATTGAAGGCATGTGCTGGGGGATGTATTGCCGACGGGGTTTGTTAATGGCCCCAGGGCAGATACTGGAACGAGAGCACCTCGTAAGCCGCTATCATCAGGGCAGAGATAGTGATCTTGGTTACAAGGGTGGCCCCAGTGTTATAACTCTGGAGGCACACCAACCCATTCGGCTAAAAGGTCTTACCCTGACTCCGATACCGGTACATCATGCTGGGGAAAATTATGGTTTTATTTTGGATACAGGCAAGCTCAAGATTGGCTATACCAGTGATACCAATTATATTCAGAGCTATTTAACACCGGCAGGGATTCAGTATTTGCCTCGGAAGGGACCCATTATGGATCTCACAGAAGTGGTGGAGTATCGCCGGGATATCAAGGACCTTTTTGGCCAGGTGGATGTGCTAGTTGCCAATGTTACGGGTCATAATATTTATGCTTACAGGCATATTACCACCCTGGGCTTAGCGCACTTGTTACAAGGAAGTAAGGTAAAACTTTGTTTTATTACCCATTTTAATCATTGCTGTCTCTGGCCCGAAGATTTGCGCCCGGCTATGGCTGCGTTCGTGGAACACACCAGTGGCACCCGAACTCTTTATGCGGAGGATGGATTTTCTTATGATATCCTTGCTAATATTACATAAATATTCTAAGCTGAAAAAGGTTAATCTACGGGAGAGTGATGGAACTTGCGAATGGACTTTGGGCTTCATCTGGAGCAAACTCAAAAATTAATTATGACGCCGGAGCTTCGCCAGGCCATCACGGTTTTGCAGTTGTCTTCCGTTGAGCTGACTGAATATGTGGAGCAACAGGTAATGGAGAACCCTCTGTTGGAAGTGAAGGAGCACGATCCCGAGCGACAGGAGGACTCTCCCCCCCCAGATAAAAAGGAACAAGATTTAGAGTGGATAGAGTATTTTCAGGACCGCAGTGACTTAGGTCTTTCCCCCAATCGGGGACAAAGGGAAATTATTGAACAGCCAAACTACGAACAGTTTGTTACCCAGGCACCAACCCTGGCAGAGTACTTGAACTTTCAGCTTAGTTTAATTAGTGTTTCACCGGAGATTAAGAAGTTTGTGGAGTACCTCATTGGTAATTTGGATGCCAAAGGGTATGTGGGGATTAGCCTGGAGGAAGCATCTGAGCAACTGGCTGTGGGGCAGGAAAAACTAGAAGAATCCTTAAAAATATTACAAAGCTTTGACCCAGCGGGAGTGGGTGCCCGAGATTTACAAGAATGTTTAACCATTCAAGTGGATCTCTTGCCAGAAGAGCATCCCATCGTCCAGCGGCTGATTGACGATTTTCTACCGGATTTGGCCAGTGGTCGCTTGTCCAAAATTGCAGCTAAACTAAACGTCTCTCCCCTGGAGATACAAAAAGCGGCAGATATCGTGAAAACCTTAGAACCCAAACCGGGCCGAAATTTTAGTCAACAGAATGATACCCGATATATCATTCCCGATGTAGTGGTGGAAAAGGTAGAAGGGGAGTATGTCATCTTAGTTAATGATGTAGCCGTACCCCGGCTGACCATTAACAACACCTACCGCAATGTGCTGGCCAAAAATAGTAGTGCAGATCAGAATACCAGGCAGTTTGTTGAGGAAAAATTAAATGCAGCGGCTTGGTTAATCCGCAGTATTGAACAACGTCGTCTCACCCTGTATAAAGTGGCCAATTGCTTGGTGGAATTGCAGCGAGACTTCCTGGAACATGGTGTTAAACAACTTAGACCCCTTAATTTGAGAAAGGTGGCTGATATCGTTGGTGTGCACGAGTCCACCGTCAGCCGGGCCACCTCTAACAAATATATCCAAACACCCCAGGGCGTTTTTGAAATGAAATATTTCTTTTCCACCGGACTCAGTGGCACCAGCGGTAACCAAGTATCTGCAGAAAGTCTTAAAAAGATACTGCAGGAAATCGTTCAACAAGAGGACTCCGCCAACCCCCTCAGTGATCAAAAGATTACGGAATTATTCGATCAAAGGGGAGTTAAGATTTCCCGTCGCACGGTAACCAAGTACCGAGATGAGTTGGGGATTCCTGCTACCACGAGAAGGAAAAGATATTAGCTAAAAAAATCCCTTTTTCGGCAGGGATATTTAGCTAAATGTTGAAACCTTTAGGGTAATAAGACATACAATTTAATAGGGACTAAAGCCATTGTGACATACTATACTTTCTGAAGGAGTGGATTTATAAAAATGGCACCGATTAAAGTGGGTATCAACGGTTTTGGACGTATTGGACGAAACGTATTACGTTGCGCCATTGAACGGGGAGAATTTGAGGTAGCTTTAGTTAACCACAAATCCCGCCGTCTGGATTTTAGGGCCATTAATGATTTAACCTACGCTCAGACTCTGGCACATCTGTTAAAATATGATTCAGTTCATGGTATCTTGAATGCAGATATTTCTGCTACAGAGGATACCATTATCATCAATGGCAAAGAAATTAAGGTGTATGCCGAAGCAGATCCTGCTAAACTTCCCTGGGGTGAGATGGGTGTAGATGTGGTTATTGAATCCACCGGTAGATTTACCAAGGGACCGGATGCCGCTAAACACATCCAGGCAGGTGCTAAAAAGGTCATTATTAGTGCTCCCGGTAAAGAAGTAGACGGTACCTTTGTGATGGGGGTAAACGATAACCAGTATGATCATGCCAAACACCACATTATCTCCAATGCTTCTTGCACCACCAACTGTTTAGCTCCGGTGGCCAAAGTGCTGCACAATAACTTTGGCATCGTTAGGGGACTTATGACCACGGTGCACTCCTATACCAACGACCAGCAAATTCTGGACTTACCGCACAAAGATTTACGTCGGGCCAGAGCTGCCGGGATGTCCATTATTCCTACTACCACCGGTGCCGCCAAAGCGGTTGCGTTGGTGCTTCCGGAATTGAAGGGCAAACTGAACGGTTTTTCGATGCGGGTTCCCACCCCCAACGTTTCTGTTGTAGATTTAGTGGTGGAACTAACCAAGTCGACCACCGCTGAAGAAATTAACCAAACCTTAAAGAATGCTGCCGAGGGCGACCTCAAGGGAATTATAGAATATAATCCGCTGCCACTGGTGTCCAAAGACTTTAACGGCAATCCCCATTCCTCCATCGTGGATGGACTCTCCACCATGGTCATGGACGGGAATATGGCCAAAGTGGTAGCTTGGTATGATAACGAGTGGGGTTATTCCAACCGTGTGCTGGATCTAGCCATTATGGTGGCAGAAAAGGGGCTGTAAAAGGATGCAAAAAAAGTCCGTTAAGGACATTGATGTTACGGGAAAACGGGTCTTTGTTCGGGTTGATTTCAACGTCCCTTTGAATGGAGACGTTATTACCGATGATACCAGAATCCAAAAAGCGTTACCGACCATCCAATACTTGATGGAGCAGGGAGCTAAGGTTATTTTGGCTTCCCATCTGGGCCGTCCCAAGGGCGAAGTGGTAGAAAAGTACCGCCTCACTCCGGTGGCTAAAAGACTCTCCGAGCTGCTAGGCAAAGAGGTTGGTAAGGTGAATGATTCTGTGGGAGTTGAACCCCAGCAAGCTATTGCCAATATGAGGAATGGTGATGTGCTGCTGCTGGAAAATGTTCGCTTCCACGGGGCAGAGACCAAAAACGATGAAAAATATGC
>CAMKDG010000132.1 GCA_946411205.1 uncultured Desulfotomaculum sp.
GGTAGCAATCCATTAGTAAAAGCAGCAGCGGCAGCAAACACGCCCACTGCTCTGGTTTGGCCACTGCTCATTGGTGGGGTGCTAGTCCCCATAACCGAAGAATTGTATTACCGGGGCCTGGCTTTTACTGCCTTTAGCCGCAAATGGGGCTTGATCATGGGCTTACTGGTCAGCGCCGTTTTTTTCTCTCTGGCACATTTCAGTGGTGTCTGGTTTATCCAAATTGCTGCGGTGGGTGCCGGACTAGCCATCATTTATTATCTGACCGGCTCACTGATACCCGGCATGATTGCCCACGGTCTGGTAAATAGCAGCCGCCTCTTGCTGGTGTATTGGGGGAGTTGAGGTGCTATAGAATGCAGGGCGATTGTATGATGAAGCTGGTAAAATTGCCCTTGGGTGTGGTAAAATAGCTATTGGCCGTAGGCCATACGCCTTTAAATTCTGCTAGCTCAGTTGTTGATAAAATGAGATATTTAAGAACAAATACCAAATTATACTGTGAAAATTAACCTATCCAATAATAATAAAAAGACCTAAAGCCTCTGGTTTACGGCTTAAGGTCAAAACTAAGCAAAAGCATTCTGGTTACTTAAGTTGGATCAAAAACGGTACCAGTATCGGAACTAAGGTGGTCAATACTGAGCCACTGATGAAAGCAATAACGGCCATATCACTGCCGGTAGCCTTGGTAATTACTGGCAAGGTTGTATCCATCGCCGTAGCTCCACCCGGTGCCACCGCTGAAAAGCGACCAATATAACGGGCCACCAGAGGCACCAACAAAAACGTTAATAATTCTCTGGCCACATTGGTAATAAAGGCCAGTGCTCCTGTTTCTACATTATAGATTTCAGCAATGAGAACACCGGATAGGCTATACCAGCCAAAACCGGCTCCAATGGCAGTGGATTCGTTAAAGGGAAGACCAATCAATAAGCCTGCTACGGCTGCTCCTGCCAAACTACCGGTGGCGATTAGAACGGGTAACCACAATACCTTCCAGCCCATGTTCCAAAGCCTAACCCATACTTCTTTCTGCCGCCCTAAGTCAATACCAATGCCAAATAACATTAAATAGAGCGCCGTAGTAGTAACGGTATCCAGGTATTGAACAACTTGTTCAGGAAGCAGCCAATGTCCTAATGCTAAACCTATTCCTACGGAGCCAAGAATGATCCAAGTCATGAAATCACCTCTTTGGGGTATTCCTTAAGGGTCTAGCCGTTGGCCGTTAGTCATTGGCCAAAAAGTAAAACCCTAAAAGCCAAAGGCCAACGGCTAATGGCCAATGGCCTTATCAAACTTCGCCTTTTGCTTACTCTGTTCTAACTGCTTACTGATGTGATTCTCTGCCAGGCGTACCAGTAACACGCTGCCGACAATGATCGCAAAGGCCAGCACCAGTGCCTGCCAACCTAAACGACCCAGATCACCAAGCAGCTTATCATTGGCACCCAGTTGAGCTCCCATGGCCAGCAGCATAATGAACAAGCAAAGGGAGGTAAGCTTGCTAATTTTCTTCGGATTAACAGACAGGATATTAAAGTGGCCTACCAGTACCCCCAAGGCCACTGCCAGTAAGACTTTTGTCATTTAATCACTTCCTGGAAAAGGATATAAACACTAGTTATTACTTTAGCACGTCCAGTAAAAAAGGGTCAATAACCAACAGATAGGGAGGAATAAAAAATGGTTCAACCACTTAGTGATGACCAAATGAAGCAAATTTTACTAGAATGTAAGACCATTGCTGTGGTAGGTCTATCGGACAAACCCCACCGTGACAGTTTTAAAGTGGCGGCGTATATGCAAAATCAAGGTTATCGCATTATCCCCGTGCATCCCCGGGTATCCGAAGTACTGGGGGAAGCCGCCTACAAAAACCTGGCAGATATTCCGGATAAAATTGATTTGGTCAATGTTTTCCGCAAAAGTGAAGAAACCCCAGCGGTGGTGGAACAGGCTATTCCCCTAAAACCCCGGGCAATTTGGTTACAATTGGGCATAGCAAATGATGAAGCAGCTGCCATCGCCAAAGCTGCTGATATGGACTTTGTCCAGGATCGCTGCATCAAAGTAGAACATGCTCGGCTTTTCTGCAATGGAAAGTAGAGTAGAACAAATTTTGGCCCGGCTGGCAGAGGCCTATCCCAATGCCACCACAGATTTAAAGTTTTCCACCCCCTTCGAATTACTGGTGGCCGTGGTTTTATCTGCCCAAAGTACGGATGCCCAGGTAAATAAGATTACGGAACGGCTGTTTCAAAAATTCCGTACCCCGGCGGACTTTGCAGCACTAACGCCGGAAGAATTAGCCGAGCATATCAAAGGCTGTGGTTTGTTTAGAAATAAGAGCAAATTTATTGTAGAAACCAGCCGGATCATCATGGAACAGTGTAACGGCCATGTTCCCGAAAATCGGGAGCAATTAGAAAAATTACCTGGTGTGGGACGAAAGACAGCCAATGTGGTGTTGGGAGTTGCCTTTGGGCAACATACTTTCCCTGTGGATACTCATGTTCAACGGCTGGCTCACCGCCTGGGTTTAGCTACTGGTAAAACTCCGGAGCAAACAGAACGGGAATTATGTGCTTTGATCCCGCCTGAGCTATGGCAAGCTGTCCATCATCAAATTATTCAACACGGCAGAAGGGTCTGCGATGCCCGCAAACCCCGCTGTGGTGAATGTACCCTGTGGGTTCTATGTCCTACCGGTGGTAAAAGGGAGGGGAATTAGTGCATATTGTTTTAGTGGAGCCAGAAATCCCTGCCAATACAGGTAATATCTCCAGAACTTGTTCTATCACAGGGGCCAGTTTACATCTCGTGGAACCTTTGGGTTTCTCCACTGATGACCGCTATTTAAAAAGAGCTGGTTTGGATTACTGGCACCTACTGGATTTACACTACCATAAAAATTTTAACGCCCTGAGAGAAAAATTCCCCCAGGGCCGTTTCTGGTATTTCACCACCAAAGGAGGCCGTCCGTATCACGAAGTGCAGTTTGGTCAGGACGATTTTCTTGTATTTGGCAAAGAAACCGCCGGTCTACCCAAGGATCTATTAACAGCCAATCCAGAACAATGTCTACGGATTCCCATGCAGGGTGAAGTTCGCTCCCTTAATTTATCCAACACGGTAGCCATTGCCCTCTACGAAGCCCTCAGACAACTACATTTCCCTGGTATGAAATAAGTTGAGAGACACAAAGGGACGATTCCTTTGTGTCTCTTTTGTGTCTTCCTCTAGCCTTCGAACAATGTGGAATGCTGAGCCAGTTATCCTGCATATTTGCTGCAGGCTTACTCCATCATTTCTTAAACGACTCAATATTTTGTTTTGTGCATCCTGGGCACGGTTTCATACATACCCTTCTTTTTTCTTGATGCTACCCTGTTTTTACCTCGACACAGCAGAACCGTCCCCTTGTGTTTTTAGGGCTTCTGCCAATCGTTTTTTCACTTCGTTTAACGGCAGTTCGCTGGCTTTACCCTGTACGATATCTGGGCTGCCGCCGCCTTTCCCTTTCAGTAGAGGCCAGATATCGCCCGACAGCGTGTTAACGGCAACGGGTACAGCTTGTCCTCTGGCCATGACTATATCATAACTGGGTCCGCCACCACCAGCCAGCACTGCCAGTCGACCAGGCTTCTCACACCAAGCAGCCGCAATGCCCCGCAACAGTTCCATATCTGCTTCAGCAAAATGTTGAACCAGAACAGATACATCTCCTAGCATAGCAGCACAGCTTTCCTGCTGTTCGGCCTGCCAGCGATATTTAAGAAATAAGAGTTCTTTTCGCTCTTTCTGCAATTTTTTAAGCTCTGCCTCTCGTTTCTCCAACCGGCTGAGGGCTTCACCGCCAGTGGCACCTATCGCTTGCTCCAGGTTACGTAACGTTATTGCTGTTTGCCCCATCCAGCGGATGGTACGAGCACCACAGATAAAATGCAGACGTAGGTTACCCCGCACCTTCTCCGTTTTTACTATTTTCACCGGCCCCACTTCACCGGTGTTCTGAGGGTGCGTGCCACAGCAAGCATTTTCATCAATGCCTGGAATAATGATTAGCCGAATCTCCTCTTCGTCCCCCGGAATCTTTTGTAACAGGCTCTCAGGTAGCTCCTCCCGCCGGTAATTCTCTACTTTAACCGGCAAATTCTCCATTACGATGTGATTAACCTCTTCTTCTACTTCAAGCAATAATTCTGGAGCAATCTCACGGGTGGTCAGATCGATGGTGGCAGTTTCTTCTCCTAAATGAAAACCGATGGTCTGCCAACCATACTTTTGTTCCAAAATAGCGGAAAGAATATGCTGCCCGTGATGCTGCTGCATATGGTCCCTGCGTCTTGCTTCATCTACCGTCATGAATACAGTGCTACCAATCTTAGGTACCTCTATACCTGCCAACCAATGAACGATTCCGTCGGCTCTTTCCTCCACATGAAGCACCTCATAGGAACGACGGGCACACACCAAAGTTCCGTTATCTGCCGGTTGCCCTCCTCCCTCTGGATAAAAGATTGTCTTCTCTAGAAAAATGCCGTTTCTCCCGTTCTCCGAAACACTGCCTGTGACAAGGGAACGATATTGTAAAAGATAGGGATCTTGTAAGTAAATCCCTCGCAAGCTACTCAGCTCCTCTCCAGGTTTGTGAATTATTGTACTTATTCGACAAAAACATACCAACTCCTTGTTGATAATTTTGATCATTCCGTCTTTTTACAGATAAAAACCTAACCGTTGGGGGTTAGGTTAGATAAAACACGCTGGCAGTCAGCTTACTTGTTTCTTCTGTTAGGTTTCACTAATTTGCCTGATCTTGTCTGAATAAAAGTTTGTTAATTCCTCCGCGGCTTCCATAGAAATTCCCTCGGTAAAGATGCGACAAACTGGCTCCTCTGGGTCTGGCAGCACCAGGGCCCAACCTTCCGGGTGAAAAACTTTTACCCCGTCTAGTAATTCCAATTCACCGGCGGGTTCTTCGATAAGTCTGCGTATGACTCTGCCCTTTGCTTTCCAGGGAACAGGCACTTCTTTTTGTTGGAGATAAAAACTCGGAATTTCAGCCACTAATTGTTCTAGGCGGATGCCTTCCCTGGCACAGAACTCTAACACTTTCAATAGCGTTAGCAGTGCATCAAAGTTCATAAAATGATGTGATACTTCCTGATTATTTTGCAGTTGGTGGTTGATAATCTTATCGATAAAATCCTGCTGAGAGGTCTTGGTTCTGATCACTCTACCCTGGTATTTGTCCGCCAATTCCTCAATCACTTTGGGTGCAGTCACGGGAACAATTACCGGCCCAGCCTGTTCCTTGAGAATAATCAAAGAAATGAGGGCTGTCAGAATTTCTTCGCTCACCTCATTACCCTGACTATCTACCAGGATGAGACGATCTCCGTTAGGATCAATGATCGCACCCACAGCTTTGCCGCTCTGTTGAACATTGGCTGACAGTTTATTAATGACTTGCTTATACCACTGCCAATCCTTTGGCTCCGTGGTGGATTGCCCGGCTTCTAGGTGCTCTGCAGCAATACCTAAGGAATCCAAGGCTGTGGTCATCAGTGGATCTAAATTTTGCCGATCATATACTAATACTAGATGGTGTCCGGCTTCTCTAAGCAGCTTGCCATTGATTCCTTGGCATAAATGAGTCAGATATTGCTCTGGGGTATCCGTTACTTTGCGAACAGGTAAAATGCCAGGACTCTCCAATCGACGAACATCTTCCCTAGCCATAGTGCTTTCGATCTTGCGTTCCTGGCTACGGGAAATATTTCCTCCTTTTTCGTTGGTGAAGACCAAGTTTATTTTATCTGCCCGTTGGGAGCTGATTCTTACATGAATCCCTCCCTGGCAATGATTTGCTCTCACAGCAAAACGGTGCATCGGTGTGAAAGCTGCTCCGAAATCCACCACTTCGATACCGGCAGATTGCAACCCACAGGCCAAAGCTTCTTTAATCATCCGGCAAGCTGGAAAACGGTCGCTGGAAAGACCAATTGGAGTCCCTATGGCCAAATTGGTTCCGTAAGCAGAGCCTACCCGGCTGGCAAATTCCGGTGTTATTTCAATATTGGTCAGACCGGAAATACCCTCCATACCAAAAAGATTTTTGGCTTTGTTGGTACCCCACACCAAACTACTCTCCACCAACGCCCCTAATTCAACAACTTTGCCTGGCCACAGCTTCACATCTGGTTTCAAAATGGCCCTTTCTTTAATGATAGAATCACTGCCTACCACTGAGCCTTCATAAATAGCAGCATTAGCCTTCACTTTAACCTGGCTGCCCAATACCGTACCCCGGATAGCAGCACGGCCTCCCAGGAAAACATTATCCCACAAGACACTTCGTTTAATACTGGCCTGCTCTTGAATTAAACAACCATTGCCTATGACACTATAGGCATCGATCAGTGCCCCGCTACCCACTCGGCAATTATCCCCAATCAGTGCTGGTCCTTTCATAGACGCATCCGGGTGAATCACACTGTTGTCACCCACCCAAATCCCTGGTACCACCTCTGTGCCTGGAATAGTAACCGCTACTTTACCCGTTAAACAATCCTGATGGGCCTGCACATATTGCTGTAAATTGCCGATATCACACCAATACCCAGACAAAGATACCCCGAATAAAGGCTGTTTTTCCTTTAGTAACAAAGGGAATAAATCCTTGCTAAAATCAAATTTCTGTCCCGGCTCAAAGTAATTAAGTACTTCTGGTTCTAAGATGTAGATACCCGTGTTGACAGTATCGCTAAATACTTCGCCCCAACCTGGTTTTTCTAGAAACTGGGCGATTCGTCCATCTTTATCAGTAATGACAACTCCATACTCCAGGGGAATATCTACCGGTGTTAAAACTAAGGTGGCCAGAGCACCTTTTTGTCGATGAAATTCCATGGCCTGACTGAGGTCTAAATCTGTAAGAGCATCCCCACTGATCACTACAAAGGTTTCATCTAAAAAATTCTGCGCATTTTTTACACTGCCAGCCGTCCCTAGGGGTACCTCCTCTACGTAATAACGCATATGGACCCCAAAGTCGGAGCCGTTGCCAAAATATCCTTGGATGGCTTCCGGTAAGTATTGCAGGGTTACTCCTATTTCCTGTACATTGTGTTTTTTTAGGAGCTCTAAAATATGTTCCATCATGGGTCGGTTTACTACCGGCATCATGGGTTTAGGCAGACCACAGGTCAACGGGCGTAGTCTTGACCCCTCACCCCCGGCCATAATGATTGCTTTCAGATTAATCCACTCCTAACTTGACTAAGTCCCCTTGATTCTTTCGCTTACTGTATCCTTACTAATTTACCCATCAGCTTTCCTTTGGCTTGCTGCCTCCAGGGAGCCATCCGGTGGGCATCCACCACTTCCTGATACACTTGCCGGGTCTTTTGAGCAATGCCGGACCAATGATACTTTTCCACCACTTCCCGATAGGCTCTTTCTTGGATTTTCCGGGCAGACAACGGGTCCATTAAAATATGTAAAATATTATCGGCCAAAGAGTTAGCATTACCGGTATAAGCCTTCATGCCGGTAACTCCATGTTCAACGATTTCACCCAGCCCTCCATTGTCCGATACCACCACCGGGGTTTTCGCTGCCATAGCCTCCAGTGCTACGATACCAAAGGGTTCGTATAGGCTGGGAAATACCGCCACATCTGCAAAATGATATAAGCTATTACGAGTTTTATCATCGACATAACCCGTAAAGTAGATTCTGTGAGCAACTCCCCTTTGATCTGCTTTTTGTTTTAACTCTCCTTCAAAGGGCCCGGTACCAGCGATAACAAATTTGGTATTTGGTTGATACTGTAAAATCTTTGGTATCGCATCAATTAATACTTGCACACCTTTTTCCGGCACCAGTCTCCCCATATAATAGACAATTTTTTCCATTGGGGCGGCATATTGAAGCCTTTTTACCGGAGACTGGGGATCATAGCGAAAGGTTTCCGGATCCACACCATTGGGAATTACCCGTAATTTATCTTCCGGCAATTGGAATATATGCTTTAATTGTCCCTGCATATAATAACTACAGCAAATGACCCGCCAAGATTCGTAGGTCAGCCACCACTCGATGTCACTAATATGACGCTGCATGTTGTTATGTAAACCATTGTGCCTCCCCCACTCGGTAGCATGGATGGTCGATAATAATGGCAACTTATACGTGTGTTTTAATACTTTGGCTGCGTAAGTTACCAGCCAATCATGGGCATGTACAATATCTACCTCTCCCAATTCTTGCAGTAACGGTAAAGCTCTCTCCAACATGGCTAGATTTAGTTGCATGACCCAGGTGATAAAATCCGCAGAGGATACCCTAAAAGGATTCACTCGATATACATGTACACCGTGGACATTTTCGTATTCCGGTGTACCTGCATTACCCCGGGTAATAACATGGATGTCATCTCCCTGTTGGGCCATCGCCAGGGTCAAGTCATAGACATGCGAAGCAAGTCCGCCTACACTTGCGGGTGGGTATTCCCAGGAAAAAACAATTACCCTCAAACTCTACACACCCTTCTCTATTAATTCGTAATCTTGGCTAGTATTTACCAACTTCATGTTTTTTAGTAGAAAAACTTATCCTTATTAAAAGGTGTATAGTAACCGCAAAAAAACCCTACCGGCAAGCCAGTAGGGAGGATCCATTAGAGCTAATTCATGGTACCGTTATGAACTTGGAAGGTCCAGTCGTGGCCATAGTTGTTGTCCCAATTCATGGCATTGTCGTGAAAACAGAAATTGAACTGGGTATGGATATCCGGCATCGTCATTGACTTGACAAAACCAAAACCGGTCTTGGCCATCCGCGCATCCTGTACACCATTCCAGTGCTGGTTGTTGCCAAACCCACAGTGCATATACACTTCCTGTGCACCACTATTGGCTAGCAAGCCGTTATAAAAAACAACTACATCCTGCCCGGCAGTAATGGGTGTCGGATCAACAACAACGCCGCCGGGAAATTGAGCATCGTGCATATCCTTTAAACGATAGGCTCCCAAGGTATCTTCCCCAAAATTTGTTCTATTGGACATAAATACACCTCCTTTTAGCATTAGCTTCATAATTAGTATCTGAAACTGTACCCTTCTTTATAGGAGGTAAATATTATGACTTTAGCCCATTCGTAGGCATTTTGTAAATAAAATACAAAAAGGGCCTGTCGCAAAACGTTTATTTGAAAACGTAGGGCGACAGACCCTTTTTTATTCAAGACAGAAAAATTATCACCTCTATGCGGGTGAATCGTACCATTTAGGCCCCGTTTTGGGCACAGCAAAACAAGGGAAGAGCTTTCCCCTTGTTGATAATTCTTAGTTTTTTGGTCAGGC
>CAMKDG010000133.1 GCA_946411205.1 uncultured Desulfotomaculum sp.
AACTCCTATATTATGACAGAATTTCTTGAACTCTACCAATAATTCCATTATCTAACCGTACTTTAATACCCCGCTGATGCACCGGGCTTTTGGTCAAAATATCTTTAACCACCCCTTCGGTTAATTGTCCGGTCCTCTGATGTGGTTTTTGGATTATTTTTACCTTACTCCCTGGTTTAATATTTTTTCGTTCCGTTCCATTCATGTATCTATTCCCCCATTATTTTATAATGCCGACTAATCTTCCCACATCTTCCAAGTATCGGGTTCGTAGCCTACCGTAGCTAGTTTTCCGTTCCGCACAATGGGCGTTTGATAAAGACTGGGGTTGTTTAATAATATTTCTTCTCTAGCGCTGCTACCTATGATGCGATCCATGTTCAATTTTTTATATTCCTTTGCCTGGCTATTAATCAATTTCTCTAATCCTAGCGCATTTTTAACACTTTGTAATTCTCCCTTACTTAATCCTTTTATCCCTAAATCAATAAATTGATATTTGATTCTTCTCTCCTTAAAATACCGTTCCGCCTTTTTGGTAGCAAAGCATCTCTTGATACCAAAGATTTGAATATTCATTTAAACTTCTCCCCCTACTAATAACTACTATGGTTAGTATTCTTCATAGTGATAGCTAACCCTACTTTAGTCCATCTATATTTATTCTCTAGCACCGAAAAGGCTAAGCAAAGCACTCTAAAAGAGTCTAAAATTTATTGACCTCCAATAATGCTTTATGATAAAATGTTAGTTTTGATATTTTATTACTTTTGTGGTATACTTATTAAGTACGTTAAGGGGGAGGTGGGTTTCCGTGTTTCAAATTGGCGATAAGGTGCTTTACCCCATGCATGGGGCTGGCATTATTGAAGCAATTGAGGAACGAGAAATACTAGGCAATAAACAGCTTTATTATGTGATGAACATCCGAAGCATGCAAGTTATGTTTCCTATGGGCACTACCCTAGGAATTAGGCCAATTGTGGACTCAAATATACTAGATGACGTTATAAACAATTTTCATTACGGAGAATCAGATACCAGTCTAAACCCCAACCAAAGATATCGCAGTAATATGAATAAAATAAGAACCGGCGACATTTACCAAGGAGCCGAAGTTATCCGAGACTTACTTCGCATGGGCAAAAAAAGAGCCCTGGCCACGGGAGATAAAGCTATGTTGGATAATGCTCAACAGATATTACTAAGCGAGTTAATATTAGTAAAAGGCATTCCCCAGGAGCAAGCCCTTGATTTATTTAATCAAGTTATTAACAATTAATCCTATAACCCTTCTATAAAGCCAAAAAAACTGCCCTTAACAAATGTTAAGGGCAGTTTTTATTGGCTCTATAGTTTTACAATGTTTTCAGCTTGTGGACCGCGGTTGCCTTCTACCACGTCGAATTCAACACGTTGACCTTCGTCCAAAGACTTGTAACCGTCCCCTACGATGGCACTGAAATGAGCAAAAACGTCTTTGCCACCTTCAACTTCGATAAAACCAAAACCTTTTTCTGCATTAAACCATTTTACTGTACCTTGCATTGTATTACCTCCAAAAATTAATTAATATGTCCTTTTTTATTTTATCTCAAATAAAAAAAAGATTCCTTGCACAAACAACCCTTTACAACATGTGATTAGGATTTAATTTATGCTAGCTAAGTGTATCACACTCGCTATCTCAATGCAAGTTTTTTCCAGTGTGTAAAAGCAAATCTACTTTTGACTCTACCAGTGCTATTATTCTATATTTGCTTAAGTACTGTAACTTCACTCGTTGAGATTCTCAAATATAGTTAGAAAAGCTACACTTGTTTACTTGCCGCTAACCTATAGTATGCCTTAAAAGCACACCAATCTTTAGACCGCCGGAGACTTAGTCTTCCCTTATGCATATCGGAAAGCTTATACTTTCTGATATATTAAAAAAGTAAGTATGGTTTGCACCATACTCACTAAATAGTAAATTCTATTTTTATTCCCTATAATTTTCCCTTAATAAATTCCGGAACATTGTCCTTATTAAAGCTGCCATAGCCTATATTGACATGCCCTTCCCGATAAAATCCGACGATATATTCAGCCTTCTTGCTGTTCCATACATCACTATGGTTTCTTAGGCAAGTTTCAAGTTGATCTTTATCCTTAATTTCCAACCGGTTGGTGCTATTTTTATCGATCCATTCGCCACTTCTGCGCTTGGCTTCCCATTGTCCTGAACTGGTCACCTTCTCTACCACAACATAATCGATCTCTTCGGGGAAGACTCTGGCGTTTTTCAAATAACCCTTTTGCTGTAACCAGGCCTCAAAATTTCCATAGGATTTCTCCCAAGAAGCATAGAACTCTCTTCTTTCCGGGTTACTTTCCGTATGCAGCTTTTGATATTTTTTCATTTTGTCATCGGCTATTAACAGACGGATATTGGCCCAAGGTGTTCTGTTGTCATTCATCTGTTCATAGGTTTCAGCTTCAATATCCTGTCGGATGATCGTAATGGCTTCTTTAATATCCTCCGGCTTTAGGATAACCGCTTCTTTATTCCCCCCGGCATCGATGCTTGGACGAATGGTCATTTTTTCAATATCCGCTGCATCCACGGTTACAGCATCGTAACGGTGCTTTTTGTATTCCTTCGATTCATAAATGGGCTTCAACTGCTTACTATAGTGATCATAATCAACAGAATAGCCCCTGGCTAACTGACTACCATCTGCTAGGTGATAAACTAACGTCATCCCCCTGGTTGATCTCCTATCACCATATTTATTTTGTGCTTGATCCGCGATCAGTTGTTGATGCAGTTCTTGAATATGGGCAAGATTGTCCTTATCCGCATACAAATTCTGCCCGTCTCTTAAAACATAGAAGCTGTCGCCAAAACCAATACTTTTAACTTGATTGATGGGGGGCACTTTCTTGGTAAAGCCTGTTAGATCAAAATGCAGCCCTGCCAATAGCACGCTGACTACAGCAGCATACATTAAATACCCCTTGAAATTTTTAAACACGAAAAAGGATTTTTTCAGCACCATCTCTGCTACATAGTAGCCAAGCAGCGAGCCAAGCAGGTAGCCAAATAAAGTCCAGCTAATGCTTTGCTGGGTCTGGTTAAAATAAACACCTGCCACTAACATGGTACAAAGGGTAACGCCGTATTTAAACAGCCAACGAAAAGGACGATACGCGATGGTCTGAGAAGCCGTTTCTAATTTTCTTTTTTCATATAAAAATTGGGCCAGAAAATATAAACCCAGACAAACCACGATATAGGTAACTATTTCTCCTGTCCCCATTTTATTAGTCTCCCGAAATCCTTCCATCAACCTGACGAGCGGCGAAAGCTTCGACTCATTGGCCCCAAAATTGTAGGTAAAACCATAGAGGAATGTCTGTAAAGATTCTACTAACAAGAGTGCCAAGCCCAAGGGTAAGAAGAGGAAGATCACGGTAATAACGCCCTGCACCACCGACATACCCACGATCATGCCTACAAAAACGCAAACAAAAAAAACGGTAAGTTCCAGCAAAATTAGCACGCCGGCCCACGCTGCAATATCTTGGAGGTTAAAATAAGCGCCCAAACCTAACATACTATTCAGGATTAATGAAATCAAGGCTGTGATTAAAACCGGTACAATCAACAGCACTAGGCTGGTCAAAACATGGGTTCTATAGAAGACCGCTCTTTTAATGGGCAGGCTGTGCAGCGTATCCGAGGCTGCTTTTACCTGGATATAGCGAAAAATAAAAATGCCCATGAGAATCGCAACAGCCAACACCAAGGCCCCTTGCAGATTCTCCCCAGTCCCCAGATAAAAGAACTCCTTCATGATGCTATGATCCCGATCCTCCTGGCCAGAGATCATGAAAATTTGTAACGGCACTAAGAATAATAAGGCGAGGGTATACAGGATGCCCAGCCAACTAAATCTTTTTAAATCGTCTAGCAAAACGCCTTGATTAAATAATGATGTTTTCAATGGCATAACCGATCCCTCCCATCTCATAAATAAAAACTTCTTCCAAGGTTAACGGTAGGATATCCAGGACCAACGGCTGCTGTTTGGCAAACAGTCTGGTCAGATCCTCTTTGCTACCACGCATAATAAAGAGCCTGACGCTGCCTCTTACCTCTTCATAGAGCACTTGTGCTTGGGCGTTGACCAAAAATTCCCCGGACACCTCTTCCTTAAAGGCCACCTGGATTTTGTGAACATCCGATTTTAAATCATCCAGCTCTTTCTCTAAAATTAAAGTTCCTTTATGTAAAATACCGATGGTGTCACAGAGATCCTCCAGTTCTCTCAAATTATGGGAGGAAATTAGTACGGTCATTTGTCTCTCTGCCACATCTTGAATAAGTAGGTTTTTTACTTTCTGCCGCATGACCGGATCCAGTCCATCTAACGGTTCATCTAAAATTAAATAATCTGGCATGCTTGATAAGGCCAACCAAAAAGCTACTTGTCTTTGCATTCCCTTGGAAAGACGATGAATGTTTTTGTTAACATCAATGTCAAAAGCCTCTTTTAATTTTTCAAAACGTGCTTCATTCCAAGCCGGATAAATGTTGCTGTAGTATTTCGCCATATCCCGTACGGAGTAGTTGGCAAAAAAATACAAGGTATCCGGAATGAATATTACTTTGGCTTTGATTGCCACATTTTCAAATACCTCTTGGCCGTCAATAGAACAAGTCCCCTGATCTCCCTGATAAACTCCCACCATGGTTTTTAACAGAGTGGTTTTCCCCGCTCCATTGGATCCCACTAAACCATAGACAGAGCCCTTTTGGATCTTAATGTTGACGTTTTTTAACGCTGCCAAATCCTCAAAAGATTTGTTTAAATTCATTATTTCAATCACTTCATTATCCCCCTCCTAACCGAGCTGTCCACTTGAGAAATAATGGCCATGATTTCCTCATGGGTCATGCCCAGGTACATAGCTTCTGATAAAACCTTAATCAACTCTTCCTTTAACTTAGCTAGTTTTTCATCATTTTTATGCTTGTTTATCCCAGCCACAAAGCTTCCTTTACCCGGTAGGGAGTAGATATATCCCTGTCTCTCTAACTCTCGATAGGCCTTTTGAATGGTATTAGGATTGATGGTCAATTGCTGGGCCAGAATACGTACCGAAGGCAGTTGTTCATCGGTCTTTAAAACTTCATTTATAATGGCTTCCTTAAATGTTTCCACCAGTTGTTCATAAATGGGTACGCGGCTTCTTAAATCTAAATCAAACATAGGCTCCCCCCTCCCGTAACATCTGTACTATTACTATTAATACAGTTATAGTATAGGCTATGGCCCTGGTTTTGTAAAGGATAATTAAAACAGAAAAACCAAGGGCTAATTACCTGCCCTCGGTTTTCTTGGATAATTCATTTTTCTTATACTTATTCAACCGTAAAATTCTTGGTGAAATTAAATGTATTGTTGTTTTTTGTAGAGATGACTAGGATGAATAAATGGTAGTATGTCTGTAAGATGAAGGTTACGATTTGACCGATAACCGGAATTATTGAAAAGATCGCTATGGCTAAGGAATAGATAAAGATCGAACCAATATTCTGAGTAATAAAACCTCTCTTTTTATAGCCTACTATAGATAAAGTTAATAGTGGGGTAATGACCAGCCCTGATAATAATGAAATTAAAAATGTTTGATTATTTATTTCAATTAAAAATATCATATAAATCAAAGTAAAAATAATTCCAACCAGGAGCCCAAATATAAAAAAATACAGACAGATGTAACCAATTGTTCTTAGGGCATAATGCAAACTATTATTGAAATAGCTCGCTATACTTATCGGTCTGCCTTCAACAACATCCCGAAACGACCCGATTAGCCCACCGAGTAGGATACCACAACTAACAATGCCAAAAACAAATAAAATACCCAACAAAGCAAGTACTATCCCGTAAGATTCTGTACTCATTATTTGTGATACGAGATGATTCGTTATTGATTCTAAATTTCCTGGAGCTACTATTGAAAATAGGGACCCTCCAGAGAATAATGTCATTATAACCAAAAACATTACTAGTAATAGACCTGAAGAAATTATATAAATGAGTCCTGCTTTAGCACCGCCATTATTTAAAGCTACTTTAAAAGACTGAAGCATACTATCACCTCTGTTCATTACACATCTCCTAGCTATATTCGGTCTTTTTTTAAAAAACTTAATGAGCATTTATGCTTTTTTAAAAATAAACACAAAACAAACATCCTGTTTATGCAGCGAATTAAGTAAAAAAAGACCATAACAGATCATTTCACTGCTACAGTCGTCTTAGAAAAATACTATTATTTTCTTGACCTCAGAAACTCGCTCTCATTTTAAGGGAAAGGCAATCTTTGTTAAAAGCTCACTTTTCGGCACTTCCATCGGAGAATTATAGTAAAACTCGTAGGCCGCTCCCGGTTCTATAAAGTCTCTATTATAATAGCTGACCAGTTTTTCCCTTTATAAGCGTTATAGCCCCGTGTGTGTGCATAGCCATATATTTTAATACTACCTAGGTTATCTTTTTCAAATACATACCCATAGGTTTCACCGGCTATTGCACGTCGTACCGCCTCAAGGTGCCCAAGCTTGTCCTGCAGAATCCCCTTACGGCTTCGGCAAGCAATAATATAGCCTTGTTTGTTGATAATCATGATGTCCCCATTTTGACCGATACGGGCTGAATCTATGATGTCATAAATATAGTTCCAATTAAAACGAGTGGAAAAATACCCCAGGACTTGCCCCTCATCTCCTCGTACCGGACATGTATATGCCACTGTATGAAGATTTTCCTCAGATGAATAATAAAGATCGCTTACAGATATAGAATTTACCGCCACAGCTTCCTTAAACCAATCCTTATCTGCCATTTCTTTTCCTATAAGTTCATGGCGGACACCCGCCGCAACAATTTTACCATCCGTATCCAGTACATAGAGGTCATAATAAACTTCATAAATGTCTACCAGCTTTTTCAAAAGCTCGTTTGCCACGGAAAAACGTTTAGGATCGGTTGATAAAAAGCAGCTCTTTACCTTGTCAAAACTGGCCCAGGCCTGTGCATCACAATTACGTTCAAACAGGTTTCGGTCAATTTTATCAATGGTATCATAGGCTACATCGGCTGTTCTGACGGCCATAACCTCATTCGCTTTGCTTTGAATATTTTCAATAATTTTGGTACTCTCTTTGGTAGAGGCTAAACTACTGGTTGCCAGTTTCTTTATTTCATCCGCCACTACACTAAATCCCCGGCCAGCATCCCCTGCCCTGGCAGCTTCGATTGCTGAATTTAACGACAATAAATTTGTACGCACAGCAATTTCCCGAATGGAACCATTGATACGTCCCATTTCATTACTAGCATTTTTAAGTTCACTAATTAGGATAGATGCATCAATAACTAACTCCCGTTTTTCCATAGTACACTCACCCCCAAATAAAAAGGCCTATCTGAAAAATCAGATAGGCCTCGTTGCCAATTATGTTGACTATTATATAATAAATTTAACTTTTTTCAAGCTTTTTCTTAAAGGCTTAGTATCCCCCAAAATAGTTATGCAAGATTATCATGGACAAAGTTAGACTGTCCTGTTATAGGGCCTTTCCTCAGATTATTAAACTCTTTGTTAATTAATACAAATACCCAACCAGCTATAACAACATCAATTAAAAATGTTCCATAATACACCCATTGCACACCGTATAATTTTGGTAGGATAATCATTACAGGCACATAAAATACTAACTGACGTGCAATTCCTATGATTGCAGCCGGCTTTCCTTTGTTAATGGCAGGATAAAATGTCATAGCCATAAATATAACCGGCAAAATAGGCAAGAGTGCCATATAGGTTCTAAAGTAAAATAAACTGGCGGCATCAAATACCTTACCCGGGAACATTAACCCTAAAGTAGCTTCAGGTGTTACCATTATAATGAACCAAAAGGGCAGCATCAGTAACGTACTGCCAATGGTAAATATTTTAAAGCTACTAATTACACGAAGGTTGTTTTTTGCCCCATAATTAATACCAACAACAGGCTGCAAAGCCCTCATCAATCCAAATATAGGTGTCAGCAGTAAAGTAAAGATTCTAAATATAGCACCATAAAGTGCCACATCATAAGTGGTTCCATATCTGGATAAAGCACTAAACACTACGATGGCCTGCACAAGCGCCATGATAGTCATGATCAGTGATGGCATCCCCATGGAAAAGATATCTTTAATAATCTTTTTGTCTCTGTAGATCTTAAATGGATGAGCTTCAAATGATGCTTTTCCTTTTGCAAAATATACAAGACTTACTATTGTATAAACAAACATACCAAGATTGGTCCCCCAGGCTGATCCCGCAACTCCCATATTCATTACTACTATAAAAATATAATTGGCTATAATATTCACTACAAGTCCAAGACCCATGATAACCGCGGCTGTTTTCATTTTTCCCTCGGCACGTATTATCATGTTTCCCGCTAAACCATAAATCCAAAATAATGATCCTATCACTGTTATTTGAAAATACGTTTTACCTATGCCTAGGATATCACCCTCACCACCCATTAATTTAACCAAAGGTGTTGTGAATAACAATGCAAGGATTAGGTAGATAAGAGTAATAATTATCGTTATATAGTTTACATTGCCTAATATTTTTTTCTGAATCTCTAGATTTTTTGCTCCTAACGCAATGCTAAGGGCAGATCCTGCTCCAACACCAATTAGAGAACCCAACCCAAGCGTTATTTGAGATAATGGATACGCTAAAGAAACCCCTGCTAAGGCTGTTTCTCCAATAAATATTCCTACAAAAATCATGTCAAATACTGAATTGAGTCCATATAAAACCATAGCTAATACAGCAGGCCAGGAAAGTCTATACATTACTTGCCATAAATTTTCTGATAAGATCATTTGTTTCTGTTTGTCCTTTTCGTTTAATTCAGTTTCCAAATAATATCCCCCTTGCTACTCGTTCTGAATTTTGTTATTCCTTTAAATTCATTGCTGCAATTGCAAAATTATTCATTTGAGCTTGTAATCATTTGCGACATTACGTCAAAACAGAAAAGCCGGAGAAATTAGGCACTATCCACATCAACGTGGAAAGTGCCTATCTCTGTCAGTCTATAATGGGCAACCCCTTTTTATTACCGTATCATGTGAGCGCTGCTACTTAGGCCGCTTGATCTTCACTTTGCTCAAGCTCAATAGCTTGATCTTCATCTTGCTCAAGTTCAACAACTTGATCTTTGATTTGCTCGGGTTCAGCAACATGAT
>CAMKDG010000134.1 GCA_946411205.1 uncultured Desulfotomaculum sp.
AACTGCCACTGGAACAACAAGCCCGCTAACCGTAACTGGTTTGAGCAACGGAACGGCCTACACCTTTACCGTAACGGCTACCAATGCAGTGGGAACAAGTTCAGCTTCTAGTGCATCCAACAGTGTAACACCAGCAGCAACAGTACTCGATTTTGCTCCACCTATTATTACGCCTAACGGTGGTAACTTCGATGTGCTCCAGACGATAAGCATTTCGGATCCTAATGATACCTCGGTTAGCGATTCAGTGTATTACACGCTGAATGGTTTGATTCCAACACTTCAAAGTAACCTGTACACAGATCCTTTTATTTTGAATCAGTCCACTACGGTGACCGCAGCGGTATATAACCCTGCTTACGGATGGAGTACGCTGGCCAGTGCAATATTTACCATGGATATCACAACGTCAGGTGATAGCTACCAGGTAATAAATACAGATGTAAGTGCTCCTGTAACGACAATCAGTTTTCCAAGTAATGTTAGCAACCCAGAGGTTGACTTGAGCATCGTCAGAAATGCACCTGCTGGTGGTACGGTAAGCACTTTGCCATTGCCGCCGCTGGTCATTCAGTCTCCCACTTTGCTAAGCACAACAAGACCGGTGCAAGTAAGCATACCGGCAGGTACCGTCATCAACGCTCCAGATAACTGGAATGGTGTAATAAATGCGCCGACGGATAAGCCTACCAACAGTGTTACTGTAACGCCGGACTCCGGGTACACAGCCAATGTTGACTCGGTACTAGAAATAGGCTGTGGGAACGTATCCCTGACTTTCAACCAGCCGATAAGAATTTTCTTCCCAGACCAAGCGGGAAAATATGTAGGGTATTACCAAAACAATGTTTTCACTAAAATAACCAATCAGATGAGTGGGGACAGTGCGGCAGGCCTTGGGTCGAATCAGGACGGATATTTTATTATTGGCAGCGATCTGGTAGTCTGGACCAAGCACTTCACGCAATACGTTATCTACACCCAAACGAAAACAACAAACAATAGCTCTGGCGGCGGAGGGGGCGGTGGAACTTCTGTAACCATCACTCCGACTATTACTGCAGGCACAATTACCGATACCAGCGTGATGCTGAATCTTTCCGTTGCGACTAATGTAAAAAGCTTTACCATTTATAAAAATGGGTCCGACACACCGGTGAACAGCAGTCCCATTCTTGCCACCAATAACCAGGCCCAGTATACTGTGATCGGGTTAACACCCAATACCAGCTACACCTTTGCAGCTACAGCCACAGATAGCGGTGGAAATAAATCGGCACTCAGCAGTAATTTAAAAGTGACCACTCTGGCCACAATGCAGACAATACCGTCAACACCGTCCCAGCAAGCTACCTTCATAGATGTACCTGCTATTTTTTGGGCCTATAACGATATTAGTTATATGGTCAGTCAAGGTTATGTACATGGGGTAAGCAAAGGAATATTTGCTCCCAACAACACCATTACCAGAGCAGAATTTACTGCTATATTGGTAAATGTATTAGGATTGCAAGATGCTGGTAGTTTATCTTTCAGTGATGTAAATTTCACTGACTGGTATTACGCCAGTGTGTCAAAAGCTTATAAGGCGGGCTTAATACATGGTTTATCAGCAGAGGAGTTTGGTCCTTCTGAGCCAATTAACCATGAGCAGATGGCTGCATTAATTGCTAATGCTCTTAGCTATAAAGGGATAGAGGTAGATATATCAAATGCTAATGATGTATTAGCCAAGTTCAGTGATGCAGCCTCCATTAACAAGTGGGCTGCTACCTCCGCTGCTGTAGTCGTTAAGAGTGGTATTATTGGCGGGAAACCGGGGGAAAATGGTAATGTCTCTTTTGCTCCTGCCGAACAAACCACCCGGGCTGAAGCAACAGTAATACTAAAACGTATGTTGGATAGATTGAAATAACCGTCTAAAGCACAATAAAAGATCCCTGTTTGGATTAGGCAGGGATCTTTTGTTGATTCGATTAAGCTAGGCGGTTTTTTTCATACGTTTTAGTGGTTACGATTTGGATTTTTTCCTGTATACTGGTAATGTAGGTTTGTGTCGAACATGCTTAATGGGAAGTAAACATGAACCCTGTCGGTAAAGCCTGGAGAAGGTCTGTTAAGTCCTGCTCCTTGAGGTAGATGCAGCTATAGGTAGTAGGAAGTCCCAGACTTGTATGATTGTCTGCCTTTCCCTCCGGTAAGGCGTGCAGCAGAATGTCGGCATTAAGCCTGAGCCAGCCAGTACTTCGGTTTTGTTCGTAGAGGGTACCGCTGGGGATTTTTCGTCCGCTTTTCACGGTTACCTTCACTTCTTTCAGTGTTTTGTTACCTTCCATCAGCCATAGAGTAGGGGAAGGAGCTAGCTGAAATTCTAACCAGCGGTTATGTCCCAGGTTGGTGGTAGAGAAAGAATACTCGTAATCGAGAGTTTCATTACTAATTGAAACTAGGTGAGCCTGTAGTCGATACGTCTTACCTGGTAGGAGCATGCGCTGTGGTAGGTATTGAATTTTGTTACCGCTAATAACCGACTTGCCGGGTAAATCGTTACTAACGAAGGAGCCGTTTTTTAGGGGCTGATTCGTTTTCAAAACAATATCTCTGGAAAGCCATACTCCGGTAGAACCCGGACGGGGATAAACCTCCTCAAGTAAGAATTCTGGTGTTGTCTTGAACGGTATCTTAACAGATTTTGTAAGCGTACCCCCATGTTGGCCAGGCAATCCTTTAAAGAGCTCGATCTCGTAAGTGCTAAGATTTTTTAATTTTTCCGTAGGCCAATAACGCCAGCGGCTTAGGTCTTTATTGATTGGTTCTACTCTTCCGGGTACGGGCACTTTAAGATATTTATTGAGTTCATTAGCCTTCACATGAGTATTAAATTGCAGAATTACCGGGCCTTTGGAAGGTACTGTATTGCCTGCTTCAATGCCAATAAATCTTATTGGGACCTTTGCTTGAAAATCCCCCCCAGCCCAGACAAAAAAGGGCCAGAACATAGAGGGAGCACATTTGAATCGGTACTGATAAAGGTGTCCCCGGGGATAATTCTTTTCAGCAATCCTAATTTGTAAGGTATTGGCGGTTTGCCAGGTGTATGTAAAAGGAACTTTTTTATCCTGATCAATTTGATGAATCTCTAGATCGTGGATAGCCGAGGGCTTCATGGGTGCCAGAAACGTAAAGGTAACTACCACCAGACCCTCTTGGCTGCTCTCTACTCGTTCAATTACCAGACAACCGACAATGATCCAGAGGGAAAGTAAGCATGTAATTATCACACCACACAAGATGAGGCGGGTCCGGCTGATTTGTAGAATCATTTATTCTATCCTCCGTTTTATAGTATAAGAAAGACGGAGCACTGAAGTGGCTTCGTATGTTATATATTGCCAAAACAGGAGGGATATGACTACCATTTGGCAGGTAGGTAATAATACTAAAAAGATACTATTCTGATGAAGGGAAGCTGGCTCTATGAATAAAAAGCTAATGATTGGTTTGGTTGTTATTATTGTAGTATTTACAACGGGTGTGGGTATGCTGATAGCCAAAAATAAGAGTGGGCTGGAACAGACCGCTCAAACCCCACCCCCTCCTGTGCTGGAGGTACCAAAAGAGCCTCAGGTGGAAGCTGAAAAGCCTAAAGAAGAGAATACCACCCCAACAGAGCAGCCCGCTGCCAAGCCTCAAGAGAATCAAGAGACGAAGGCTCCCGCCCCAACTGTCAGCACACCAGCAGATGGACAAGCCCCTGCCGGTGAGAAGTTAAGTTGGTATTATAAACCCAATCAGCAGCATACCTTACCGGAAATAAATGCCAAAGGGAAGGCTTGGTTGGAGAAATATCGCGGTATTTATCATGGAGATGTTAACGGTAAAAACCTTTATCTAACCTTTGATGAAGGTTATGAGAATGGTTATTCAGCTCAGATTTTAGATACATTAAAGGAAAATAACGTCAAGGTAGCTTTCTTTATCACCGGAGATTACCTGCGCCGAAATCCCGAGTTGGTCAAGCGGATGCTTCAGGAAGGCCATATTGTAGGGAATCATACGGAAAATCATCCTAGTTTGCCGCAACTTAGTGAGGAAAAAATTCGTAAAGAAATCAACACCCTTAGTGATGCCTATCAAAGCATCACCGGCGGCAGTATGACCTATCTGAGACCTCCCATGGGAGAATACAGTGAAAAATCTTTAAAAATCACCAATGAGATGGGATATCGCAATGTTTTCTGGTCGGTCGCCTTCGCAGACTGGCGCCCGGAAGCAGGGACTCCTGAGGAAAATAAAAAAACAGTCATGGCGCGTTTGCATAGTGGGGCTGTTATCCTGTTACATGCGGTGAATAAGGCGAATGCTGAGATGCTGGGGGATTTTATTAAGGAATGCAGGGAACAGGGGTATCAGTTCAGAACATTGGATGAGATAAAATAAAAAAAGGCTAGTTTAAATCCTAAACACTTGAGCCCGGTTTATACCGGGTTTTTCTTTTTCTCTTAGAGAATAACTGACTAAGCTGCTAATAATTTCCTTTATACATATACAATGGTTTGATTTAAAATTAATCTGTTGCGAACTAACAAACACCAACTAAACTAACTGGCAGAGGTACTTATGCTCTACAATTACTCGGGAGTCTTACACATTCATACTAAATATTCCGATGGCTCCGCAGACTTTAAGGGAATAGCTCGGGCGGCTTGCAGGTCCGGAGCGAAATTTATCATCATTAATGATCATGATACTTTGCAGGGTTTATATAAGGAAGGGGAGCAATACTTACACGGGGTCCTGTTTTTGATTGGTTCGGAAGTAACTCCCAAGCGAAATCATTTTCTTTGCTATGACATTCATTCCGTTCCCGACAAGCACCTGCAGCCTAGTGAGTATACTAAGGATGTGTATAACCAAGGGGGATTTGGTTTTTTGGCCCATCCAGATCAAAAAGAAAATCCTTTATTTCCGGCTAAAATGCATTGGGAAAACTGGGACTTGGATGTACCCTATGGTGTAGAGTTGTGGAATTATTTTTCCCAATGGATGGGCAGTTTTAAAACCAAAAGAGGTTTATTAAAAAGTTTGCTATTTCCAAAACTTTGTCTCACTCCCCCCGAGTCTCAAACCCTTCTGCGCTGGGATGAGCTGGGAAAAACTCGGACAGTTCCCGCTATTGCCGGTGTGGATGCACACGGAGGGAGGCAGTTAGGTTGGCTGCCCAATACTTTATGTAGTTATCTTTATCAATTTAAAACACTGCGTACCCATGTGGTTTGTGAAAATCCCCTCAGAGGAATTTTGGATGAAGATAGAAACACGATTCTCACGGCCTTAAAAAAGGGCTGTTGTTATCTAGTCAATCACTTAGCAGGGAAGGTAGAGCACTTTTCGTTTTATTTGCAAGATAATGAACGTCACTGGCAAATGGGAGATGAGGTATCTCACAAACCCGGTCTGATTTTAAAGGTTAAATTGCCGGTGAAAGCACATTTGAAAATCATCAAAGATGGTCGGATCATTAGTCAAAGCACCTCTCGAACCCTCCAATTGACAAATCCTGGACCAGGCGTTTACCGCGTAGAAGTTTATAAAGGTAATTTTTGGCCCCGTCCCTGGATCTTTTCGAACCACATCTACCTAAGAGCATCAGCTTAGGTAGATCCTTAGATTTTAATATCCAAGTGCTTACCCAATTTGCTATTAGACATGAGTATTTAAGGCTAAGGACACTGGCCATTAGATAATTCACAATCCATTCTAATGGTAACTTTAAATTAAAGGTTTTTCCTGTATTTTCTAGAATAGAAAAGAGGGGGTGTTTACTATGCGGCTATATTTTGGGATAGCCACCGTCTTTTCTATTTTAGTAGCCGTCTTTGCTATTCAGAATTCGGAATTAATCAGCATCAAATTTTTACTCTGGCAATTGCCTGGGTTTCCCTTAGCTTTTGTAATTTTGGGGGCTGCTTTAAGTGGCGTGATGGTTGCCTGGCTGTTTAGCATCGCCCGCCAATACAAAATATCCAGGCAATATGGAGAACTGAAAAATTATGCCCATTCTTTGGAACAAGAATTATTAAAATACCGCCCTAATCGTCAAGAGAAGGGATAAATGAACGTAGTCAAAGGTGAGAAATTTTATTTCCCAGAGTATATTTTACTTACCCGGTGATAATATATTGCTAAGTGGTGCCTTAGATGAGGCACTCTTGTCAAGAAATGGTTTACATGGTATACTATTTATGCTTTTAGTGATTTTGCGCTTTTTTCAACTTTTTTGCCGTGAAAGGAGTGGGTATTTCCCACTCTTTCCTATTAGTTTGAGCAAAAAGGCAAGGAGGATACCTTTGACTAAAAAGAACGTTGTGGAAAACATTGCAGATGCAGTTAGGCCGATTGTTGAGGCTGAGAATTTAGAACTAGTTGATGTAGAATATGTCAAAGAAGGCGGTAACTGGTATTTACGGATTTTCATTGATAAGCTTGGGGGGGTTGATCTGGACGACTGCCAGGCGGTGTCTGAGAAAATAGACACCCTGTTGGACGAGTTGGATCCCATTTCCCAAGCCTATTTTTTAGAGGTTTCGTCACCGGGTCTGGAAAGGCCATTAAAAAAACCCGAAGATTTTCAAAGGTTTAAAGGCCATTTGGTGAATATAACCACCTTTGCCCCAGTTGATGGGGCCAAATCCTTTACAGGTACTCTTATGGATTATACAGAAGAGGGTATCCAAGTGGAAGTAAAGGGTAAGCCTGTATTGGTCCCGCATAAGCAGGTGGCGAGTTCACGATTGGCAGTGGAATTTTGATTTAAACATGGGAGGAGCAAAAAGTGAATACTGAGTTTCTAGAAGCCCTAAGGGACTTGGAGAAAGAAAAAGGAATAGCGGTTGACGTACTGCTGGAGGCTATTGAGGCAGCCCTGCTGTCTGCCTATAAACGAAATTTTGGCTCACTGCAAAATGCCCGAGTGCATATTGATAGAGAAACAGGCGACTATAAAGTATATTCTCAGCGCACGGTGGTAGCAGAGGTAGAAGATGATAGGATAGAAATATCTTTGGCTGATGCACAAAAAATTGACCCTCGTTTTAATCTGGAGGATATTGTGGAGGATGAAGTAACACCACGTAACTTCGGACGTATTGCAGCGCAAACGGCCAAACAGGTGGTAGTGCAACGTATTCGCGAAGCGGAGCGCAATATTATCTTTGAGGAATTTGCCAACCGGGAAGGCGATATTTTAACCGGTATTGTTCAGCGTGTAGAAAACAAAAATGTTTTTATCGAACTTGGCAAAACCGAGGCCATTCTAACACCCTCTGAACAAATGCCCAGTGAAAGTTATCGCCATGGTGAGCGTCTTAAGACCTACATTGTTGAGGTAAAGAAAACAACGAAAGGTCCCCAGATTCTAGTCTCCCGTACACATCCCGGTTTATTGAAACGTCTATTTGAGATGGAGGTACCCGAATTACAAGAGGGTGTGGTTGAGCTTAAATCCATTGCCCGTGAGGCCGGTTACCGTTCCAAAATTGCTGTTTATTCTAAGGATGAAAACGTAGATCCGGTTGGTGCCTGCGTGGGGCCTAAAGGTATGCGGGTACAAAATATTGTTACTGAACTAAACGGTGAAAAAATAGATATTGTCAAATGGAATCAAGACCCTTCAAAATATGTGGCTTCATCCCTAAGTCCGGCGAAGGTTGTGGCTGTGGAGGTTTGGGAAGATGAGAAGGTAGCCAGAGTTATTGTACCGGATTATCAGTTGTCTTTGGCCATCGGCAAAGAGGGTCAAAATGCCCGCTTGGCTGCCAAATTAACCAGCTGGAAAATTGATATTAAAAGTGAGTCCCAGATGGCTGATTTGTACCCCGAATATACTGAGGAAGACCCGGCGAATCTTGAGGAGTACTCCCACGAAGAGGAGCTAAATGAAATAACAGCCGATGAGCTTTCTTTGGATGAAAATAAGCAGTAAGGGGAGGGAGCCATGCCAAAAGTCAAAAAAGTTCCGCTTAGGATGTGTATCGGATGTCAGGAAATGAAACCAAAGCGTGAACTGACAAGAGTGGTACGAACCCCCCAGGATACCGTTGAAATTGACCCTACTGGTAAAAAGTCCGGCAGGGGGGCGTATATTTGTCCTGACGCCGAGTGTTTGCAAAAAGCAATAAAAGGCAAAAGATTAGAGCGGTCATTGGAATGCAAAGTTTCACCGGAGTTAGTAGACACTTTGAAACAGGGAATGGTGAAATAGGGTGCAGGGATCGTTTTTTCATCTATTAGGTTTATGTCAACGAGCAGGTAAATTGGTTTCTGGAGATTTTGCGGTTCGAGAAAATATGAGTCGGGGTAAAGTTAAATTGCTCCTGATAGCCACGAATACTTCGGAAAGAATTAAAAAGGATTATCTTCGTGCGGCGGAGTCAAGAAAGATTCCAGTTTCACTGGCCTTTACCAAGGAGGAATTGGGTCAGGCCATGGGTAAATCTCCCCGTGCATCAGTGGCAATATTGGATGACAACTTTGCCCGGGGTATCGCAGGTTTGCTGGAGAAGGGGGAGATGTAATTTTTGACGGTGGTTTCTGATTTTATGGAGGTGAACATATGGCAAAAAAACGAGTCCATGAGTTGGCTAAAGAGCTTAACATAGATAATAAGGAACTTATTAATAAACTTACTGAAATGGGTATCACCGTTAAGTCACATATGAGTGCTCTAGAAGATAATGATGTCCAAAACATACAGAAGGCATACGGCGGAAAAAAGATAAGTCAGCCGGCAGTTGAACCGGTAAAAGTAGACAAACCGAAAGAACAAGGTAGGGGGCAAGTAATGGAAGGCAAAAAAGAAAAAGATCAGTTTTTTAGGCCCGATAGCACAAAGGGTCCAGGCTTGGTAGACAGAGTTCCGAACCGTCCCCCTGATAGGAGATATGAAGATAAACCCAAACCACCCCAGCGGTTTCCCCAGGAAGCAGCCAGAGGTCCTAAGCCGGATTCTATAAATAAAGAGACTCCTGCTCTAACAAATAATGAAGCAACAGAACAGCCAACCAATGTTCAAAACGGGCAGGGAGGAGGAAATCGTCCTCCCAGAAACAATAGTCAAGGCAGACCCCCTTACGGAGATCGCCAAGGTGGTCAGGGTAGGCCTCCTTATGGTGGTCAGGGCGGCCAGGGTGGTCAAGGCAGACCTCCTTACGGTGGTCAGGGCGGCCAGGGTGGTCAAGGTAGACCTCCTTATGGT
>CAMKDG010000135.1 GCA_946411205.1 uncultured Desulfotomaculum sp.
GTTGGAGGGTGATGCAGGCTCGGGAAAGACTCAGCTTGCAAAGGCGCTTTCGGCTAATTTTGGCTTGCCTTATACAAAAGTCACATGCTTTGCAGATATGGATAAATCCGATGTACTTGGCTCCATCCTGCCAGTTTTGCCTGAAGATGAGCATAGCACAGATGAAGTAAGCTATCAATTCTACCCCTCTGAAATTGTCCGTGCTTATGAAAACGGGTGGCTGTTGGAAATACAGGAGCCTACCGTAATACGGGATGCCGCAGTGCTGATGGCACTGAACTCTGCGTTGGAGCCAGATGGTAGTATCAACCTTCCCACCCGCATCATCCATCGACATCCGGATTTTATTGCTGTGATTACAACCAACAGAGGATATAATGGCTGCCGTCCATTGAATGAGGCTCTGCGGGACAGGATTCAACATGCTGAAAAAATGGATTTACCGCCAAAAGAGGTTATGATAGAGAGAGCCACCGCTAAAACGGGATATTCGAATAAAACGATATTGTCTTTTCTGGCGGATACGATTATCATGCTGGACGAAACAGCCAAAGCCAACGCTATTAAAGGCGTGGCGGGTATGCGTTCCTACCTGTTCTGGATTGATGCAGTTGCAAACGGGGCTTTGCTTCGTGCATCCATGTATCAAAAGGTGATTTATAAAATTACAACGGACACGGACGAAATTGCCATTTTGGAACAGGCTTTATCTGTAAAGGGGATATTAGAACAGTTGGAACAACTGGAACAGACGCAGGCACCTAAACAAGAAAGTCAAAATCCTGATGTGATGGAATTACATTTATCCGAGGATGGACAATATTTTGGAAGCGAAGAGGAAACGCCAATGGACTCGAATGCAGTGCGTTTGCGTAAATCCCAGGACAGTGAGGGGCATTCCGATCAAACTTCCGATAACATGACAGAGAACACACAAAGCAGTGATAACGGTGAGGACGGTGTTCCCTTTTATCATGAAATGGAGCCGGAGCATCTTACAGAACAACAAAAACAGGAGTTCCGAAAAAGACTCAATCAGGAAGCCCGTGAAAGTGTAAAAGGAAGCATGCATCAGCAGGTAAAACTGATTGTCCATCGACCTGAAACTACCGAGGAAAACAGGGTTGAATATAGGGAGCAAGCGTCTAAGTTGATGCCTGTGATTAAAGAGTTGATTCAGAAAACGATGCCTTTTTTGGAGCATGAAACCACCGGCGAATTTGCAACGGCACAATTATATGGCACAACCTTTTGTGCAAATCGTGTTGCGGCGCAGGACTTTCGATACTTTGCAAGAAAGCGTCCGCCGAAGGAAGATCCTTCCCTTGCTGTGGCGCTCCGCATAGACGAATCGGCATCCATGTCAGCCTTTGGCCGATTAGATGCCGCAAAGCAGGCGGCGATTGCCTTGTATGAATTTTGCGATGGCTGCAATATTCCTGTAATGATTTACGGCGATACAGCCGACCGTTCACACATGGAGCAAATGTCACTTTACTCCTATGTGGATTTTGATAGCAAAGATCTTGATGAAAAATATTCTCTAATCGGCATTCAGGGTAGAAGTAACAACCGCGACGGTATGGCGATCCGAATTATTGCAGACCGTTTAATGACGGCGCCGCAGAAAACCAAGCTGTTCATCAGCATTAGTGACGGACAACCCAAGGCAATGCCGAACTATACGGGTGATTCAGCCATTGCGGACATGAAAAAGACCTTGCAGGAATATCGCCGCAAGGGGGTTCTCTTTCTTGCTGCCGCTATCGGACAGGATAAAGAAATCATCAGTGATATTTACGGAAAAGAAAACACCCTGGATATCACTGACCTCAAACAGCTTCCTGCCCGGTTGGTTCAAATTATTGCAAGATATCTGTAAAATGGCATCATTTTCTGGAAAGGAGGGGGGCCCTATGGACTGTGCGAAAATTGGACGCCTAATTGCCGAATTGCGTAAAGAAAAAGGGTTGACGCAGCAGAATATTGCGCACGCCCTTAATATCAGCAACAAAACAATATCCAAATGGGAGTGTGGTCTGGGGTGCCCTGATGTTTCCTTGTGGGCAGACCTGTCGGCTATTTTGGGTGCAGATATGTCACAAATGATGGAAGGGGAGATTACCCTTAACCGACCCGACGGAGGAAATATCAATAAAATCCGATTTTACGTCTGCCCATCGTGCAAAAATGTACTCGTTAGCACAGGGAGTTCCTCCATCTTTTGCTGTGGCAGAAAATTAGACCAGCTCACCCCGCAACAGGATGAAAATACTCCCCGCATTACCACAGAAATAATAGATGTGGATTACTTTATTACAATCGATCATGAGATGACAAGGAATCACTACGTTCTATTTGCTGCCTATGTAAAAAGTGACAAGGTTTTCCTAAGTCGTTTATATCCAGAACAAAGCGCAACCGTGCGTATACCGCAAGTATCGGATGGAAAGCTGTATCTATACTGTGTAAAACATGGTTTGGCTGTGTATTCTATTCCTAGAAAGCTATAATAGGTAGCATTTAGCTAGCTTATATAACAGAAATAAGAAAATTGTTCTTTGAAAACTCCTCATTGAATAATATGCTGAGATAGAGCTACGTTCCGATGTGTGAGAGCCATCATGTGGTACTCAAGAGAGCCACTACTTGAACCTGCCTCTAGTACCCTTAATACTGCATAACATGGATGTACTGTTACTACAAACTTGGACTGAGGAACCAGATTCTAAACCCTACGATATATCGTAAATTTTCAATGAAGACATAAGAATTATTGTTTGAACAGTGATAGTATGTTATGATACTTAAGTTCTAAAGCTAATACTTATTTAGGAGATGTTTTTAGCTGTGATCATCCAATTTATTCGTTTACGGTAATGTAAGGTACAGGCCACTTAGGCTCGGCTCAACTTATGGGCTTGGGTTTATTTGACTGTGCCTTTTTTCATTCACGTACAACGGATGAATGGGGTGCTTTTTTATGTCTAAAAACAAACTAAATACAGGTATATTTGTAGAGAACGAACATCTTTTTAGGTGTCCATTATGTTATGATCAGATGAAGTTGATTAACCTAAAAAGTTTAATCTGTACCAACCAGCATTGCTTTGACATATCAAAGCAGGGCTATATAAATATGTTATCTCGTGCCACACAAACAAAATACAATAGTCAAATGTTTGAATCCAGAAGAACTATTTGTAGAACTGACTTTTTTCTACCTATGATTAAAAAGATAAGTAGAATTATTATGAGTAATTCTGAATGTCGAAATAAACAGATTAAAATACTAGATGTTGGATGCGGTGAGGGTTCAAATTTATCAATGATACAAGAAGTAATATCCCAAAATATAGAGAAGGATCTTTTGGGTGTAGGTTTAGATATTTCCAGAGAAGGTATTTGTATGGCTTCAAAGGAATATCCGAATACAATTTGGTGCGTTGGGGATCTTGCAAAAGCTCCTTTAGCCGATAACCAATTTAACTTCATTTTAAATATTTTAACTCCAGCAAATTATGCCGAATTTAAACGAATGATTTCCCCTGGAGCAATGGTCATCAAGGTGATTCCCGAAAGAGGTTATCTCCAGGAAATAAGAGATGTATTTTACGAACACACAGATAAAAAGGTCTATACCAATGACAAAACCATAGAGCTTTTTAGGAATAAGTTTAACCTTGTGGAAATTGATCGATTACGCTACATTGTAAACCTAGATCACACACGGATCGAATCCCTTATCCAAATGACACCCCTATCATGGGGAACTACTAAAGAACGTTTCCAAAAGGCACTAGAAATGACTTTAAGTGAAGTCACCGTAGACTTAACTATTCTTGTAGGTAAAATAGCTTAAAGATAAAACCCAGCCCTGTAAATTCACAGAGCTGGGTTTTATCTTTAATGGAATATAGACGGTAGGCACAAAATGCCGGCAAAAGGGAGGGGGTTTAAAGAAAAGGGCACCTTCACCAACATAAATCCACTTAGCTAGCTAATAAGCCATCGAAAAAATCGTGTTCATTCCTCTGATAGCAAAATACCCTACAGCACTCTGGCGAGGTTACCCGTAGAAGACCCCAGAGAAATACCCAATCTGACAGCCTAATGGATTAAGATAGACCCATGGGCAATTCCAAACCCGAACCTCAACCAAACAGGACCAGCGTAGCGTGTAATTGACCGCCTGCACAATGGATCAGCAGACACTGGCTAAACAAATACTGCCAGCAAGAAAGAAACTCCCAAAATCAAGGCCCCTAGCAGCCGAGTCAATGAAGGCCCGTTCATCTATGTGCAGAGAGGCACCTCTATCGCGTTTTTCTGGTCTAAGTTAACATAATTCCATTTTCTGGGAATCCCACCCGTAAGAAATGACATTCATTACTAGGTTCGCAGAATATGATATTATGTTAGGCTGGCCGCCCCAAAGAAATGCCTACAGCGCATGGGGCCAGCCCGGAGGTGGGCATTCCACAAAGATTCTCATGCCAAGTTTCATCCCTCATGTAATACTAATGGCTCATAGATTCTCCGTCCCATCCACCGGAGACTTCAGACCAGAAAAAGCAAACAAATCCTTTGCTAAGAACTTATATACAGAACTGAACATGATGATAATGGTACTCCAAGAACAATATACGGTTCAATCACTATTAAAAGAGTGAGGTGATGTGAATATGAATAGTAGCCCTCCAAAAGAGATAATTTCATTATATGTCTGTGGTGAAACGATAAAAGAGAACTGGGAGTTATTAAAACTTAAGGTTTCTGACAAGGTATACATTAAGAAGATAGAAACAGGCGCTGTCTTGTTTTCAGATGATAATGACTTTGTCTATTTGTTAAGTGAAAAGTCAATTTCACCGATCGCAAAGTATCTTTATAATGGTCGTAATATTGAAGCTAGGGTTTCAGCAAAGTCAGATGTTAAATCTGGGTTTTGTTATATTGATATTACACGCAGCTTGCAAGAAAACATACCTAATACTGCTATTCAACAGGACATACATAAATGTAAAGAAGAGACTAATCCGTTCATAGGTTTTACAAAGTGGGCTGTAGAAGGTATAGCTACCGTCGCAGGGGTAGTATTGGCTGCCCCTGTTGCCTTAGCTGGGGAGGTGTTTGATAGTGAAATCCTTAAAGATGCAGGAGAGAGCATATACAAAGCCACATCAAATACCGGAGTTATTGTTGGCCAAGGAGTAGGTGGTGGGATTGAAATAATAGATGGCATAATATCAGAAAACAATTCTCAATGTGAAAAAGGCTTCAATGAGATAGGAAATGCATTGGGGACTACCATAAATGGAGTTGTCAACGGTATTGGCTCAGTCCTGAAAAGCGGGTGCGAAGTTGCCGAAGGTATCATTAATAATGATACTGACCAAATAGAACGTGGAGCAAGCACCCTTATTAAGGCCGCTATTATTGCACCATTTGCTATATCCGTTGCCGATGGCCTGGATATTATTGATATTAACGGTAACGAAACTCCCGTCTCCTCAGTAGACAACAGTATACTAGGCGTTCAAGCTGCTGAAGCTGCCGAAGTCCATACTCAAGAAATACCTGTAGAAACGGATGATGCCGTGTTAACGGAGAATGGTGATCTTATACCGGATACCTCAATTGATCATATTCCCGGAGTCCATAATGGTATGGCGGATTCTTCAGCAACTGACGAATTGATTCTTTTAGGTTGTCGGGAAGATGCTTATCACGTTCCTGATCCAGATAGAGATCCCGCTGCCAGAAATGAGTTCCTAAGACAACATGGTTACTCTGAGGGTCCATCTGGTTATGAAGTTCACCATATTGTACCACTCTACGTAGGTGGGGCAGACGTTCCAGAAAACATGGTGCTTGTTTCTATAGAGGAACATGATATAATTACTGCGGAACAGAGCCATTACTATAGAGATAAGTTTTAATATGTAATCCACAAGTGACGCAATGTTTAACGAGAAGTTTAATAGGCCAAAGAATTACTAAATAACCTACAAATTCACACCCATTCTAAAAACCCCCATAGCCACGAAAACAGCCCCGGTAAAACCAGCAACAGCTTGGTTGACCGGGGCTTTGCTATGTTCACAAGATAACGGAGTTTTCCATTATTAGTGTAAAAGAAAAAGTTGCAAATTGTCGGGACAACTAAAAGGAAAGCGAAAAAGTAAACCGTAAATATATGGTAGGAATATTTTCCTTTTGGGGATCGCATAGAGGAACAAACGTTCAGCTGCCACTGAACCCTAGGTGTTATCCCTGAATAAAGCCTTTCGCCGGTGCTGTTTATCTATAAGGGCTTGCGGATAGCCCAAAAGAAAACAAAGTAGTAACACCGGACTTTATGGAAGGGGAAAGGTAGGCGATAATCATAACTGTGGCAGCAGTGGTACAGTTATACAAGAAATGGTAGAATTATCAACTTTAGAAAAGGGAGGGGGAGGCAATAATCTTGATATACTACCTGCTAATTCAACGCACTCTGGTTTCAGCCAGAAGCAAAACGCCTCCCAAGCGAACCGATGTCCCAATGGAAATGGTTTTACTGTAGAAATCAAGCTTAATAACGGCAACACTAGATACATGCCAGACCGATGTGATAATTGGAACTGCCCTTACTGTTCCGTAGTAAAGGCAAGAATCATAGCCGGTAGATTACACCAAGCAATATCCAAATATCCCAACTGGATGATTAAAAGTCTTACTCTAACTGTAGACACCAACTTAATTCCACCGGATATAGCTGAGAAATCCATTCCTGGTGCCTGGAACAAACTCAAGGTTGCCATGGAAAGGAAGTATGGTAAATTTCCTTTCTTTTGGGTAAAAGACTATACCCAAAACGGCTACATTCATTTACACATTCTAATTATAACAAAAGCCTGGATAGATGAGAACCATTTGAATCAGCACTACACCTTGGGCAGAGCAACTGTAGCCCTGGCTGGTAATAACATGGGAGAAGTCCGTCGAACAATCAATTACTTCATTAAAAGGTTACGAACATCCCAGGTTAAGCCAGGTAAAAAGAGATGGAACAGTAGTCGTAGCTTCTTGCCTCCCCAGTATAAAAGTGCTAAAGGAAGCACCAGAGTACTAACAATAAAATACGATGACATTGTACAGCAAATGGCTGGACAGATTAAAACCCATGACAGTGACTTCATTGAAATATAATCGATATTACTCTGAAGACGTATTTGCCAATGAAGGTCTGATAGCGTTGAATCCTGGATAACATCACCAACAGCATCATTAAGCAAAGAGGCAGGGCAGGAGAGGTACAAGATTCTCCTGCCCTGCCTCTACATCTGGGTCATAGCAAATGGGTAATCTGGATAATGCCAGACCAGCAGGTGGATTTTAAATAAACCCGGTGGGGCATGGAACGGCAATAAGGACTAATTAATAAAGTCCTGGTACTGGTCGGAAATATGCGCAACAACTGGGTGATTAGGGCCTATTGTCGCAGAATTCAGGAATGGGCAGTATTATTATGCATTCTAAACCAACCCAGTAAATAAAAGGGTTAAGGAGTAACAAGCATGGATTAACTCCTCCTACCAAATAGACACGAGACTTCAAGCAAAAAGCATTTGTATAGTATGACTAACTGCAAACTACAATCTTATCAATCGGCATTTATCGAAATGGTCACTTATGCTCTTTTTCGACATTGTTTTTACCTCTTGATAACTTATTACTTCTTTAAATTACATCCACCTAGTTATATCATTAACTAAATATCATTTCTATGCAAAGGTGGTATTAATTTGTAATAAATGCGGTAATCTTGTCAAAGGAAAATCTGGTACAGCCGGTGGAGGAATTCTTGGTGGGATTGTTGGAAGTCATATGGGGATTGCTGCTTCAAGAACGGTGATTTCGGGTCTATCATAGCACTTTTAAGAGTGCGCCCCACAACCACTTCTTGCCCGTAAAGGTGAATATCGGGAGAAGGGGAGGGTGTAACATTGCTACATCATCCGGGTCATATACAATGCAAAAGCCCAGGTAGTAAACAGTAAACATACAAGTAATAACACATTATAGAAAACATATAGGTATAACTTAGATAATACTAATATATATCTTCTATGAAGATACTTCCAACGTGTGTAGAATCTAACTACCAATCTGTGGTTGGAGGTGAATAGTGATTGGCAGATAGAACTGATTTGAAGGATTGGCTTGTGGAGGCTCTTAAGGCTAATGGTGGTCGAGGAAGTATTGTCCAGTTGTGCCGTTATGTCTGGGAATATTATGAGCAAGAGTTACGGAATTCAGGAGACCTGTTTTATACCTGGCAGTATGACATTAGATGGGCTGCAACTCAGTTAAGACAGGCTAGATTAATGCGTGATGCAGATGATTCACCTCAAGGGATTTGGGAGCTTGCTTAGTTATTATATTCTAGGGCAGGTGCTATCGCACTTCATAAACTTATGTTACTCAGAACTATAGCCAATAAAGGCTACCGTCCTTTCTGTGAAAAGCGACCTCCGAAACAACGGAATACAGAACTACAGCGATGCTGAAGGAGCCAAACAAGGATACCGAACCTGAGCTGAATATAACCCGGTGGGGTTGCACCGGAAGAGGCTCAAACCTGATAACTTCCTTTACTTGACAGCCTTAACGAGGCGAATTGAGGTATCCGTAGCTTTGGCCCGAAGCGAGCAGTGGTTCGCCGTTGTGAAGTGGGAGCTGGAACAGATAGACGGTAGGCACAAAAGACCGGCAAAAGGGCAGTGGTTTAAAGATACGGAGCAGCTTCAACAGCATACATCCACTTAACTGGCCAAAAAGGCAGGGGGAAAGAAAGACAAACCCTTTACTCACGACCAGCCAATCAAACAACGTACATAACCCTTGAACCGGCACCCGCAGGTTGTCATCCCATAAGCATTACCCCAAATGACAATCTGCGTTGACCCCAGACGGGAGCCAGTGTGCTAAACCCATCTACGTTTACTAGTTAATAAGCCATCGAAAGTCAGTAATTATCCCTTTGATAGCCACTACCCATGAAGCACTCTGGCGAGACTACCCGAAAGGCCCCAGAGAAATACCTGATCTGACAGCCTAATGGATTAAGATAAACCCGTAGCCAATTCCACAAATTGAACCTCAACCAAACAGGGCCAGCGTAGCGTGTAATTGACCGCCTGCACAATGGATCAGCAGACACTGGCTAAA
>CAMKDG010000136.1 GCA_946411205.1 uncultured Desulfotomaculum sp.
GTCTTAGACGAAGTTAAAAAAGCTGAGAAATGGAATGGTACCGGCATCGATCTGACCTTAAAGAGTAAAGATGAAGCTCAGGCCAAGCGATGGGCAGAGACTTTTCAACACGTGGATGGTGCAGAGGTGCAAGTGGATAAGGAAAAAGTGACTTTGAAGGCCGACTTTGGCAAACTGTTGGCCACTATTTCGGAAGATTGTGTAGCCATGTATGACAATAAGGGTGATGTAGTGCAAGCCAAATACAATACCGACCCTCGAGATGCCACTAACCGTTGGTACAACATTACCAAATCCATCGGTAAAGAATTAGAAAAGAAAGAACAATTTAAGGAATCCATTTACCTGTCAACCTATCAGAAAAAAGTGATTGAACCTGCCTATAATTACTATGGTGTAGAAACCAAATTAGTGAAAGACAACAAAGGTTCTATGACCTTCCTGCTCCTCTTCTACATGGTCTACACCCTGTGGTATGGTTTCTCTATCTACTTCCTGTGTATCGGGTTTGGTATTACCATGACCAAAGCCACCAAAAAATCCGAAGCGTAATGTTCTACGTGGACCTGAACACCCCCTGCCGGGGTGTTTTTTTTACGCTACTTTACCCAATGACTTTCCTGTTGTAAAATGATAAGATAATTAACAATGCCGCCTGATGGAAATCATCAAGGGGGCTTTTATTCTTGGCTTAAGTTTTTCTAAAAAAAGTGGATGGCAGGAGAACATGAAACAAACGTATTCAGTAAAAGAAAAAGGCAAACAACTGTTGGTCATATTTCTACCCATTTTAGTTACCCAGTTGGCTTTATCTTCCATGATGTTTTTTGATACCGTGATGTCCGGTAACGCCAGTGCTATTGATCTAGCTGGGGTAGCCATTGGCTCCAGCATCTGGTCGCCGATTGCCACCGGCATAACGGGTATTATGTTGGCCGTAACCCCTATCGTTAGTCATTTTATCGGTGGTGGTCGACGAGATAAGGTGCCCTTTGCTGTTGTTCAAGGGGTCTATTTGGCTATCGTCATTTCTCTTTTAATTATTCTCGGTGGTGCTTTAGGATTACAGCCGATCCTACATAGGATGGACTTAGAGCCAGCAGTGCGGGATATTGCCAGTGGTTTTTTATTTGCTCTGGCCTTTGGTATTATACCATTATTTGTCTATACAGTATTTCGCTGCTTTATTGATGCTTTGGGACAAACCAGGGTAACGATGTTAATCACTCTCATGTCTTTACCGATTAATATAACGTTAAATTATATGCTGATTTTCGGCAAATTTGGTTTTCCCCGCCTGGGTGGAGTTGGTGCAGGGGTCGCATCGGCCATTACTTATTGGTGTATCGCGATCATGGCTCTCTTTGTTTTGTGTCGGGTAGAACCCTTTGCAGAGTTCGGTATACTCAAACGGTTCTTTCCTGTTTCTCTGTCTGCCTGGCGGGAACAACTGAAATTGGGAGTACCCATTGGTCTGGCTATTTTCTTTGAAACCAGTGTTTTTGCCGCGGTAACCTTATTGATGAGCCAGTTTAACACCGTAACCATTGCTGCCCACCAAACCGCTCTCAACTTCGCCAGTGTTCTGTATATGCTGCCATTAAGCATCTCCATGGCTCTAACCATTACCGTAGGATTTGAAGTAGGAGCTAAGCGCTTGCGGGATGCCCAACAGTACGGTTATCTGGGTATCGGCATGGCTTTAGGAATGGCCGTTTGTTGTGGCGTCGGGCTGTTATTATGTAATCAACAAGTAGCTCACCTCTATACAAAGGATCCGGCAGTTTTTGAGCTGGCGAAGCAGTTTTTGATTTATGCTATTTTCTTTCAGCTTTCCGATGCCATTGCTACGCCGGTGCAGGGGGTGCTGCGGGGTTATAAGGATGTAAACGTTGCCTTTTTTGTGGCTTTTTGTTCCTATTGGGTGATTGGGTTACCTTTGGGGCATCTGCTAGCCTCCCAGACTTCCTTTGCTGCCTTTGGCTATTGGATTGGGCTTATTGTCGGTTTGGCATGTGGTGCAACGGGTTTATTAGTTCGCCTGAGGCGTGTGCAACGAAAAAGTATGGCGGTAAACGAATACCTAGTAGCGTAATTTAGTTTTATTCATCTTTGCCAAAAGTACTCTTGCCGACTACAATAGACCTATTAGAAAATAGCAGGGTAGTATTTCGGTTATAGTATGTCAAGGTTATGAGGTGGTTCTATGGATTTATTTAGTTCATCCAGAATGAATTTACAGGCAGCTCCTCTGGCTGAGAGAATGCGGCCACGAAGTCTCGATGATTTTATCGGCCAGGAACACATTGTAGGTCAAGGCAAGCTTTTGCGCCGTGCCATTGAAGCAGACAAGCTGGGGTCCATCCTATTATATGGTCCCCCTGGCACAGGCAAGACGACACTGGCCACCATTATTTCAGAAATGACAAAAGCTAGTTTTGTCAAGATTAATGCTGTATCTGCCGGTGTCTCAGAGATTCGAACCGAGATTAAAAAAGCGGGGGAAAATCTAAAGTTTTATGGTAATAAGACTATTTTCTTTATTGATGAAATTCATTCCTTAAAAAAAGGTGCCCAGCAAGATTGTTTGCTGGAGGCGGTGGAAAAGGGCGAGGTAACGCTTATTGGAGCCACCACCGAGAATCCATACTTTGAGCTAAATGGAGCACTGTTAAGTCGTTCTCGTATCTTTCAACTGAACGAACTAACCGCGGAGGATCTGTCGCGCTTAATAGAGCGCGCTCTATTGGATGAGGCTAACGGGCTGGGTATGTATAAAGTAAGCGTGCTGGAAGCCGCTGTGCAGCATTTTATCCAAATTTCCGGTGGGGATGCCCGCAATATGCTCAACGCTTTGGAATTGGCGGTGCTGTCCACTCCTCCGGCGGAGGATGGTTATCGTCAGATCACGTTGGAGGTGGCGGAAGATTCCACCCAGCAGCGGTATATCCGTTACGATAAATCCGGAGATAACCATTATGATGTTATCTCTGCCTTCATCAAAAGTATTCGGGGTTCCGACCCGGATGCGGCTTTACACTATTATGCCCGTATGACTGCGGCTGGAGAGAACCAGAGATTTATTGTGCGCCGGCTCATCGTACATGCTTCAGAAGATATTGGCATGGCTGACCCCCAGGCCATGTTGGTGGCGCATGCAGCCTGGAATGCTCTGGAGACTCTCGGTATGCCGGAGGCCCGTATTCCCATTGCCCAATGTATTATTTATTTAGCTTCAGCACCCAAAAGTAACAGCGTGATCTGTGCAGTTGATGAAGCCTTTACAGATATTAAGAAAAAACCAGTCGGCCAAGTTCCCCTCCATTTGCGGGATACCCATTACAGAGGTGCCGAGGCCCTAGGACACACCGGGTACAAATATCCCCATAACTATCCGGGGCACCATGTGGAGCAGCAATACTTACCCGATGCTTTAGAAGGAGCTAACTACTACAAGCCCAGCGATCAGGGCAAGGAAAAATTATTAAAAATACCGGGAAGCCGAGATATGTCGAAGGAATAAGCAAATCTGTGGAGAATAAATGCAACAGTATCTATAAACGCCTGAAGGAGGCATCCAGGTTGAGCGATCTAACGAACAATGCAATCAAGATTGCCAAGCGTCAGACACAGTTAGCTTATCTAGATATCCATGAACAAGAGGTTCAGTTGATGGCTTCCCATAAGGATCTGTTTACTAAAGAAGCGGATCAGGTCGTGGAAGGCTTCTATAAGCACCTGTTAAACTTCCCGTATCTTAAAGAACTGATTAGCAAACATAGTACTGTTGACCGTTTAAAGGAAGCACAAAAGAGGTATTTTATTTCCCTGTGCGACCCTATTGATGAAGGATATTTAAACCAGAGATTATTTATCGGCAAAAAACACCAGCAAATTGGCTTATATCCTAAATGGTATCTGGGGACCTACCAAGTTTACACAGCCGAAATTCAACGCATTTTAGCCCACCATCATGGCAGCTGCAGTGATGCCTATGCCGAGGCACTGATTGCCTTTATGAAACGCATCAACCTGGATATGCAACTGGCTATTGAAAACTACATTTTGGATCAACTGCAGCAATTAATTACTTTTCAGCAAGATATTGGTTCGGTGGCGGAAATTATCGATGACATTGCAGAGCAAACCAATATGTTATCCTTAAACGCTTCCATTGAAGCCGCCAGAGCTGGTGACCACGGACGCACCTTTGCGGTGGTGGCACAGGAAGTGCGCAAGCTAGCCGAACGTTCTTCCCAATCCGCCAAGGATATTGCTCAGATGGTTACTTCCAACCAACAAGCCATTGAAAAAATGAAGAAAACTGCCGAAGAATAGACTCCGTAAGGGGTCTATTTATACGAATAGCAGTATGACTAAGTTTTGCTTAATTTTTAAAAAAGGATATAATTTAAATATTGTACTAAAATACTGATGAATCTTGGAGAGGGGGATTACTATGTTTCAGCTATCAGAAAAGGAAGCAGCGTATTTAGATAAAGTAGGCTCAGTAATCAACTATCCTAAAGGACAAATTATTTTTTCAGCGGGGCAAAAGTCCAACGAAGTTTATCTTATCAAAAGCGGCTTAGTTAAAATATACCGTACTGCAGGCGACGGTCGACAAGTCTCCGTAGCCATTCGTTATCCCGGCGAATTCATTGGTTTGGCAGAGGTACTTAGTGATTATTCGGAAAGAGAGTATAGTGCAGAAGCCATGGACAATGTTTCTGTATTAATTATCTGGCAGGACGCTTTTAAAAAATTAATTTCTGATTTCCCTGATTTTTCTAGCAAATTGCTTAAATTAATGTGCGATAGACTACGGGAATCGCAGAATACCATCTATGACTTTATCATGAACCCTACCCAGGGTAGGCTCGCCCTGGTGCTGCTTACGATGGCAGAAAGAGCTGGCCATGAAGAAAAAGAGGGTATGATGAAGGTTAATTTACGGGTTACCCAGGAAGAGTTAGCCTGTGTGATCGGTTCTTCCCGGCAAACGGTATCCTCTTTACTAAACCTTTTTAAGGAGGATGGCAGCCTCGTTTATGAAGGAAGAGAAATTGTTGGGATCGATGTAAACCAATTAAGGACATGGATTCAAGATAGTTAAACGCTTGTAAACAGATGAATAAAAGCAATGAAATCCAGCTGACAAAATAAACGTCCTTCAAAAGACATTTATTTTGTCAGCTGGATTTACTATTTTACTGTCGCAAAGATGACAGTAATCTGTCTTGGATTCGGTTTTTTCTAGCCAACAGCCTTGTTACAATCATCACATAAGTATAAAACGGTTGTAAGGGGTGAGTTGACGGAGGATTATTTATTAAGTTTATTAGGTAAACTAAAATGAAATAGGGGGTTAAAACATGTCAGACGCTGCTCCTAAGAAAACAGATTTGAGCACTGTTCCTGATGCCAAAGCAACTGCCAACTCAAAAAACAAACTTGCAGTTGCCGGATTTATTTTGGCTTGGCTGGTATTTGCCGCTATTCTAACCATGGTTCCCACTTCTGAAAGCCTTACTGCCGGCGGTAGAGCTGCCTTGGCTGTGATGGGTTGGGCAACAGTTATTTGGTTATCCAATGGACTTCCGTTAGCAGTTTCCGGTCTTATGATACCCGTGCTATTATCCCTTACTGGTGCAAGTCAAAAAATGCCTGAAGCTTTTAGTGGTTTCACCAATAACGTTACTTTCTTGATTCTTGGTTGCTTTATCTTGGCAGCCATTATGCAAACCACTGGTTTAGACAGACGGATTGCCTTAGGAATTGTTTCTAAAGTAAAGCCCACCGTTGGTGGAGTTTTAAAAGGTCTTATCGGAGCTCACCTGGTAACAGCCGTGTTAGTTCCCGCTACCAATGCCCGGGGAGCCGTATTCCTCCCCATTATTCAAGGTCTTAACAGTTTGTTTGAGAAAACTGGTGATGGGGCTAGAGCAAGAAAAGTGTTTACCATGGTTGGTATTGGTTTTGCCTCACTGGCTTCTGGGGTAATCCTGTTGCACAGCCACATGTCTAACGTAATTGTAGCTCAAACCATTAATCAAGCTGTCAAAGAGGATGTTATTACCTGGGGAACTTGGGCTTGGATGAACTGGCCGCTGTTGGGTATTCTGGTCATCATGTATTATTGGGTTAACTGGGTAATGAAGTCTAAGAACATTGAAGTACCTGGTGGTATGACAGAAGTGCAGCGCCAAAGAGATGAACTGGGTAAAATGAGTACCACTGAATGGATTGTTTTAATTTGCTTTGGTGTCGCCATTGTGCTCTGGGCCACTGAACAAATTCATGGTTATAAAATGGCTTTAGTTGCTCTCCTGGCAGTGATGGTATTATTTATTCCCGGGTTTACCAATCTTAATTGGAAAAAGGTCCAATCGAACACCATCTTTGGTACCTGGCTTTTACTGTGCGGCTCTCTTTCCCTGGTAAGCGCCTTTGAAAAGACGGGTGTAGACAAATGGATTGCTTCACACTTAGTAGGTTTAGCACCGGCCTGGGGCTGGATTGGAGTATGTATCTTTATCTGTGTAATTGTCCAGATTAGTCGCCTCGGTATTGTCAGCAACGTGGCAGCTGTAACTTTATTGGCACCCATTATTGCGGCTATGGCCCCCATGCTTGGTTTAAACACCGTAGCCTTCACCATGATGGTCTTAAATGTTGACAGTTACGCCTTCATCTTACCGATCTCTGTAACAGCTTGTTTGATTGCCTACGGTACTGAAGAATTTACCTTTGCAGAATTTGTCAAAGTCGGTGCCCCCTTTACCTTGATGGTAATTCTCTATATGGTTTTCGTGATGTTACCCTGGTATGCCGTAACCGGCTATCCTATTTGGTCACCCATGTAATAAATCAAAAGGAGGAAGATCAATGCCAAGAGCCAGTTTACCCAATGCAGTTAATGAAATTGAAGAGGTTCGCATAGATACCGATATTTTAATTATCGGAGCAGGTAACGCTGGTTGCTTTGCTGCCATTGAAGCAAAGCGACAGAATCCTGATTTGCGAGTAACCCTGATGGAGAAAGCTCATATTGACCGCAGTGGTTGCTTAGCCGGCGGTATGGATGCCATTAATACCTACATTAAAAAGGATCGTACCATTGAAGACTTTGTTCGTTGGAGTCGTGCCCAGGCCGGGGGCTTGTTGCGTGAAGACCTGACCATCTCCATGGCTGAGGTTTTAAACAAACCTATTGAAGAGTGGGAAGAATGGGGTATGCCCATTAAATACGAAGAAGATGGTGAAGAATATAAAACCCGTGGTAAGTGGGATATTACCATCAGTGGTTCCGAAATGAAAGTAATTTTAGCCGAGAAAACCCGGGAGTATGGCTGCGAAGTGATTAACCGGGTGGTTGCTACCAATTATTTAATGGATGGCGAAAAGGTGATTGGTGCCATTGGCTTTGGTGTAAGAGACGGTAAGATGTATATCATTAGAGCAAAAGCAACTATTATCGCCACCGGTGGGGCAGCTGGTTTGTACAAGCCTTATCAAAATGACGGCAATGATAGCCACCATCAACTGTGGTATGCTCCCTTTAACGTAGGAACCGGTTTTGCTTTGGGGATTCGCCAGGGGGCTGAAATGACCACCTTTGAAATGCGTTGGTGCGCCACCAGAACCAAAGATTTTAATGGTCCCATTGATACAATTTCCGTTGGTTATAAAACGCCCATGATTAACTGCAAGGGCGAACAAATTCTCAAGACCCACTATGCTCACCTGGGCGGCGATGCCGCACCCCGTTTTATCCGAGCCAACGCGCCGATGGATGAGTGGCGTGAAGGACGGGGTCCCTGTTACGTGGATACCACGCACATGACACCGGAGCAAATCTATGATATGAAGTACGATTACCTCAATGAACGTCCGAGCTATGTGCTGTTCCTGGCTAGCCGGGCCCAAGATTTACAGAAAGATCCGATCGAGATCTACGGTTCTGACCCCTATATTGTGGGTGGGCACACAGCCAGTGGTTACTGGGTTGATGTCAAAAGATCTACCACCTTACCGGGTTTATTTGCCTGCGGTGATGTAGCTGGCGGTACTCCCAATAAATTTGTAGGCGGCTGTGCCGCTGAAGGCCTGCTGTCTGCCAAAGCTGCAGTTGAATATGTGGCTGCTACAGAATTGGCTTCTATCAACGAAGAGCAGATTGCCCAGGAAAAAGAGCGAGTTTATGCTCCCGGCTTCCGCCAGCTACTGGTTGGGGATGGTGTGACACCGCGGGAAATGGAAGAAAGATTGCAGCGACTGATGGATGAATATGCCGGTGGTGTACACCAATTCTTTAGAATGAACAAAGAAGGACTGCAATATGCCTTGCGGCACTTAAAAATCATGAAAGATCAGGTGAAGTATCTCATTGCTTCCGACCTACACGAATTAATGGAAGCTCACGAAATAATTGATCGATTAGATGTAGCTGAAGTATTAATTCACCACTTAATGTACCGTGAAGAAACCAGATGGCCAGGTTGGCAGACCCGTGCGGACTTTCCTGAGAAAAATGATCAGAAGTTTGATTGCTTTGTCAACTCCCGCTATAATCCGACAACCGGAGAAGTGGAAATGTTTACCCGCCCCTACGAACAGATTATCCCAGGCGACCGCTTAAAAGCTTAAGGAATAGGAGGTTTTCGATATGCCGCCAGTAGTATATCAGGATAAATGCAGAGGTTGTGGCAAGTGTGAAGAAGTTTGCCCCGGAGACTTGATGGAATTAAACGAAGAGAAGAAAGCCTTTTGTCGCTCCAAAAGAGATTGCTGGGATTGCATGGCTTGTGTCAAGGCCTGTCAATATGATGCTCTGGAAACAAGAATTCCTTACCAACTGGGCTACTATCCGGCCAGACTTATTCCGAAAATGAAAGAAAAAGAGATTGAGTGGACCTGTATTGATATTAATGGCAAAGTGGATAAGTTCTTAGTGAAAACACACAACAAGTAACTGGAAACTCAATCTAGGTTGTGATATTATAAATCTAGGTTGAATAGCGTAAACTACAAAATAAAAGACTGTAGGTGCTGCGAACACCTACAGTCAAAGTACAACAACTGCCCTCTAAAGGGCTGGCTCAGGGTTACTTCAAAAGAGAGAGTAGACCTCCCGTTTGCTTGTGGGCTCAGGGAGGTCTACTTCTTTCTATTATGCGACAACATAGCCACGATTAAGATGCCAA
>CAMKDG010000137.1 GCA_946411205.1 uncultured Desulfotomaculum sp.
CAAAGGTTTGTTGGTTCTCCTGACTAAATTCCTCAGGAATCAGTTTAGCCCAGTCGGAGGGACTGTTGGTGGCTACCGGTTCATATTGAGCAACTTTTTCATAAAAACTTCGCAATTGAGGAATAATGAGACTCCATTTAAACCCAGCCGCAGTTTGATAGCCTTGTTGCTGCAGGTGCTGGTAAAGTTCCTGATTTTCCAAGAGCAAGATGATTTTCTCTGCCAGGGCAGTGGTGTTGCCTGTCTGAAAGAATAAACAGTTCTCGCCATCCAGTCCGTAGGCCTTAACTCCATCGTTCGGTGTGGTAATAACCGGTGTACCGCAGGCCATCGCTTCCAGGGGAGGCAGGGGGAAGGTCTCATATTCCGAGGCACAGACATAAATTCGTCCTTGACGGTATTCCTCTCCTAGCTGGGGTTGGGAAGGATTTACTACCACTTCTCCCAGAGAGTTCAAAGGGGGGTGCTGGGTTACCCACTTAAACTGAACGTTATATCCTTTATTCCGGACTAATTGGCAGGCCTGCCAAATGTCTGGGATACGTTTGAAGGAGGTATGTTCACTGCCTACTCCCAGCACATAAGAATCACCGGAGTCAGACTCCTTCGGAAAAAATATTTGATCATTTAAGGCATTGTGAAAAACCAGAGCTTCCCGGTGAAAAATTTCTTGAATCTTTTTTGCTCCGGTTTCTGAACAGGTAATGATATGGGAGGGCAATTGATAAAGTCGATAGATTAACTCTTTTTTGGCTGTATCAACGGTAGCCCAATCCCACAGATGGAAATCACCTTGCTCGAAATAGACCACCGGCGCAATACAAGCCTCCACACAGGCACTAAGTTGATCCCAGTAAGTGGCCACAAGTACGTCGGTATCATGGGGAATTCCCCGGGCTAGTTCGATCCCAAAGGGTACTTGAAGATAATCTGCCGTAATAGAAAACCAATCTGGCTGAGGGAAGTGGGATAATAGGCTTACCCGCAGGCCTTGTTTGACCAACTCGTTGGCATGCTCAAAGAGGACCTTGACCCCGCCGCAGACACTAACGTGTCCCAGTAGATACACCACATGGAGGGGTTGCTTAGGTGGGCAATTCGATATCGTTTGCAGGCGTTGCTTTTGGATATATTTGAAACGAGCCAAACGCCAGTGAAACTCCTTAGTTCTCAGTTGATTGATTAAATACATCCTCAATCCCCCCGATTTTGCATTAGGGTATAATTCACTATATGCTTCTATTTTTTAAAATTACCTGAAAGAATAGGCTGGTTTCATAAGCAGATAAAATTTCCATACCCCAATTGGCTCTAGCAAAAATGAAAAAGTTTTTTAAACAAGAAGAAGGAGCAGTCCTGGGGAAACTGCTCCTTCTTCCCATATTATTTATTGGGCACCTGGAAAGTAAATCATCATCGTTTGTATCATTTTATTATAGGTCTCTTCAAATGGTGTCTTTTTCAGTTGATCAAAGACGTTATTTATCGCTGTAAATGCTTGGGTTTTTTGTCCTGCCTTTACCAGCTCAGCAGTTTCTTGCAGCAAACTCTCCAGAATCTGCTGAATGGTGCTCAGGGGCAACTCTTGGGCAACACTCTGAACCGAAAACAAATGGATTGGTGGGGGACCCATTGCCAGACATTGATTGAAACAAGACAAAGCATCGGTAAATCTGTCAGACTGCTGATAAATAATGCCCTTTAGATAAACGAGGTCGGTATAATCTGGGTATACTTGAAGGAATTGATTGGCTAGATCCAGACCTTGTTGATACTGCTTTAAAACGGTATGACAATGAACCATACTGCGAATCATAGCCGGGGCATACGATTCCTTTAAATCAGTTTTGGATAGTGATTGCTGGTAAAATTCCAGAGCTTTTTGGTGCTCCCCCAGTTTTTGATGTTCCACAGCAATATAAAAGGGGAGAAAGCTGGTGTCACCATAGTTCTTCATGGCCTTGTGGAGTATTTTCAGGTTTCGTTCGATCTTATTTTTATAGATGGTATCGTCATTTTCATAGCCGTGATGATAAATGGTTATGGTAGAGTGACCAATGTCTTCCTGGGATGAGTGACGAATCACGGCAGGTAAAATCTGCTCATGAATGGGACATTCAAAGCGATGACAGGGAGCGTTGCGAAACAGGCGAAAGCCTTGAAAGCTGGTAGCGGGACGATTGTTAAACATATTAATAATTTTTACCCAATAACCGGTATATTTTTCATGTTGTACAGCTTTCTTTAATGCAGAGGCGGTTGCTGTGTCTAATTCTTCATCACAGTCCAGAAACAAAATCCAATCGCCGGTAGCTTGTTCCAGGGATTTGTTACGGGCCAGGGAAAAATCATCCTGCCAGAGGTGATGATAGACTTCTGCACCTAATTCTTCGGCAATTTCTACGGTGAAATCTGTAGAACCGGTATCCACTACCACAATTTGATCCACGTAGGGCTGGGCACTTTTTAGACAGCGCTCTATATTTTTTTCTTCATTTTTAGCAATGATACAAAGGCTGATGGTGGGCAATTTAATGAACCCCTTTCAGCTGAGTGTTCTTCCTTAATTTCATTTGTAATTCCAGTAACCGGCAGTTAAATTCCGGATTTTCGGGATAGTGTTTCAATGCCTCTTGAACCATGATCAGAGTTTGCTGCAGGTAGATCTTTTGTAATAGTTCTTGATAACGGATTTGGCTTGGCATTACTTCTAAAGCTTGTAATATTGCGGACTGAGCAGAGGTGTATTGGTGATTGCTATAAAAATATCGTGCTAAGGCGTAAGCGTGATCCGAATCCTGATAGCCCTTTCTCATATCACCCAGAGTCAGTCTGGCAGCCAGTTCAAACCTACCGTCATGTTCTGGTTCTGCGACCAAGAAAGGTATTTGGCTCTCAACAGAATGTAGATCGCAAGCAGCGAGCAGTTTAGAAACGAATGTAAAACTTTTCTGGGCTAACAGGCCATTTACTATTTCGTTAAAATAATAGTTATGATGACTAATTTGGCAAGCTGGGGTTCGATCCATCACAATATCATTGATAGTTTGCAGATAATGAAGCAGTTCCTCGTCCAATCCAGAGCCTATGGTAAGATAGGGAGAGGCATCCTTTACCGGAGATGCCGTCCAGAGGGAAAACACCAGTTCTTGCAGAATTGTTTGTTGTAAGCCCAAATCAGGGATTTGTTTTAACGCCTCATAGGCTTCAGCAAAGCGTCCTGTTTTTAGCAAGGCTCTACTTTTATATTGAGCCAGGTCTGGCCTTTCTCCCGGCAGGTTATCTAACAACTGAGAGGCCAGTTCATATTCCTCTATTTCATAAAGCATCCGGGAGAGCATTAGTTGTTCGGTTGCTTTGTTGGCGTGCCTGATATTACTTCTTAAAACTGCATAAACCTGTTGCCCATCTGTAAGGGAATCTTTCAAGATATGAGCCAATTGAATATAATGCTTCATATCATTATTTTTGCCCTTGATCACTTGGATTTGGTGTTGCAGAGCCTTTTGGTAAGACCCTTCCCGTTGATAAATTTCGGCCAGTTTGGCATGCGGCAGGAAGCTTCCCACACCGGTCCGGGAGGTATAACGGCCTTTATTTTGCTCGCCCAGTTCCAGACATCGGGTAAAACAGCCCTTGGCTCGTTTGCTATTGCCTAGCTGGTAAAAGAGCTCTCCTTCAATGAAATGAATGTCTACATAATCCGGGTAGTGAATTTTGCACTGTTCTAAATACTCCACGGCCTCGTCTAACCTACCCATTTTTAACAGACAGGAGATTAAAGAAACAAAAATACTGGGAGCATACATGGCTCTTAGGTTTACATGCTGTAGTGCTTTGCGGTAATATGCTACCGCCCCTTCCGGATCATTCAGATTAACACAGGAACCTCCCAGGCTATATAAGTAAAAGGGGTTGTTAGGATCTTCTGCCACCAGCTTGGTGTTAATTTTATGATTGCGCTGAGCTTTGTTTTTGGCTAGAAATTCCGTAGTCAAATAGCCATAATGAAGGATATTAATACCGCAGTTGACCACCGGATTACCGGTGGCCTGGGGGGTAATGGCACTGATAATTTGCTCATGTAGCTTGCCAGCGAAGCGATAGGAGGGGTTGTTTCTAAACATCCGTACATTTACATGCTTTAAAGGATCATTGCCGTCTGTTAGGTTGATAATTTGAAATATATAGGCCTCTACGTCTGGTCTTTGGGTTAGTGATCGGAGACGTTCACTGCAATTAGCTTCCAGTTCCTCATCGGCATCTAAATACAGAACCCAATCACCGGTTGCCTGGTCCAGACTGTGGTTACGGGCAGCGGCAAAGTCTTCCTGCCACTGATAATGAAATATTTTTGCTCCAAACTGTTCTGCTATAGTGATGGTATGATCTTCCGAGCCGGTATCGACGACAATGATTTCATCTACACAGTCTTTGGCACTATTCAGGCACCGGGCTAAATTTCTTGCCTCGTTTTTAACGATCATGCAAAGGGAGATCATGGTACTCCTCCTAAGAAAGTTATATACCATCATATGTCGAAGTGGAGGAGGGGGTGAACGTGAACTTGTTCAACTAGAACTGACATCACTTCAGGTGGGGACTAACCCACCTGAAGCAGAAAAAATCCACCTTTTAACAGGTGGAGTCTTAAAAATTGATAAAGAAGCCGGCAACCGAAGTCACCTATTTTTTTATAAACAAGGGAAAGTGGCCACAGGGACCCATTCTGCAGACTTAAATTCGTTAACCTTGTTAAGAGCACAGTCTTGCGTGGCTGCATAAACCTGCACCCTGGGATCACTGAGGATAGCTCTAATTTCTATGTTTCGGCGTCCGGTGCCAGGAATGGTAACAGTATCATCGAGGATACAGCAAGGGGTGTTAATGTTGATGGTAGCACTTGCCCTGGCAACAGAACAACCCGGTCCTACCGTTCGTATGTTGAAGGTCACAGTTTGGGGACTGTCGGTGTTATTTAATGCCTTTAAGAGAATCGTTTGCTCGATGCAATCTACCAGGAAGGGACCGGTGGTAAAAAGATTGGCAAAACCCTGGTTGGCAAGAATTAAACTGATCTCAGATTTAATTTCAACCAAGCCGAAGGTGGGATTATTCAGCATATCATCAATGCCGGCTACGATGGTTTCAATATTAGATACCTCGGATTTAATTTCTTCCAGGCCAAAAGTGGGACTAAAAACAGCGGATTCAATGGCAGATACTTCGGACTTGATATCGTTCAGCAGTGTAATGGGGATCTCAATGTCAATATCTCTTACAATATCCAGGATTTCTGAAACTTCGAATTTAATTTCTTCTAAGCCAAAGGTGGGGCTAAAAATTGCATTTTCAATGTTTCTGATTTCACATTTGATTTCTCTAAGGCCAAATTGGGGGTGACAGAGAAGCTGCTCACATTTGCCGATTTCTTTTTTTAGGATACATAATACCTTGATAATTTTCATCAACAGCTCTGTATCATGACCACACTGATGGCAATCTTTACAAGGGTCTTTACAATGATCTTTACAGGGATCCTTGCAATGGTCATCCTTAAAGAAATCATCACATTGGTGTTCATGATGATGTTTTTGGCCAGGTTTCCAGGGATTAATTTCGTCCCAGTTCCACATGTTGTTAAAACCTCCTTATAAATCCTAATTTTATTACATAATATGTAAAAATATGATGAATGTTACTGCAGTGGCAGATATAGAGATAAAAAAACCGGTAACCATAGGTTACCGGCAGAGGAGATGATTAGCCAGCACAGAAGGTGCCCAGTGGTAGGAAGTCTGCAGAGAGAAATTGTGTATATTTTGTTTCTAATCCAGGCGAGCCAGTTGTAGCATATAAGAAAAGACCAAAGGTAGAACTGGTTTGGGCATTGATGATGGTGCTTCCGACATGACTTGAGATGTTTACTATTTCGGAACTGGCACAACAACTGGGGATATTGGGGAATCCCACGGTTGCCAGTATCGTGCCACCGGGACAAGGTGAATCATTATCAATAGCTCTGACAGTGAAGGTGACACTCTGGGCTGTTCCGGTTGCATTATATGCTTTGATTTCCAAGCTAACTTCCAAATCAGTCTGTAGGAAAGGTCCCGTGGTCAGGTTCTGGGCAGCACCTCGGGAACTGAACTGCTCGAATTCAAATACTAACTGAGATACCTCTGACTTAATTTCCTGTAAACCAAAGGTAGAGCTAAAGACGGCCCCTTCAACGGCCGAAATTTCAGCTTTAATCTCACTGAGTCCAAAGGTTTCACTTAGCAGAAGCAGAATGCTATCCAGGGTAATTTGTCTGATTTCAGTGGTTAAGGCCAGGATCTCCGAGACTTCGGACTTGATTTCCACCAAACCGAAGGTTGGGTTATTAATTTCGGTTAGGATACCACCTACCATGTTTTGGATGAGGGAGATTTCTGACTTGATTTCCGGCAGACCGAAGAGGGGGTTTAAGACAGCACTTTCAATGGCGGAAACTTCGGATTTAATTTCCTGTAGGCCAAAGGTAGAACTGAATACGGCGGACTCAATAGCGGAGACTTCAGATTTGATATCCGAAAGCAGCGTAGTGGGGCAGACAATATCTAGATTGCTGATCATCGATAATATCTCGGATACTTCAGACTTAATTTCTTGTAAACCAAAGGTGGCATTAAATACAGCACTTTCAATGGCAGAAACTTCGGATTTAATTTCTTGTAGGCCAAAGGTAGAACTGAATACGGCGGACTCAATGGCGGAGACTTCAGACTTGATATCCGAAAGCAGCGTAGTGGGGCAGACAATATCTAGATTGCTGATCATTGATAATATTTCTGATACTTCAGACTTGATTTCTTGTAAGCCAAAGGTAGCACTGAGTACAGCAGACTCAATGACAGATACTTCAGATTTAATTTCCTGTAAGCCAAAGGTAGGACTAAAAACACCTTGCTCGAGGTTCCTGACTTCCCGCTTAATCTCCTGCAAACCAAAGGTGGGGCTAAAGATGGCTTTTTCAATTAAACAAATTTCCCGTTTAATTTCCTTAAGTCCGAATTTACCATGTTTTAGTAGACAGAGAATAACCTTAAGCTTAATACAAACAAAAACAAAACATTTGAGCCACCTGTCGTCCTGAACAGGCGGGCATTGATGATTGGGTTTACAATGATCTGGTTTACAATGGGGCTTTGATCCCCAGGGATTATCCTTGCAATCGTGACTTGCATCACCCTCACAACCACAGCTGCTATCCCACTTCCCTACACAGCCACAGGCGGAGTCACCCCCAGCCCAATTCATTATGTCTTCTAAATTCTCTAGGCCATTACCCAGATTAAATTTTTTTTGCAGTTTGGCCAAATCTTCCGCAATATCATCATAGAGCTCATCAACGATCTCATTGGGAAGACCAGTGGGCATTTGTCCTAAAAAATCCTCTGGCGACTCAACGGGAAAGTCCTGACCGCCATACGTGGGAATTTTTTGCATCATTGAGTCTACCATATTTTTGACATAATGTTTAAATTCATCCCGGTTCATAAATTCTTCGTGCCTCCCTTTCTTAATAAATGGTGTCGATTTATTGGAATAAATCCACTTTAAATATCATATTTTTATAGGTTCGTTTTGTTACCATGGGAGTACAAGAACTATCTGTCTGAGAATAAGAATAATAGTTACCCGAAGAATGACTCCGAGTAACTATTATGGTCAGGAGGTTATAATTTGGCGAAAAAATATAAGGTTTAAGGCCTAATCTTAAGGGATCGGTAATACTACTTGCTGGTTTTGTAAAATTTTAAGAACCAGTTGAAGCACCGCTTTTTCTTCCACCTGTCTAAATTCCCCTTCTTCAAAGGGAAGATTTACGCCACAGGGACGCTTACGGTTGAGAAACTCATCATATTCTACAATTCTGGCACTAATTAGTTCACAGAAAGGAAGCTCGTTAAAGAATTCTTGGCTGACTTGGTTGATTTCAGAAAAATCGCTGGATAATAAGTGATCTTTATCAGAAAAACCGGGTCCGTGTAAAGGCTGTTTTCTGAAGAAGGTAAACTCATTCGTGGTATTCGCTAATAAAGAAACTGGGGAAGAGCCGTTAAATACTACGGCAGTCATACATTTAAAAGGTACATCCACGGTACAGTGGCGAATATCACCGCAAACTCCTTCCCTGTTGGAACAAAGACGTGTTGAATAGTCAATGTTTTTTCTTATGAATCCTTTGATAGAGAGCATTGTTGGACCACTGACCGCAAAAGGATCTTGCAGCAGCAGGCACTGGGTTACTTTTACCCGCTTTTTAATATCTTTGATTTCCAAGGCTGGCTCAGGCAAAGTAATGGTTGAATCGAGATTGATCTGTAGTTGTAATTCGGCTAGTACAACAGGAATTCTAACTGTGGGGCCGGTGGTAATACCCACGATCGGCACTGTAGTGCTGGGGCACTCACATTGAGTACCTCCTGTAACTATTTCTGAACATTTAAAAGGTGGGCAGCAACGATCCATAAATATCCTCCTCTCAAGTTTTAATGCATGGTATGCAAAAAAATAGAACCATGTTACAAATTTTGGCGCAAAATATTTTTTATGGAAAAACATTTAATTAGTAACATGTTTACCAGTTTTTTCATACCATGCATTAAAACATTTCTCTTTACAAAAAAAAGCCCTGGTGTTGGAGACCACCAGGACTGAGTGTAATACGTGACATATCATTCGATTAGATACCAATCAGAACATCTTGATTTTGTAGTACCTTTAAAACAAGGGAGATAATCATTTTTTCTTCAATTTTGGTAAATTCTTTTTCTTCAAAGGGAATCGGTACGCAAGGTTGATTACGGTTGAGAAATTCATCATATTCTACAATTCTGGCGCTAATTAATTCACAAAAGGGTAGTTCTGCGAAAAATTCTTGACTAACTTGATTGAATTCGGAGAAATCACCGGATAACAAATGATCCTTTTCAGCAAAATTTCCATCATGAGGTAATTTTTGTTTGCGGAAATATTCGAATTCGGCTGTGGTATTGGC
>CAMKDG010000138.1 GCA_946411205.1 uncultured Desulfotomaculum sp.
TGAAATACTGAAATTTATCCGGGATATTGCCGGACAGACGAAATTATTAGGTTTAAATGCTGCCATAGAAGCTGCCAGAGCAGGTGAGGCTGGACGAGGCTTTCATGTTGTTGCTGATGAGATCAGAAAATTATCCGACAGAAGTGCTGTTTCCGTTAAAGATATTGGGGACATTGTTAAGGAAATACGGGATAACACCGGCAGACTAATGGAATTCATAGAACAAACCACTGAAATAAGTGAAGGTCAATCTGAGGCCTCTCAGTATATTGCTAAAGCCATTGAAGACAACGCTAGAATGTCCGAAAAACTAAGTATTGTTGCTAAAGGTATTCTTTAATTAGCATAGAAAAAACCGGCCCTTACGCAAGGCCGGTTTTTTCTATTTTTATCCTAAATATCTGCAATCAGCTTCTTGATATCTATTTTATTGGTTAACATATCATTCTGCAGAAGGAATTCTTGGGTTTTTTCCAGGTCGACTAGATCTTTATCCGTAATGGCAGGGTTGAAGTCATACCAGCCAACCATTTGTCTCACTTCGGCTAAGGAAATACCCGTTTCCTCTGCAGCCAACTGGTATACCTCTTCCGGTTTTTCTTGCATATACTGCAGACTGGCCTGATGCACCTGCAGGTAGCGTTTGACTAGATCCGGATGATTTTTGAGAAAATCACCGGATACAGCAATAACAATGGTTGCATCTAAAAGACCTTCCCCGGTAGTGAGAATGCGGGCACCGCTCCCCAGGGCTTGGGGTACAGCCGGTCCGGCAATCAGTGCAGCATCCACGTTACCTGCCTGCATGGCGGACACCGCCGAGGGGATGGGCATATTAATATATTCTACCTCATCGGTCTTTAGATTATTTTGCTGCAGACTGGCTAGCAATAATTGATGCAGAATGGTTCCTTTCGGGCCAGCCACTTTTTTGCCCTTAAGATCGGCTACCGACTTAATTTTCGGGTCCTTAGCCATAATGGTAAAGGCCTTCGGTGCTCGGCTATACATGCCAATAATTTTGAGATCAACACCATTGGCCGCAGCTAAAATGGCCGAAGTGCCACCCAGTGCATTGCAGAAATCCAAAGAGCCAGCAGCCAGTGCTGCCGTCATTTTCGGTCCTTCAGTAATTTCCGGGAAAGTCACTTGGATGCCATCCTTGGTAAATTCTTCTTCAAATAGGTTCCGTTTCTTTTCAACAATGGAAGGTACATTTAAGGGCAGCTTAACATAGGAAATTTTTAGGCTTGTCACCTGAGGGGCTTTTGCTTCTTCCTTTTGGGGTTGGGGTTCACTTTTCTTTTCGCCACAACCGGCTAGCAACAGGCTGGACAAAACAACCAAGATCATCAGGCTCAAGATTCTTTTCATTGTGAATAACCTCCTATCCTAGTGGGCTTCTCGCCCATCACCACAGTTAAAATCTTTTCTCTAATTTGGAAAAATTCCGGCTGTAAAGAATTCCGGGGATAGCTCAGGGATACCGCCACGTCCTCCAAAATTTTACCACCCTCCAAAATCACCACCCGTTGGCCCAGAAATACCGCTTCATCTACATCATGCGTAACAAAAACAATGGTTTTTTTCTGGGTTTGAAAAATATCCACTAACTCTGCTTGCAGATTTTTTCTGGTGAAGGCATCCAGTGCTCCCAGGGGCTCATCCATTAAGATAACGTCCGGATCGTAACACAGAGTGCGACCCAGGGCTACCCTTTGGGCCATCCCGCCGGATATTTGGGCTGGGTAAGCATCCTTGAATTTCTTTAATCCTAACAAGTCTAAAAAATGAGCCACGGTTTGGTTAACCCGTTCCCGGTCCTTTTCTTTAAATAAAGGCAAGGCCATGTTTTGTTCCACCGTTAGCCAAGGCATTAACCGGGGTTCTTGAAAAACAATACTGACCCTTCCTTTGCCTGGAACCACCTGTTGCTGCTGGTCTAAAAAAGTGATCTGACCCCGACTGGGCTGCTCCAAGCCGCACAGCAACCGCAACAGGGTCGTTTTGCCACAGCCACTCTTCCCCACCAGGGTAACAAAGCTGCCGTCCGGGATGGTTAAATTAATCTCCGCCAGGGCTTGTATTTGCTCATGATGAATCGTGTAGTATTTAGAAAGTTGTTCAATTCTAACTCCGGCCATAGTTCACCCTTTCCCCGACCCAGGGCAGTAAGCGGTTGGATAGTTTAAAGAAACAATAGTCAATGATGTAACCAAAAAATCCAATGGTTAAAATACCCACAATAATAATATCCGGCCGGGAAAGCTGCTCAGCATCAATAATCATATAGCCGATACCCGAAGCGGCGGCAATTAATTCAGCACCGATTAGGGAGCGCCAGCTATAACCCAGCCCCAGTCGAAAGCCGACAATAATGGAAGGTAAAGCCGCTGGCATAATGATGCGCCAAAATTTATCCCTGGCCCGAAAGCCAAACACTTCCCCTACCTCCAGCAGTTGTTTGCTGCAGCTTAAAATACCGCTTAGAGTATTTAAAAAGACAGGGAAAAAAGTAGCCAAGATAATGACCGCCAATTTAGAAGTTTCCCCAATACCAAACCAAAGGATAAGCATGGGAATACAGGCAATCGGTGGTATGTGACCCAAAAAATCAAGTACTGGTTCAATGTAGGGTTCCAAATTCCGGTTCATCCCTACCAACACCGCCAAGGGAAAGGCAAAGAGAACGGTCAAAAAGAAACCTGCAAAAACCCGGTATAGGCTAATAGCAATATGTTTCAACAAAATTCCGCTGGTAGTTAGATCAATGGCGGTTTGCAACACCTTTGCGGGTGGCGGGATGATGTATTGGTTAATCATTCCGGTGGCTGACCCGGCCATCCAAAGTAACAAAATTACCAGAGGGATGACTAATCCCTTCAGTTGCTTCATAGAATCCCCCTTAGAAAAACATGGCTTGCTTGTCCTGACGGAGTAAAAAGAAATAGCCCTCACAGGGCAGTTTACAAAAATACAAGTAGTCAGGTACGAATGGCTATTCAGCCCATTCGTTACTATCTCTTCTAATTATATTCTTTTTTGACATTTTGGACTACCATTGTTAGCAAAAATATCCTGCAACCTTCCTCTGCTTTGCGCAATTAGGAAATCAATGCCTTGTCTGGTGAATATATCAAGGGATAAACTATCATACTATGTCCTGGGTGATGTAAATGTTTGATCGTATGGATAACCGCTTCTGGCTGATGTTATGCTGGATCGTGATGTTTACAGCAATGGTATTGCTGTTTAATACAAACTCCATGTCCAAGGAGCAAATCATCGGAAAAATTACAGCTATTGAGGAAAGCGTTGCGGCAAAGGACTGGACAAAGGCTTCGGAACATATGAAAAATTTACACACGCTATGGCAACAAAAAAGAATCATTGGTCTAATTCATGACGGGGCCGAAGAAGTAGAAAAAATCGATATAACCATGAGTCAAATAGAAGTGCTAATCAAATATAAGAATCCCCGAGTTGTAGAACCACTGGGAATATTAAAACAACAAGCCAATTCTTTAACCGGTCGTGTATTTTCAGGTTTTAGAGGAGTATAGAAGATGACTGATTTTTTGATCTACGCCATTCGCGTATTGATTATCTATATCTTTACTTTTCTAGCAGCTAGAACGCTTTCAAGAAAGGCTATTGCCGAAATGACCTCCTATGAGATTGCCGGAATTATCTTGCTGTCAACCGTGGCTTCCGAAACATTGGCCACCAGGGTTATTAGTCATTCAGTATTCGGTGTTGGTTTAATCAGCCTGCTCATTTACACAACCTCTCGCTTATCACTTATTGATAAACTTACACCCATTTTGGAACATACGCCAACCATTGTTCTACAGAACGGGCAAATCGATATGAGCGCTCTTAAAAAAGCCGGTTTAAGCATGAACCAATTTATGGGGTTATTAAGACAAAAAGGCTTCGATAAGATCAATGATGTGGAATTTGCCATTTTTGAACCCCAGGGCACTTTATCCGCGTTCCCCAAATCACAGTACCGTCCCCTGGAACCCAGAGACCTCATGATCCCAACCACCTATGAAGGGTTAACCTTGCCATTAATTATAGATGGAGCAATTATCGAAAGAAACCTCCACCATGTTAAACTCGATCAGTCCTGGTTAATGAAAGAATTACAAAAGCAAGGTATTATGGATTACCAAAAGGAAATCACCCTGGCTGAACTGGACACCCAGGGCAATTTAATTCTATCTAAAAAACAAGAAAATTAGGGCTGATCCTTTGCTACGATGCCATATAAAAAAGTGTGCATTACCGTCTTGAAGGTTTCCTCGGGAGTTAAGTTATTCTCCATAATGAAGGTGGGGTTAACCACGGCCCGCATAGTGGCCAGCAAAGAGGCCGTCACCACGGTATGATTGATCTCTTCTTTTAAATAGCCCTGTTGACTACCTTCTATCATGATACCAGTGAAGTAGTTAAGTTTTTCCGTGCGAAATTGTTCTACCTTGTCCCAAATTTTGGGATAGTGTTTGGGCAAATCTCTGATGAGTATCGGTGTGATGGTTCTTAATTTTTGGGTTACGATCTGGATAAATAAGGTTAGTTTTTCGATGGGGTTTTCTATCCTACCTAAGGCACTGAATATCTCCCCTTCAACTGCCGTCATGAAGCTATCCATCACCGCTTCAATGATCTCCTCTTTACTCTTAAAATAACGGTAAATGGTACGCTTGCTCATATTATGACGGGCCGCCAATTCATCCACGGTGGCGCTGTAAAAGCCCTTTTCTTCTGCCAATTTGCGAAAACCCAGGATAATTTTATCTCTGGTCTGCATCCTTTCACCACCTGTACACTTACGCAATTTTTTTCTTAAACTTCATGATACTAATGCCCATTAGGACCACCGTAAATATTAATAGAGCTGTCACCTGCGGTACCAGATAGGCAAAACCAATGCCCTTTAATACTATGCCCCTGATGATCGTCAGGTAAAAGGTTAGGGGAATGATGTTACTGAGGGCTTTAATAAACACCGGCATGGCCTCCCGGGGAAACATAAAGCCGGAAAGCAAAATACTAGGCAAAAGAATAAAAAAGGACATCTGCATGGCTTGCATTTGATTTTTCGCAATGTTGGAGATCAGCACCCCAATGCCTAATGAGGCCGTAATGAAGAACAGGGTTAACAAATAAAGTTCCAGCAAGCTGCCCCGGATGGGTACATCAAAAACGATAGCGCCCACCAACAGGGCCACCGTAATTTGCAGGTAACCCAAAGCAATATAGGGAATTATTTTACCAATCATCAGTTCATAGGACTTAATGGGGGTCACCATCAGTTGTTCTAAGGTCCCCCGCTCACGCTCCCGGACAATGCCCATGGAAGTCATCATAACCATGGTCATAGTCACAATAATTCCTAAAATGGCCGGCACCATGTAATAGGCTGTGATGCCATCGGGATTATACCAAGGTCGCACCCGGATATCATAGGGAGCTTTAAACTGACCCACTTTTTCTGCCAGCACCTGTTGGGATTTTAAAAGACCAATGGAGTTAGCCGTGGCAATGGCGGAATTGGAAACCATACTGTCGGTGGCATCCACCAGCACCTGGATCGCAGCAGTATTCCCAGACCTTACCTGCTTAGCATAGTCCGGTGGGAAGATAATTCCGACCTTCACGGTTCCTTGATCAATTAACTGTGTAACCTGCTGGTAGTTACTGCCCGCTGCCACCACATCAAAATAACCCGATGCCGTGAAAGCTTTGGTTATTTCCCTACTTTCCGCTGATAAAGATTGGTCAAACACCACCGTGGGAATGTGCTTTACCTCGGTCTGGATGGCATAACCAAACAGCAATAGCTGCACCAGGGGCAGCATGAAGATTAAACCAATGGTTAACTTATCCCGCTTCATCTGCAGGAACTCCTTATATAGCACCGCCAGGATTCTACTCATGCTCCCTACCCCTTTCCCTTTTGGCCAGCGTGATAAATACATCCTCCAATGAAGGCGTGATTGGGTTTACTTCACTGTGGGTATAGGCCTTCAGGTCTGCCAGTTTAGTTTCGTCCTCCAGCAACACATGTAACAGCGAACCGTGCAGGGAACACTCCTTGACATAGGGCAAATTTTCTAATTTGGTTAGCCATTGCATGGGTTCCAATACCTCTACTTCCACCAGTACCCCAGACAACACCTGATTTCTTAGCTGATCCGGTGTGTCATTGGCTATTAACCTGCCCTCAGAAATAAAAGCAATATTACTGCATCGTTCGGCCTCATCCATAAAATGGGTGGTAACCATTACGGTGGTACCCTCGTTGGCTAGTCGCTGAATGATCGTAAAAAACATTTTGCGGCTGGTGGGGCTGATACCGCTGGTGGGTTCATCCAAAAACAAGATCGCTGGCTTGGCAATGATAGAACACCCCAAGGCCAACCGCTGCTTCCAACCTACACTGAGGTGAGCCACCAAATCCTTCTCCCTGCCGCTAAGGGAAGCCAGCTCAATCATTTCCCCGATGCGGTGCCTGCGCTCCCGGTAAGGTATACTATAGACTCCGGCATAAAAATCTAAGTTTTCGTAAACCGTCAAGTCATCATACAAACTAAATTTTTGAGACATATAACCAATATGAGGTTTAATCTTTTCCGCTTCGGTAGCCAAATCGTACCCTAGCACCTGCCCAGAACCAGCGGAGGGTTCCAAGATACCGCAGAGCATGCGGATGGTGGTAGATTTACCGGACCCATTGGGTCCCAGAAAACCATAGATTTCCCCGGCAGCGATGCTTAAATTCAACTGATCCACCGCCGTAAAATTACCAAATCGGCGGGTTAGCTCACGGGTTGTGACAACATACTCCACTCTACCACCTCTTTTTCAGCCAACGCTACAAATACATCTTCCATCGTGGGTTTTGTTTCTTTCAGGAGGTACAATGGAATATTCCTGCCTTGGAGAAACTCCACCACTGCCGCCTCGGCAGTCTTTGCTTCCTGCACGACCACTCGATATTTGTCGCCATAAAAATTGCTCTCTAAAACCTCCGGCAGCCCATGGAAAATTTCCGGGTGTCTGGAAGCACATTTGATTTCTAAGATTTTATAGGGATAGCAACTTTTCATATTTTTAGGTGAATCCATCACCACTAGCCTGCCGTTATTCATAAAACCTACCCTTTTACACAACTCCGCTTCATCCATATAAGGGGTTGAGACGAGGATTGTCATGCCCTCTTGGTTTAACTGATAGAGAATTTTCCAGAATTCCTTGCGTGATTCCGGGTCGACACCAAAGGTAGGCTCGTCCAGTACCAACAACCGGGGTCTGGCCAGCAAGGCACAGGTAAGTGCCAATTTTTGCTTCATGCCGCCGGAAAGATTATCCGCAAATCGCTGTTTAAACCGCAAGAGATTGGTTATTTGCAATATCTCATCGGCCCGCTGGGTAATGATGGTGCCGTTTAAGCCATACATTGCTCCAAAAAAGTTTATATTCTCCATTACCGTCAAATCTCCATAGAGACTGAATTTTTGGGGCATATAGCCAAAGGAGGCGTTGCTTGCACCACTGGCAGCAGCATCAACCATTGTAATACTGCCGCTATCCGGCGTAATCAGACCACAAAGCATCCTAATGAGGGTGGTTTTACCGGCACCATCCGGTCCCACTAGGCCAAAAATATCTCCCTGCTGTACCTCTAGGGATACCCCTGCCACCGCAGTGATAGAGCCAAATCCTTTGGTAAGGGTCTCTGTGAAAATCATTGACCTCACCTCTATTCAAAAATCACATCCGCCGGCATACCCGGTTTTAGGGTACCGTTTTGCTGGTTTATCCTGATTTTTACCCCGTAGACAATATTGGTACGTTCCTTTTTGGTTTGAATGGTTTTCGGGGTAAACTCTCCCTGGGAGGCGATTTCTTCGATAACCCCTTGGTAATGCTGGTCACTGCCACTGACAGTGCAGCCTACCAATTGGTTTAATTTTATCCGGGGCAAATCGTCTGTTGGTACATATACGCGAATCCACATATCTTGTAAATCCGCCACCGTAGCTAAGGACGTACCCGCCTGAACAAATTCTCCAGGTTCCCGGTTGGTGGACAACACGGTACCCTTGATGGGAGACATGATTTTAGTATCTTCCAACAATGCCTCGGAGGCCTTAAGCACTGCTTTATTACGTTCTACTTCCGTTTGGGCCGCTCGAATGGTCTCGGGACGGCTCCCCTCTGTGAGCAAACTTAATTTGGCCCGGACAGACTCTACTTGGTTTTGTTTTACTTGCAAATCAGTCGCTAATTTCTCATAGGAATCCTGGGTAATGGCACCTTCTTGGAGAAGTTGCTCGCCCCTTTGGAAGTCGGTTTGCGCCTTCTCAACATTGGCCAGTGCAATGTTGACCACTGCTGTGGCCTCTTTAATTTCCTGAGCCCTTGCTCCCGAGGTGAGATCCTTTAACTGGGCTTCTGCTTTTAATACCCCTAGGGCGTCCCGTTCTTTCTGTGCCACTAAATCATTTCTAATGAGTTGTCCAACCAGTTGACCCTTAGCCACTTGTTGGCCGGCTTTGATACTTAACTGTGTTAAGGTACCCGGTAACTTGGCGTTGAGCTCTACTGTGGTGGCTTCGATGGTGCCACTGGCAGTTAACGGTTGCTCGGCCGTTGGAAAAAAACGATAATAGCTATAGGCTGCCAACGCCACCACCAAAACCAGCCCGACAACGATGAGTCTTTTCTTCATCCTCGTCCCCCCTTGGTGTTTGTGCCATGTCAAAAATAGCCAAGTAAACTAATTATACTATTTTAGTTTACCTAGTTTTAATCCTATCACTATCAAGAATCACTGACAAGATCTTTTCATCGTTTGCATGAATTGTCAGAAAAAACACTAGTCAAAAC
>CAMKDG010000139.1 GCA_946411205.1 uncultured Desulfotomaculum sp.
CGCTCGTCATGGGGAGACAATTCTACCGCGAGCTTGATCCAGGCATAGGATTTTTCAAACATGCCCAACTCATAGCAGCTTAAAGCTCCCAAATCATAAATCGTAGCATCCCAGGCGAAAGCCTGATTGACATAACAATCCGATCGTTCCTTTATCTTTAGGGTTTCTTCCGCCATATGATAAACGGTTGGCCAGTCACGTTTGGTATAGGCAAGTTTGGCTAACTCCACATAGGGTTCCCGTAAATGGGGTGCCTCGGCAATGGCCCGATAGAACCAGCTTTTAGATTCCCTGTAATCTCCCTTTTCCTGATAGGCTTTGGCGATGTACCGCATAGAGGCGGAGCGTTCCTCTTTCCACTGGGACTGGGGCAGGGCTAAGTGTTTTTTTAGAGTTTCAATACATTTATCCCATCTACCGTAGTACATATATTCCCGCCCGAGATAATGCATATCCCGATCATCATCCGGAGACTCCTGAACGGCCAGTTTTAACAAAGGGAGATAAGATCCCCTGGATTTAACAGGATCTGGATAGTGATTTAGCTGAATCGTCTCTTCCCAGGCCCAACAGACAGGCTCTGATCCATAATAGTTTAGTATTTCATGGACCGGATGAACCCAGCGAAATCCGTGCCTGCGATGAATTTTTTGATACCAAAAGGTTACTCCCCGGGAACCATCTGGATTAAAACTCCAAGTGTATTTATATTTTAATTGGGTCGTTTGCGGTGTCCAAACCTTTTCTATTTTTTTCCGCCAACCAGGTTCCAGGATTTCATCCAAGTCTGTGCAAACACAAACATCCATGTCGGCCGGAACAAAATGTAAGGAAATATTTCTTGCCACATCGAACCGCCAGGGATCGACTTTTACACTATGGACAATAGCACCCCTGGCCCGTAGTTTTTCAACCGTGCTGTCCGTGGAACCAGTGTCCGTGACAACGATCATATCGGCTTCCTGCATCGAATCCAACCAACGGTCAACAAAATGTTCTTCATTTTTACAAATGGCGTAAACGGCAAATTTTAGTCTAGTCACATGGAATCCCTTCTTTTTTGGATTTAATGATCTTCAAATTGTTTTTTAACCGTTCGTCATGGGGGGACATTTCTATTGCAATTTTTGCCCACTCATAGGATTTGTCAAGCATGCCCAATTCGTAGCAACTTAAGGCTCCCAGATCGTAAATAGTAGCATCCCAGGCAAAGCCTTCATGAATATAACTTGTTGGCCGTTCTTTTATTTTTAGTGTTTCCTCAGCCATATGATAGACGGTTGGCCAGTCCTGTTCCCGGTAGGCGAGTTTAGCTAACTCTACATGAGGCTCTCGTAAATGGGGTGCCTCGGCAAGGGCTTTATATAACCAACTCTTAGCCTCTTTGCGATTTCCTTTGGCCAGATAGGCTCTGGCGATAAAGCGCATGGAGGCGCAGCGCTCATCCTTCCACTGGGCCTGCGGCATGGTTAGATGTTTTGTCAAAGTTGCAATGCATTTATCCCACATGCCATAGTACATATATTCCCGTCCTAGATAATGCATATTGCGGTCATCATTCGGGTCCTCCCGGGCGGAAAGCTCTAATAAAGGCAGATATTGGCCCCTGGACTTAGTAATATCAGGGTGGTGATTTACTTGAATGTTCGACTCCCAGGTAACATGGGCAGGGTCTTCTCCATAATATTCCAACACTTCATGAACTGGGTGGATCCATCTGAAGCCGTGTCTGCGATGAATTTTTTCTTTCCAAAAGGTAAGGCCCCGGGAACCATCTGGATTAAAATTACTGGTAAACATATATTGTAAGCGGGTTGTTTGTGGTGTCCAAACCTTTTCTAATTTTTCTCGCCAGCCGGGTTCGATTACCTCATCCAAATCGGTGCAAACACAAACATCGGTATCGCCCGGAACAAGCTGCAAGGAAATATTTCTTGCCACATCGAATCGCCAGGGATCGACTTTTGTTTGATGTACAATGGCCCCCCTGGCTCTTAATTTTTCAACGGTCTGGTCGGTGGAACCGGTATCCGCAACAATTACCAGATCGGCATCCTGCATGGAATCCATCCAACGGTCAACGAAATGTTCTTCGTTTTTACAAATGGCGTAAACCGCGATTTTTAATTTACTCAAAATGTATCCCTTCTTTTTTTACAAGTTCCAGAAGTTTGGTGCTCCATTGATCAAATTCTTGATTCCAAGCCGCTGAGTTATAATGATAATCAGTCACTTTATGGGTTAATTTTTTGCACTCTTGGAAAGTAAAATAAGCTTCTATATTTCTACCCAATTGGTGCAAATAAAGAGCTTTTTCAAAATAGAGTTCTCTACGATCCGGCTTATGAATAATGGCATTATTTAGGTTTAATAAGGCTAGGTCAGTTTGAGCTTGCGCTTTATAAACAAGATATTTCTGTTGATGAAGATACGCTTTGTCACTGTTATGGAGAGTTAGTGCGATATCGAGAGCCTGTAAAGCTGCTTCAGGTTTGCCAATCAACAAGTATTCAGCTGCCAGAGAGCTCCAGGATTGCCAAACATCTTTCCTTTCCTTCACGGATTGTTCTAATAGGGGCAGATAATTTACATGAACCTTATCTTGAATCGGTTTTTGATAGACCCAAAAATCCGGCAGTTTTTTTACCTTTTCCTGCTTGTTATATTCTACTATTTCATGAATTGGCAGTTTCCAGGTATAGCCGGTTCGTATGTGAATTTGCTGGTGCCAATCTTCTAGGTCATCTTCTCCTGGCAGAATGGTTTTATATCGATGGCTATATTTGGTATAGCCGAACTCCCACTGGTCTATTAAATGCTCCTGCCAATCCTCCATGAGGTACTCAGCCATATCTAAAGAAAGGCAAAGGTCTATGTCTGGGTTGACCAAGGCAAGGGCCGTATTTCTAGCGTCATCAAACCGCCAGGGGGAAACGCAAATAGAGCAAACTTTTAGATTGACATGAGGATGATCTTCTTTAAATTGATTAATGATTTGATTAGTGTGATCGGTCGAGCCTGTATCGCAGAGAACGATTTCATCAGCGGTTTGAACGGAATTTAAAAACCTTTCGATGACCTCTTCTTCATCTTGATAAATGCCGTATACCGCGATAGAAGGCTTGTTTGCTTCAATGACTTCCTGAAGAGAATGAAGCTGTGGGTTCACTCCGATGTAAATTCCGATTTCATTTTCTTGCCGGTGTAATACAAGGTTATCAAAGGTGGCTAGAACTTCTTCATGGGACCAATCACTCTTTTGCTGTTTCTCATAGGGATTATCGCGACTGGGGTCTTGGGGGTACTGGATAAGGGGGATGCTAAGTATAACAAAATGGCTGGCAGCGACTAGTTTTCTATAAACTTCAACAGCTTCTTCTTTGTTCATGTACTCTAAAACGTTTCCCAAAAGGGTAATACCATATTTTGTATCAGGAGTAAATTGCCGAACATCAATAGGAAGAATAGCATTGTATTTATTCTCCAAATGGAATTCGGAAAGATAGGGTTCCCACACTTCCAAAGCCGTAAATTCGGTGCCCGGTAATTTCGATCTTAATAGATCGGAATAGGTTCCTGAGCCGGCACCAACGTCTAAGATAGAATTATCTTGACATTTTTTAATCAGTCTTTTTGCGAGACGCTCAATCCACGCCTTTCCTGCCTGTGTACTGTAGGGCATATGATCTCTCCTTTGGATGTTTGATTACCTTTCATAACGCTCTTTACAGTTGGTTGACTACTATACGTAAAATATTCCAAGGTCACGTAAAACGTGACATTAAATCTAAGCGTTGCCGTCCGGTTCCTCTACGGGACGACTTCTAACTGGATTTTGCAGATTATTATGGTATACGTAATAAAAGTAATAGTAGAAAATGATCTATAACTTTTTTTCATTTAACATCTGCTAGTAAGTGTGCTATTGTTTAAAAAGTGTTAAGCTTTTCCTTTGGTGGAAAAGACAAGCAAAGGAGGTTGTTTATGAAGAAGTTTAAGTTCTTGCTAGTTAGCCTATTGGTACTACTGGTATTGGCAGGTTGTGGTCAGAGCAGTAAGGCACCTACTTCGGAGCCAGCGAAGGAAACCGCTGCCAAAGATCAATCGATTAAGCTGGGGGGGTCCAGTACCTTGGCCCCGGTTATTGCTAAATGTGCTGATGACTTTACAGAACAGTATAAAACTTGGAATAAAGTAGATCCCAAATTACCTGAAGAACCCATTGTTATCTTTGTTTCCACCGGTGGTTCGGGCTTTGGTGTTAAATCTGCCCTGGATGGCACGGTAAACATCGGCTTGGTTTCCCGGGAAATGAAGGAAGAGGAAAAAGCAAAAATGCCGAATGGCAAAATCATTAAATTAGGCTCTGATGCCTTAGCCATCGCTGTTAATCCCCAAAACCCGGTTGTACAAGTAAAACCCAACCTAACAACGGATGAAGTAAAGCGTATTTTTGCAGGGGAAATCAAAACCTGGCAAGAGTTGGATGCCAAATTGCCAAATCGCCCCACCGTACTAGCCATTCGTGACCTTGGTGGTGGTGCCAGTCAGGTCTTTGACGAGCTGGTGATGAAAAAGACGCCGGTAGCCAAAGAAGCCATTCAATTACCTTCTATGGGTGCCCTAGCTGGTAAAGTAGCTGAAAATGCCGATGCCATTGGCTATGTATCCACTGGTTTGATAAAGCAGAACGAAGGCAAAATTTCCGCCTTAAATATTGATGGTGTGACTCCCACCAACGAAAATATTGCCAGTGGTCAATATAAGATTGCCCGCCCATTACTTTTGGTTACCAAAGAACAGCCGGATCAAAAACAACAGTTATTCATAGATTACCTCTTCTCCGAAAAGGGATTGAAAGTAGTCGAAGAGATGGGATTTGTTCCTGTTGCCAAATAGGGAAATGAACGTGGGTAGTTGAATTATTCAACTACCCATAGATATTTTATAGGTGTGTGAAATGATGCAAGAAAGAATGGGTACTATTTGCTTGCTTGTTGCCGGGTGTTCAACTCTGCTGCTGATTTCGGTACTTCTCTTTATGACCTTGGAAAGTTGGCCGGTTTGGTCAGCGGTGAGCCCGCTGGCTTTTATCCTGGGAACCGACTGGAATCCTTTAGCGGAACCTCTGCAATTAGGGATTGGCACCATGATTTTAAGTACTCTATGGACCGCTCTGGGAGCCTTATTGCTGGCAGTCCCCCTGGGTCTTTGTTGCGCTATTTTTTTGGCGGAGTTTGCTCCTCAAGGGGTGGCTAACATCCTGAGACCGGTATTAAATCTGTTAACGGGTATTCCTTCGGTGGTCTATGGTTTTTTGGGTGCTACGGTATTGGTAAAGTTTTTTGAGATTAACTTTGCCATGGCCAGTGGTGAATCACTCTTTTGTGCCTCCTTGGTACTCACCATTATGGTGCTGCCTTATATTATTAGCACTTCTGAGTCAGCTCTGCGGGCGGTACCTCCGGAATACCGGCAGGTGTCCTTGGCCTTGGGAGTTTCTAAACCTTACCTAACCTTACGTGTTCTTTTGCCGCTGGCTAAAAGGGGGCTATTGGGAGCCATTATTCTGGGTTTTGGTAGGGCAGCGGGGGAGACCATGGCCGTGTTAATGTTAGCGGGCAATACGATGGTACTGCCTACTTCCTGGTTTAGTAAGGGAGAACCGCTACCGGCACTCATCGCTTTAGAACTGGGTACTTCAGAAGTAGGCAGTTTGCATTATCAAGGACTGTTTGCAGCTGGTTTGGTGCTGCTGCTCTTTGTGTTGGGTATGAACCTCTTGTTAGCCCTGTTTCGACGGGACCGCAGAAGTGGGGTGAGTTAACATGCTCCTGCGACGTTTGCTAGATACCCTTTGGCTGATCGCTTTTTGGTCCGCCGGGTTATTGCTGCTGCTGGTTCTTGTAAGCATCCTCGGCTACCTGGCTTACCGAGGCCATTCCGTCATTACTCTTGAATTTCTCCTGGCTTCCCCTAAAGGATTGCCCCTGGGAGCAGAGGGGGGCATTCTCCCAGCCATTAAAGGAACCCTTTGCCTGGTACTGCTGGCGGTGGCTACGGCTATTCTCCCCGCCCTTGCTACGGCTGTTTATCTGGCCGAATATGCCCGGCATGAGGGTATGCGTCAGGTAATTAATACGACGGTTCAGTGTATGGCTGGGTTACCCTCTATTGTCACGGGGTTATTTTGTTATGCTTTGTTTGTCGTGCGCCTGGGTTTTGGTATCTCCCTGCTGGCAGGGGGGGTGGCTTTGGGCATGATGGTTTTTCCGGTAATCGTGGTTACAGCCAGGGATGCCTTGCTGGCGGTCAATAACCACTACCGTATGGTAGGGCTTTCCCTCGGAGTTTCCCGCTGGTATCTATTGATTCGGATACTATTACCCCAGGCAGCAGCGGGTATCCTGGGTGGGATTTTATTGGCTATGGGTTATGCAGCCGGGGCCACAGCTCCTATTATGGTGACTGCCGCTGCCATAGCGACGCCATCAGCGGGTAATTTATGGGAGCCGGTCATGGCATTACCCTATCATCTCTATATTTTATTCAGTCAGCAAGTTTCTTTGGATAAGGCCTACGGAACTGCTCTGGTGCTGGTTTCCTTGCTGCTGATCCTCAATATTATCGCCATGTGGCTAAGACATCGGAACGGAAGGTGAGTTTAAGATGTCCTTACAAATAGAGAATTTACAGGTTCGGTTTGGCAGCAGCCAGATATTAAAGGATATTCAGCTGTCCTTTAACGAACGAAAACTGTACGCCATTATTGGGCCGTCGGGCTGTGGCAAAACAACCCTCTTAAAGAGTCTTAACAGAACCTTAGAATTGGAAAAGGGCTATCTGATCAGCGGTAAGGTGAAGCTCTATGGGGAGGACATTTACGAACACAGAGACACTTCTTTGATTAGACGAAGAATTGGCCTGGTTTTTCAAACCCCGGTGGCACTCCCTTTAAGTATTAAGGAAAATGTCCTCTTTGGTGTTCGCTATTTTGGCGAACGCAACAAAACAACATTAAATGAACTATGTGAGAAGTGTTTACGGCAAGCGGGACTGTGGGCAGAGGTAAAGGATAAATTAAATAACCCGGCTAAAGAATTATCCGGTGGTCAAATCCAACGGCTTTCCATAGCCCGTGTGCTGGCAGTCTCACCGGAGGTTCTATTGCTGGATGAACCCTGTTCTAATTTAGATCCGGCGGCCACCCAGATGATTGAAGAGTTATTGAAGGGATTGGCAAAACAACTGACGATAATTCTAGTGACCCATAATCTCTTTCAGGCCAAAAGGGTTGCCGATGTTACTACTTTTCTACTAGACGGGCAGGTAGTCGAAGTGGGAGAAACAGAAACCTTATTTTTAAATCCGCAAAAACAAGAAACCAAAGACTTTATTTCCGGCCTAACCTATTAAGTGCAAGTTAAAGCAGATATATAAAATTTCAATGAATATATCCTCTGAAATTGATGGTAAAAAACAGAGGTTTTCAATGGAATTTTATCACCAAAAATCTTACAGAAACTATTTACGAGAGATCACTAGATGTTTATGATGGTGTTATTATGGTTGCTTGATTCCAGGTAGTGAAGGTTTGCTAGTGATTTACGATGAGATGGGGGGAGTATCAATGATTTCTGTGGAAATACCCGGCCAGGGAGAAATAACGCTTCATTCTTTGGTTTTGGATTATAACGGAACCATCGCTTTGGATGGGCATCTGGCAGAAGGAGTCATGGAACGGCTAAATCTCTTAGCAAAGGAACTAAAGATTTATGTGATTACCGCGGATACCTTTGGGCTGGCTGCTGCAGAATGTAAGGGATTGGATGGGCAGGTTATGATTCTGCAAAATCCCTTAGGAGCACAGGAGAAGGAAGATTTTATAACCTCACTAGGGGCTGAGCAGGTAGCAGCTGTGGGGAATGGTGTCAATGACTGCTTGATGCTGAAGAAGGCTGCCTTGGGGATTGCCATTATTGGCGAAGAAGGGGCTTCTGTAAAGGCTGTTAATGCAGCAGATATTGTGGTGAAGGATGCTCTGCGGGCGCTGGAGCTCTTGCTTCATACAAAAAGATTGAAAGCAACCCTGAGGGGATAAAAATTTTTTATGGTTGTTTAACCAAGAATCATAGGTGTTATTACGGTAACGAGTATCCAGAGTGTCTGAGCGTTTACGAAGATACTAAATTAAATAAACCAACTTAGTATGAATTCATCATATTGTAAGTTGGTTTTTTATTTTTTAACCTAAGGGCAACAAGTCTGCTTTTAACGGACCTCCCACAGGGAGTCATCTGATGGCAATAAATTCCGGAAAAGCCACGGCATCGCCCAGTGTTTTAATGGTGTTATTGATTGCCCGTAGTTCTTCGTTGCTACCGCGTTGTTGGAACAGCAAGCTGTATAAATAATAAATATCCGTGTAGGAAGGATAGGCCTGGTAGCCCTTTTGCAGCAAGGTCTGCGCTTCGCTAAGGCGATTGTCCTTGAGCAGGCACCAGATTACCCATCTTAGGACGACGGCTGCTTCGCGGGATTGGCTTGTTTGATCCAGATGTTTCTTAAATTTACTGATGGCCTCACCGTATTTTTCTACCAATACATCGCCGACAGCCTCACGGTAGGGGTAATTTTCCAAAGACCTGGTCTTAAAGCCACAATAAAGATAGTCACTTTGGCCACTTGTGGCTATGATGCGTTGGTAGGCGGGATACCAGCGCATAACGGTTAAATCTTCAGCAATCTGATAGGTGAAGGGGAGGTAAATCAAATCTGCAGCAGTTCCCCGTAACAAACAATCAATGGTT
>CAMKDG010000140.1 GCA_946411205.1 uncultured Desulfotomaculum sp.
GGCTGATGGTGCGCAGAATGGTATCAATGATTTCCGCCGACAGAGAACCATCCTCCGGAGGGGTGGGGCGCAGGTATTCTGCCAAGGTGTAGCCAAAAAACATTGGCTTGGGGTTAAGCCACACCTCTTCTTCTGCAGCGTCCAGGAGACGTAAGCCCTTCGGACTAACCCAGGCATCCAGTAGCCCGCTTTGCTGCAAGGCGGCTTCCAGGGCTGCTTTTTGCTCTTCGGCAACTCCTTCCCGAAACTCGCAAAGGGCATAAAGGGGAGCACCGCCCTGATGCCGACGGCGGGACAGTTCGCGGGCTTCGGAACGGGGTGGCTCAGGATCTTTGAGGTTTTTCCATTCTTGCCAGGCACGCTGCAGTATGGCCTTTTCCTCCTGATGCTGCGCTCGCCGCTGCTCCCACTGGTCTTTTTGTCGCTGCAAGGCCAAATAGCAACGGTTAGCGGCCGCTAGAAAAGGATCCTTAATGAAGTCGTAGGAGGTTTCCGGGAACAGGGACAGACGGTGCAGCGTGGTTGACAGTTCTTCATTTTCAAAACGAAGTTCCGCCAGCTCTTTACGCCAGGCAAAAATCTTCTCCTGATAGGCCTTTTGCACCAAATCGCTGTTTTCCTCTTCAAAGCGATAGGAGTCTTCGGCAGCATCCCGTCGCTGGCGAGACTGGCCTACTTGCCGCTCCGCCAGATCCCGCTCTATCTTTTTACCGTCTACCCGACGGGATAGCTCCAGTGCCTGATTGATGCGCTCATCTTGTTCAGCCAAGTCCCTTTGCCAGGTGGACCACTGGTTAAACTCTTCGGGAATCTCCCGCTCCCAGCGGCGATGATAAACATCATGTCGGGTAAAATCAAATTCCCTGGCAGTATCCTCCAGGTCGCGAAGGGATTCTTGCTGTCTGGCCGCAGAGGTTGTTGCTTGGGCAGCATATTTCTCCTGATCCCGGCGGTAGTCGTTTTCCTTGCCTTGCCAGTCGGTCAGCCTCTGGCCGGCTCGTCGGCTTTGGTGATCGGTTCTCTCTTTTTCCGTCCGTAGTCTGGTTAGTTCGCGCCGTGTATCCAGTGCTTCGGAGGCGGTCAGGAGTTCGTGGCGGGCTTTAACCTCCAACAGCTTAGTCGATTGTTTGCTTAACTGCGCATTCTTTTCCTGTAAAGAGAGGGAGATTTCCTGCAGTTTGGTGGCCAGTTCCCGGGTAATGTGCTGCTGGTTGTCCCGCTGTTTTTTACTCTGCAGGACTTGGGCTGATTGGTTGTAAAGCAGAAATTTATTATAGCGGTTGTAAACCTGTTGGAGTTTTTCCGCTTCTCGCCGGTGTAGGTAAACCTCCTCCAGCCGGTCGTTAATCTGGTCCATATCTTCCATTACTTCGGATAATGGGCGCAGTTCGTCATCCTGCAGGGGAGGCAAGGCGTTACTCAGGATTTCATAAATGGTGGTGGGTTTGAAATCCTTGGAAAGCTTAGGACTGCGCAGTTGAATCAGCAGGTCCAGCAGTTCCTGGAAGGACTGTAAATCTCCGTAGCCAAAGAGCAGTTTATTGACCATTTCCATGTATTTGCCCTGCTCGGTAACCGCCTGACCGCCCTCGCCAAGGAGATCCTCCAACTTCGCACGGGTGAGGGGGATTTTTTGCTCCTGCCCCTGGCTATAGTCTTTCTCATAGAGCAGAATATCCTTGCCGATGCGGCGGTTATCCGTGATGGCAAAGCCCCAGAAGCCGGTGGTGGCATTCCGGCGGGCTCGTAAGCCAATGCCGATGGTAAGGTAACGCTGTTGACCCGGGTGGTAGAATTCCAAATAAAGATAACCAATCCGGTCTTGAATACCGCTGTCCGGCTCCAGCAACAGGTAGTAGTCAATTTTTCGATCCCTAGAACCAAAGGGATCAAGACGGGAGGGCCGTTTGTTGCCATCCAGTACCAGCGGTAAAAAACTTTGCATGGTGACCGACTTACCGGAGCCGTTAGCTCCTCGTAGAACCAAACGTCCATCCCTTAAATGAAATTGCACTTCATCGGTGTAGTACCAAAAATTAAAGATACCGGCCAAATTCATTTGCCAGCGATTGCGCATTATGCTTCATCCTCACCTGTGAAATAATTGCCATTCCAACGGCCCAGAGCCGGGTGGAGTAAAATCATTTGTTCCGGGTTGACAGTGGCCAGGCCCCAACTGGTTAGATGATGCAGCAATTCCTGGGCCAGTTCATTGCTTTTGGCCTGGCGAAGCTGCTGGCTCCACAAAGATTTGTGTCTTTCCCGCAGGCGCAGCAGCAGACCTTCTAACTCTGCTAAGGTGAGGGGGATACACCCGCGCTCATTGGTGTAAATACCGGTATTGGCCTGGTCTTGCAGTCGACGAATTTCCCCCGCCAGGAGTAAAGCCAGATCCGAGATGTTTTTAGCCGTAGGAAAAAGTTCCAGCTCAGCGGAGTATTCTGGATAAAAAAAGATGAGCCCTTCCCGGTAACGTTGACCCTCCAGACCAAAACGAGCCGACAAGTGTTCCAGAATGGTGTGCCTCTGGGTTAATACATAATAACGTTCATCTTGGCTCCATTCCCAGTCGTGCACCACCGGCTCTTGCAACAAGCGGCGATAAACCCGGTGACGGCGCCGACGTAGATGTCCTTCCTGATCATCAGGATAGGCTAGTTCACTTAAGTCGGGCGGGGTCTGATAAAGGGTTAAATCCTGGGGAAAGTGCCGCAGGACATATCTGGATAACGCAGAGCATTCGTAGAGAACATTCTTATCGTTACCCACCCGGGCCCATTCCGTCTCATCCCCGTCTACCGCTACCAGCACCCGTAATTCCTTAAGTTGTTTAAGGGCCCGGTACATGGATTGACGATGGTGGTACTGGGTAAAGTCCAACGCAGTCTGGGAACCGGCCAGGTGATTTTTTATTTCTTCGACCATTTCCGTCAGGAGGAACTGGTCGGTTTCATTCTTGCCTTCCAGGTACCAGAGACAATAGGTAAAGAGGGCATAATCCAGGTGTCCGCTTAATAAGGCCAGTCCCATCCAGTGGTGGGATTGGCCGGGGAATTTCTCCAACCGAACCAGTTGCCTGGTCAAAAGCAAACTAAAGCCGCAATACTCTTGAAACCAATCCCTTAATTCCTGGTAATGGCTGCGAATGCTCTGGTATAGTTCCGGGTCGTCCGCCTTGGTTACCCAGGGGCGGTTCAACAGGGCGATAAAGCAATTCCTTTTTTCTTCTTGGTTGCTGCGGGTTGTACGGGCCATGTTCGTTCCTCACTTTACGATTGATGACGATCCGCCGGTTTATGGAAGCGCAGGGTATAATCAGGCAAGTCCAGCTCTCCGTCCTCACAATGCAATAGAGTACGCTGCTGGTTTTCCGGCAGCAGGAGGCTGATTTCGATACCATCGGGCGTGCGAATTTGCCGTGACTTATTCGCCAGACAGGAACCGATCCATTTCAAAAGCACCTGCCGGGTTGCTGCGGGTATGGTATCTAAGGAGGAGATGGTTACAGTCCCCTGGGTGAGGAAGTTCAGTAGCAATTCTCCCTGCTGCCGCTGCTGGGACAGGAACTCCGCTTTGGCTCTTTGCTGGCGGTTTTGCTGATTTTTTACCGGTTCAGGCCCGGAACTGCGGCTTTTTTTACGGCTGCGGGAACGCAGGTTGTGAATGTTTGGGCCTACCTGCCACATGGAGATATCCGGTGATTCCGTATCTTTGTTATCCTCCCCTTGGAAGTGACGGCAGCGGTACAGGCCGAAGGCGTAGGCTGCCAGTTGGTGAGCCTTTTCAGCAGAGTCAAGGGATAAAAACCACTGGCCCAGGTAATCCAGTTCCCGCCGCCGACTAATGCCAGAACGTCGTTTTTCCTGAATGCGCAGGGCGGCCCGCACGATACGCGCAATGGTATCTTTGGTGGTTTGCTCCAAATAATAAACATCACTTTTTTCCCCCGGGTCACCGAGAAACCAGCGGTTTAAGCTTTGCCACTGGGTTTGCAGCCGGTGCAGGTATTCCTCCGGAGTTATCAGCTCATCTAATTGGGGACGGGAACTTAAAGCGGTTTGGACCTTTTGAAGAAAAGAGTGAATTGATTCTGAGTCGAACAATGGGAGCAACCCTTCAATACGGTAAGCATGACGCTGCAGACCTTGTACAAAGCCTTGCAGATATTCGGTGACGGAGCTTTTATAGGTTAAAAAGGCTTCCGTTTGTAGCAGTTCTTCGGTTTTGTTGCTTTGCAGGCTGGCGATATAATCGGCCGCGCTTTCTGTAAGTTTGGTAAAGGTCTCGTAGATATCTTCCCAAAGGGCTAGAGCCTCCTGAGGTGCAATAGATAAAGGAAGTTCTTTCACTTTCTGAAGTGACGAAGCAATACTCTCGAACAGAGAAGGCTCCAGCGAGCCACCGTAGCCCCGAATATGCTCCAGGCTTGTCACCAAACGTTCAATTTCGACCGAATAAGGGGTCATCATATAACGGAACTTTTTGCGCAAATATTCTTCCACGGTGGTGGAGCGGCCACCATCGTGCTGCGGTACGAGGTTTTTCCATTCTACTAACTGGTTTAGGTCCTGGTGACACTGGTCCAGCGTGTAATTTTCCAACAGACCGTAAATCAGTACCTGTTTGTAGACCTCTTCCGGCCGCAGCCAGTATTGTAGTCGCTGGTGATGCTCATAAAAGCACCGCATAACGCAGCGGTAACGGTCAACGTTCTGGGCGTTTAAATAGCTTACTTCAACAATTGGTTTTAGTAACACGTCGTTCATTGTAGTTTAACCTCGAAATAACTTTATTTTGACAAGAATTCTACTCAATTTAGAGAAAACCTCCTCCTGTTAGAGATTGCTTAAAAGAATGATGTAGAATAGGTAGCCTAAGCAAGGAACAGAAAAGTATCATCAGAGAAGGATTTCCAGACACAACCGTCAGACGATTCCCATAAAATAACAAAAGTAAAAAGAAGGTGATTTTATGGGATATGAAGGGCTAACGGGTAAAGTGATAACACCCTTTAATCCGGCATATGAAAAGGCCAGACAGGAGTATAACAAAGCGATCGATGAATTTCCGATAGCGATTGTATACTGCTATACATCCCAAGATGTGGCGAACGCGATACACTGGTCAAGAAAAAACTGTATCGTACCACGGATTCGTTCCGGGGGCCATAATTACGAGGGCTATTCAACCGGTACAGGTAAATTGGTCATTGACACTACACTTATGAACGGTATAAAAGTGGATACTGATCAGAATATCGTAAAGGTTCAGGCCGGAACAAGACTAAAAAATTTATATGAAACCCTTTATGAATTTGGCTATGCCTTTCCAGGAGGAACTTGTCCGACCGTAGCCATATCCGGATTGGTTTTAGGTGGTGGGATCGGTTTATCTATGCGTTATCTGGGACTTACGGCAGATAGTTTAGTAGAAGCAAAAATGGTAGATGCTGATGGCAACCTGTTATTAGTCAACCAGTGCCATAACCCGGATTTATTCTGGGCGCTACGAGGGGCGGGCGGAGGCAACTTTGGCGTGGTAACCTCCTATAAATTTAAACTGAAAAAGAAGGTAGATAAAATAACGCTCATTCAACTGGCGTGGAATGACAATAAGCCGGCCAGATTTGAATTTTTAAGCAGATGGCAGGATTGGCTGGTAAATTTAGATAGGAGGATAAGTGCATTTGGCCGGATTTATAAACAAGGTGCTTCGGTAAACGCCTTCTTTTATGGAAAACCCGAAGAGGCTAAAAAGATAATAGAACCCCTATTGAGGATACCCGGATTAAGCCAGAGGAATATTGAATACATTGATTTTATAGAGGCTGTTAACATTATCGGACAATCCTATGAGCGCACAGCCTTTGAAGCCACAGGAAGATTTGTGGAGCATCATTTTTCCAAGGGTGAGCTAAAAGAGCTGATCAATATAATGAATGAAGCTCCTACCGATTATGATTCATATATCTCGGTGTATTCGTTAGGTGGAGCGGTTAGGGATTTGGACCAAAGTAGTACCGCTTTTTTCTACAGATCTGCGAATTATATTATGGCCATTACATCGGACTGGGAAAATGAAGCCGAGGCTTCGATTCACAAAGCCTGGGTAGCCAAAGGGTTTAACTATATAAAAAGTATAACCACAGGCTCGTATGTAAATTTTCCGTATAGTAGGCTAACAAACTATGAAGTAGCGTATTATGGTGAATATGCTGCAAGGTTGGCGTGTGTTAAGAAAAAATATGACCCTTGTAATGTATTCAGTTTTCCACAAAGTATTAAACCTAGCTGCTGTTGATCCATACTTGCAAAAACGAAGCCTCCGCCGGCGTCTAAAGACTGGCGGAGGCTTTGCTTTTCTACTCTTGTCCATGCGTATCATTCAAAATCGCGAAGTAACTTTGTAACAGTTCCTAGAATCTCTACCTCATGAGGGCTAAGATTTTTATATTTTGGATCAATGGGTTCGAGAATGACATAATTATTTTTCAAATAAAATCTTTTACAGACTAGGTCAGAGCCTATTTTGGCTAAAATGGTTTGGCCAATTTTAGGATTCGCTTCTGGGCGAATAAAAATTAAATCTCCCGGTTGCAGACCAATGTCAGACATGGAGTTGTTATCGATTTTTAGGCCATACGATTCTCCATTGAAGACAGCCAACGGCATAGGATAAAATATTTCAAATCCGTGTGTCTCTACACTTTTTAGTGTTTGTAATAGCTTTGCATCAATAATGGGTATTTCCTTTATCTTGGTTATTTCCTGATATTCCTTTTGTAAAAGCTTAAAGGTATCAAGCTTCTTTACTTTTGCATAGAGTTGATCATTCTCTTCAAAAAAGGATGATATTGGTAAATCGGCGTAGGTAGCAATAATCTCGAGCATTTTATAGGATGGTTTTCTTTGGTCTGTAACATATTTATGTAAACTGGATGGACTGATCTCATATCCTGTTTTCTCTTCAATTCTCTTCGAGAAATCCACATAACTTAAGCCTTGTCTTATCTGATCAATTTTTTTACCAATACTATTCATTCTTTTCCCTCGCTTTAAAAACATGTAATTTCCAAAGAAATGAAGATACAAATTAGATTTTTGCTAAAATACCGGCAAATATGTACCTTGTGTACTCGTGTACTCATAGTATATAGTTTAACACAGACAAGACAATTGTGTAGAAATAATAAGAATTGCCATCCGTAATATATACTTTAGGTCCACAAATGTCAATAAGTAAAGGAGAAAAATAAAAGGAGAGTGGTTTTAAATTTATCGCGTAGCAGGGGAGAATATTGTTTCAATTGAAAGAGAGATTGTAAGGAGGTGATTTTTTTGGCAAAGCATCCTTTCTTTGAAAAAGTAGAGACTTTACTAAAGGATTATAACTCGATGTGGGCGAGGGTGAAAAACCTGGAGATTGACATTGAACAGCTAAATGCACCCATTTTAAGAGAGACGCCGGAGGAAACCATCGAAGCTTTATACTTTGCGAGATCCCTGGAAAATAGGTCGTATTCATTCGGCGTAGTAAGTGATCGTACATCCAATGTGGCAGCAACTTACAGACAGGATAACGAGGGAATTAACTATGATTTTGCATCCTTAAGAGCCCAAGATAAAATGATGGCAGAGGCAGAACGGGATCAACTTGTCAGGGTATTAAAAAAGGTAGATAATGCGATTACTTCGTTAACAGAAAAAGAACAACAAATTATTAAGAGCTTTTATATTCATAATCTTAAGTGGTTTGAAGTAGCGGAATTGGTTATGTATGAAGAACGACATTGTAAACGGGTTAGGGATAAAGCTCTCAATTATATGGCTAAAATCATTTTAGGGTTTAAAGATACTGCCTAAGAAAATCGCATGTAGTTTTAAAAGTTTAGACCGCCAGGGGAGGCGGTTTTTTGTTTTAGAACCACAGCCCCAAAATGACCCTTTCCTGTCCTGTTATTGTAGGAGGAAAAAATTATAATGGTATTAGAGAAAGAATGAACTGCCCTAACAAATTAAATAAAGGAGGTGATCTAATGTATAACACAATGACTTCAATCCGTAACTATGTTGTGAATCATGCTTCCACATTTGGTTTAGCGTCTGCGGACGACCTTAAGGTGATAGGAAAGACCAAACAAGCGTTGCCGGATGGTGCCAAGTGGCTACTCATCAATGCGATCAAGACCGTTCCTAACCATACAAGTGATGGCCTGTTTGGCGGCTTTTTGATAACGGGTGCTGAAACAGAACGTTTTCTGACTCAGATGCGGTTTGAAGTCAAAACCAGATCTCCGGATAGCAATAATGATTTTTTATGGGATACCGCACAACAGTTTAGAGACAAGGTCTATAACGCCTTAAAAGGTTTACAACAAAGTGGGCTTGTATTTCCCCGGTATGATTGGACCCAGCCGGAGAATCCGGTAAAAGCCGGTGAGATCTGGTTTGAGGTGAATCCCGCCACTTCCCCTGTG
>CAMKDG010000141.1 GCA_946411205.1 uncultured Desulfotomaculum sp.
ATTGCCCTTGACACCCGCCAGTCAGGGGTTGCGTTCCCTCGCCCTGGGGCAGGAGTTCGCCTGGTATGCCCCCACCCTGCAAGTAATTTATCTGTGTCTTTTCATTGCCCTGGGCTTATATGCCTACCGTAAGGTGGAGTAATAAAATATTTTAAAAACTTACCGGGGAGTATTATCACCCTGGTATTTTTATTTGAGAATCGCCAAAAGTTAAGCTATTTGAGCAACATCATTCAAGAACTGTCTTTATCTCTATGGTATGCTTACTACTAAGTGAATGGAAAAGGAGAATGCTCAAATGGCTAATGAAGTGCGAACTGTCTGCTTTGATAAGGATTTAAAAATAGAGGCTTATCGCTTTGAAGGCATTATGCAGAAGTTTCCCAACCATTTTCATGACTATTATGTCATTGGTTTTATAGAAAAGGGACAAAGGTATCTGTTATGCCAAAATCAAGAATACATTATCAACACCGGAGATATTACCATTTTTAATCCCCGAGATACCCACACTTGCGAACAGGTGGACGGAAAAACGCTGGACTATCGTTGTCTTAACATACAGCCAGCTATTATGCGTCAGACCGTAGCGGAAATTACAGGCAGGGACTACCTGCCTCGCTTCACCCAAGCTGTGCTCTATCGTAGTGAACTTGCGGCTTCCCTGCGGGAACTGCACCTGAAGATTTCCGAGGAAGAACCTGACTTTAAAAAGGAAGAGTTGTTTCTGTTTCTCATAGAGCAGTTGATACAAGAATATTCGGATACGGCTACTGCACATGCCGTACAGGAACCGACCTCTGAAATTAAAACGGTTTGTGATTATTTGGAGTCAAACTACACCAAAACAATTACGCTGGATCACTTGAGTGCCTTGACGGGCTTAAGCAAATATCATTTACTGCGGTCTTTTACCAAACAAAAGGGAATCTCACCCTACAGTTATCTGGAAACAATTCGCATCGGTAATGCCAAAAAACTTTTGGAACAAGGCATCCCGCCGATTGAGGTTGCCTTTCAAACAGGTTTTAGTGACCAAAGCCATTTTTCAAATTTTTTTAAAAAGCTGATTGGTTTAACCCCTAAACAATACATGAGGATATTTATGGGCGAAATAGAGTCGCAACTGCCGAAGGATTTGGAGGATTGATGATGGATGACCGCCAGATAGCTACCGGACACCTGTTGGCAATCATTACTATTTTAATTTGGGGAACAACCTTTGTATCTACGAAAGTACTCCTAACTGATTTTTCACCCCTGGAAATACTCTGCCTTCGATTTATGATTGGCTACCTTACACTACTGCTTGTGTATCCACATCGACTAAATATCAGTACTTTAAACGAAGAGTTCCTTTTTATCGCGGCAGGGCTTTGTGGTGTTACTTTGTATTTTTTACTGGAAAATATCGCCCTAACCTACACACTTGCCTCCAATGTCGGTGTGATTGTTTCCATTGCACCGTTTTTTACCGCAGTCTTGGCACACTTCTTTTTAGAGGGCGAAAGATTGCATCCACAATTTTTTGCAGGCTTTGTCATTGCTATCATCGGGATTATATTGATTGGGTTTAACGGCAGTTTTCTCCTAAAACTAAACCCTCTAGGGGACTTATTAGCTGCCTTTGCATCCGCCGTTTGGGCCGCCTATTCCGTATTGATGCGAAAAATAAGCAAGCTCGGCTATCATACCATTGGTTGTACCCGCAGGGTATTTTTCTACGGACTGCTATTTATGATACCCGCGCTATTTCTATTGGAATTTAACTTGGTTTTTGATAAATTCACAAAAATACCAAATCTACTGAACCTTTTATACCTGGGATTCGGGGCTTCCGCATTGTGTTTTGTCAGTTGGAATTGGACTGTAGGGATTTTAGGCGCGGTAAAAACGAGTGCATATATTTATCTGGTACCTGTGATTACCATTGTGGCATCCTCCCTTATTCTTCATGAGAAAATCACATGGGTAGCTTTGACAGGGGCCTGCCTCACCTTAGTAGGTCTGTATATTTCAGAGAGAAAACCAACTACGATTTTGAAGGAGCGAACTATCTAGTGACAGATCAGGAAACAAAATGTGTTATCATAGCAGATGAAGCCCTCCCCGCAGGGATGCTGGCAAATACGACCGCAATATTGGGAATTACCTTGGGTAAACAAGTTCCCGAATGTGTGGGTCAGGATGTCAGTGGTATGATTGTTGTGGATTTTTCCGATGTAGCACAAGGTTGCAATTCTTACGATGAATATATGCATCGGGCAGCATCCCCTTGTTGAGATAGTTGTTTCCCCGTTAAACACACTAGTTTAATGTGAATATTTCTTACCAGAGTGGCTACCTTGACCACTCTTTTTTATCTGCCAGTTAGATACATTCATTAGCTAGTAGTAGCTTTGCTGTTTACTAAATGAAAATGCCCTTCTTGAGAACAGAAGGGCAAATTTGATAAAGTTATCGGTTATGAAAATAGTTAATAGCCATGGCTTCTCGGACTTCTTTCATAGTTTCTTCTGCAATACCTTTAGCCTTTTGAGTTCCTGCAAGTAAAATTTCGTCTATCAGAAAAGGTCTGGAACGATACGCTTGGCGACGTTCCCGCATGGGCTCCATTATTAAATTAATTCGGTTAGCAATTAACTGTTTACATTCTACACAACCAATCTTACCTGCTCTGCAACTTTCACGTATCTCATTTGAAGTTTCCTTAAAGAAAGCCTCATGGTAAGAGAAGATGGGACATATCTCGGGGTGACCCGGATCATCCTTTCGAATTCGAGCGGGGTCTGTTACAGCCTTGCGTATTTTCTGGCTAACCTCTTCCGGTGAGGAATCCAAATAAATAGCATTGTCCATGCTTTTACTCATTTTAAACTTTCCATCCAGACCCTGCAACCTGGGTATTTCTCCTACAACAGCCTGGGGCTCAACCAGGATGGGTTGATACAATTCGTTAAACCGGCGAACAATTTTTCTAGTCTGTTCAATGTGAGGAATTTGGTCCTCCCCCACAGGAACTAAGGTTGCCTTACAAAAAGAGATATCGGCTGCCTGGCTGACCGGATAGCCAAGAAATCCATAGTACAAATCTTTATAACCACGATCAGCTGCTTCAGCCTTGATCGTGGGGTTGTGTCGTAACGAATTTACAGTAACAAACATAGAGAAGTAGATTGTCAGCTCTGCAATTTCCGGAATTAGGGACTGCACGAATATAACTGCTTTCTCCGGGTCAAGGCCAACGGCTAAATAATCTTCCGTAATCTGCCTAACGTTTTTCTGGATTTGTTGAGGTTGATCAAAATGAGTTGTTAATGCCTGTACGTCGGCTAACAGGACAAAGGTTTCGTATTTATCCTGCATCTCCACACGCTTCTTAAGGCTACCAACATAATGTCCTAAATGTAATTTTCCGGTAGTGCGGTCGCCGGTAAGAACCCGATCTTTGATTTGTCTTTTTCCCGTCATTGTCAACATACCTCCATACGTTTTCTTTGTTTATAAACCCCCACCACCAACCATCGCTCACGCACTACCACCCCCTTTAAAAAATAAAAAATCCCACCTCCGGTTAGGGACGTGGGACCGTGTTGCCACCCTATTTCGTCGAACTTGCTCGTCGACGCACTTTAGTAGGCACAGAGCATAAAAATTTTCATGCCATGCCTGTCTCCTGATAACGGTGAGACCATTCCGGCTTTACCTACTGAACGTAAATTACGTGGTTCTGCAAAGCAACTCCGAAGCCCATTCTGTATCAGACGCACATCGGCTCCCAGCAATGCCGACTCTCTGAAGTAACGTCTCTGATACCTACTATTCTTCTTCCTGGTTGTTAGCAATGTTTTAGTACTAATTAGTATACCTATAATCTCTGTTTTTGACAACGCTATCTTAACGTATACTACGTTATCCTATCAAATCAGTTTTGCCACGTAGGACGTGAATAGGACTTTCTTGTCTGGATTAAATGGATAATCACTATTGGGTTTGTCTTTATTTAGAAATTATGATAGGAGATGACAAAGTGCAATATCGTTAAAGAGGACGCTGGGTTGACATACTTATGGAGACGATCTCCTTTAAAACGAATGGAATCGTACTCCTCCAAGTGATACGTGTCGCCGTCCACCTCTACCGTTAATTGACCGGACATAACCGTAATAAATTCCATCACACCCGGTTGGTGTGCTTCCGAGACATATTCCCCCCCAGGCTGTAGGTATCCCCGATAAAGCTCCGTCAAGTTATGTGAACGAAACAAAGGTTCAGCAATAAACACGTCATCTGAACTGATTAGTTTTAGCCCGTCTTTTTTTCGAGCAATAGATACCTCTGATTCGATCGACAAGAGTGTGGTTATTGGGATATTTAAGCCATTTGCTATTTTCCAAATGACGGACAACGTGGGGTTAGCTTCCCCGTGCTCGATCTTAATCAGGGTTAATTTACTAACCCCGATTTGCTTAGCCAAAGCCTCCATGCTGATTCCTCTATTCACCCGGAATTGGCGCAAATTAGCACCAATACGCTTTCCCACATCCTCTTCCTGCCAAAAATTCTCTGTGCTCATTTTTCCTCCTTTCGCTAACAAGAACGGATTTCTAGATACTCTTTGGTATAATAAAATATATAATATGATAATTTTAATATATAAAGCCATTAATTAATATAGTATAATAAATTAAAGGTTATTTTAATTATACCATAACCATACTTTTTTACATACTAATCGTTAAGGGGTTGTTATTACGTTGGCTGAAAAAAAAGGAATCCTTAAAACTGGTTTTATGGAGGCTTTTCCACTGGCAATCGCCATTGCAACATACGGTTTTTCCTATGGTGTACTGGCAACCCAAGCAAATTTCAGTTTGGTAGCTGCTACTGCCATGTCATTATTGGTGTTTTCCGGCTCCGTACAAATGGTAACTGTCGCCATGTTAACAGCAGGTGCAACCTCGGCCAGTGTTCTTTTTACTGCCGTTTTGTTAAATTTGCGCAATTTGTTATACGGAGCTGCCCTAGCCGAAGGTTTAGCACCTGCTAAGAAATGGAGATGGTTGTTAGCATTCGGCGTATCGGATGAACCTTTCGTTTTAGGGAGTTCCAGGTTTAAAAAATATGGACCTGATCCCCTTTATTTTGGCATAGTTGTTGGTACATTTTATCTTGCCTGGGCTTTCTCTTCGTTTATTGGAGCTTCCCTGGGAAATCAAATTGATCCTTTAAAATGGGGCTTAGACCTAGCCTTTCCGGTTACTTTTATAGCTCTGCTGGTTCCTGGTCTTAAAGAAAAATCAGTAATTGCCACAGCACTCACCGCTGCAGGAATAGCCGTTGGACTCGAATACTTGCTACCAGGAAATCAATTTACGATCATTATTACAGGTGTTTTATCACCGCTTGTAGGTCTTTATTTAAAGAGGAGGGCCCAAAATGCTTTCTAATTGGCTGTTAATCGGAGCACTATCCGTTTTTACTTATCTATCACGCATCATTGGACTGGAAATCATGGCCGGGCGAGAACTGAGTCCTACCTTACGTCTATATTTTAATTATGTTCCTGTCGGAATCATATCGGCACTTATTATGAAACAAATTTTGGTACCTACGGGCGGCCAAATAGCTATTTCCTTTCCAATTCTCATAGGCTGTCTTGCTACAGCCATTACAATTAAAATAATTAATGCATTTCTTCCTTCTGTTGTGATTGGCGTGGTACTTGGCCTGCTAGCCCGCTATTTCTTAGTAGGTTAATTGGAGAGGATAGCATTTGTCTTATCCATGATCATTGATGTAATATAGATAAGGACAATTTTTTAAAGGTGGGAATCGATTTGAAAGAGATAATTAAATTAAGTAACGAGAGCAGACAGTATCTGATTTCAGAAATTAAAACCTATTTTCTCAAGGAAAGAGATGAAGATTTAGGGGATTTGGCTGCCGGGCTTATTTTAGATTTTTTTATGCAAAAGTTAGCCCCTGAATTTTATAATCAAGGAGTTTATGATTCCTATATTTATATGAACGAAAGAATAGAGGACTTATTAGGGATTCAAAAATCTAGTCCAACCCTGAAACGCTAACAAACTTATAACTAGGCTACAGCATTAAAAATGCCTTGGACAGCCCTCTACCTAACCACAATAAAGTCGAACTCTTTGGAAGAGTTCCCCGACATGAAAAGACACCTGAAAATCCCCTCTGGGTTTAACAGGTGCCTTTTATTTTGCAAAAATCTATAGCTTTTTAAATTTTCCCTCGAAGGTACCATCCACAATATCCTCAAAAGCAGCAATATAATATTTACCCCGATAGTAGCCTACCTGAACACGCATCTTTTCTCCGGGCAATCTTGCCGCCACTGTGAGAACGGCCTCCCCGTTATAGCGATCTGGGGCCAGCTTTACTTCATCGAGATATAGATAAAGTGGCGTTAAGTAAGGATAGGATCTTTCTTTAGCAAAATTCCGTACAAAATCCTCTTTGCTGATCCGCTCACGCAACTGAGGTAGTAGGTAGGGGTACACCTCTCCGGGATTGTTTTCGTTGACGGCATCAATAAATCCTTGAACTCGCTGGGCTGCCTGCCATTTTCCCGGGTAACAGGATACTGCCAGTCCACCCAGCAGCAGAACTATGATAATCCCTACAATCACTCGTAAAGAAATCCGCCTCTGTTTTGCTGGCATCGTAATCCCTCTTTCCATTACCGTTCTGCTCTGGAGTACGGAACTGTGTAAGCCGCGGGAAACTGGGCTTTTTTAGAAACACTCAGGAGAACCAATATCGTTAAGATATAGGGCATAGCTAGGAGGAATTGGTGCGGTACCGGTACTCCCATAGCTTGCAGCCTCAGTTGTAAGGCGCTGGCACCACCAAAAAGCAAAGCAGCACCCAAGGCCCGGTAAGGATTCCAACGAGCGAAGATAACCACCGCCACTGCGATAAAACCACGACCTGCCACCATTTGATCTAAAAAAGTATTCATGAAACCAATGGAAAGAAAGGCCCCACCCAGTCCTGCCAGGGCACCACCAATCATGACACAAATATAGCGAACCAACGGTACATTAATGCCCTTGGCATCTGCTGCCCGGGGGTGCTCCCCCACAGCTCTGACACTTAGGCCAAAGGTGGTTTTTTCCATCACAAAGTGGGTAACGAAGACGAGGACCACAGTTACATAAACCAAAATATTGTGTTCAAAAAGCACCGGTCCCAAAAAGGGTAGGTCTCCCAATAGGGGAATTTTAATGGCCGAAAAGGACTCAATTTGCGGGGGCAGCTTTTGCACACCAAAAATGCTGCGATACAGATACGCAGAAAGCCCTGTCCCCAGAATGGTCAACGCCGTTCCCGCAATAACCTGATTGGCTTTTACAGTAACACTTAGGAAGGCCATAATCAGTGAAAAAAGAATCCCTACCAACATGGCCAGCAGAACACCCGCCCACAAACTACCTGTAAAATAGGTTCCTACAAAGCCACCCAGGGCCCCCATCAGCATAATCCCTTCCAAACCGAGATTAAGTATGCCCGCCCGTTGTGTAAAGATATCCCCTAAGGCAGTAAGAAGAATGGGCACACTGGTTCTAATAGCTCCTGCCAGTAGACTTATTAGAAACCCCTGGGTTAATACTTCCGTCACGCCGATCCCTCCATTGTGTGTAAATCACCCGACTAATCACAAAGATAATGACCAAACCCTGTATGACACTGACTAAAGAAAAGGGTACTCCCACCATCCGCTGCATGGTGCTGCCACCCACGATTAAAGCGGCAAAAAAGAAGGAAGATATGCCAATCCCCAACGGGTTAAGGTTTCCTAACAGGGCCACCACAATCGCCAGGCTGCCATAGCCTGCGGTAATGTCATCCATCAAACGATAATGGATGCCAAAAACCTCCGTCCAACCGGCTACCCCCGCCAGTCCCGCAGAGATAACCATGATTAAAACAATGGTTGGGGAAATTTCAACTCCGCTATAGCGTGCCACATGGTGTCCTTCCCCCATAAGCCGGATGCGAAAACCCAAGGTGGAGCGCCAAAAAAGATAGCCAGCCAAAATAATCAGTACGCCAATAATAATACCAAAATGTAGCCTGGTGCCGCTCAGCAAAATAGGCAACCTCAGGGCCTCAGCGAGCAAAGGTGTTTGGGGAAAGCCATGACCCTGCGGATCAATGAGAGGGCCCCGCACCACCCAGGACAACAAATGAATGGCCACATAGTTAAGCATGAGGGTGGTAATTACTTCGTTAGCATTAAATTTAGCCCTGAAGACACCTGCCAAGCCACCCCAGAGGGCACCGCCCAAAAAAGCTGCCACAAAGGATATGGGTAAAAGAAGCATACTGGGGAGGGCTGAAAAGTTCAGAGCCACCACCATCGCAAAAATAGCCCCCAGGGTAAACTGTCCGTCTCCCCCAAT
>CAMKDG010000142.1 GCA_946411205.1 uncultured Desulfotomaculum sp.
AGTATAAACTAATTGTAAATAATTTGTAAAGCAGGTAAATAAATTGTAAAAATACTGCCGCCGGTATCACTGGCCCTTTTTACAGTAATCCTTCCCCCGTGAGCTTCAATTAACAAACGGCTTATGGCTAAACCCAATCCCGTTCCACCTATACCGGTGACAGTTCCGCGATAAAAGCGATCAAAAATTTTGGCTAGGTCTTCGGGGGCAATGCCACTGCCTTGATCCTTAATATGGATCAGCCATTCTTTATCTGCTAACTCCCCGCTAATTACTACCTGCCCGTCAGGTTTGGTAAATTTGATGGCATTATCCAATAAGTTAACCAATACTTGAATAATCCGGTAATAATCCCCCGCGATCATGGCTTTATCTGAGCTGAAATGACAAGTCAAAGAAATGTTTCTTTGGCTTGCTGCTAAATGTAGGCCTTCCGCCACCTCTCTACAGGCTGTCCACAAATCCAACGGTTCCCTTTTTAATTCAACCTGCCCTGCTTTTAGCCTTGCTAAATCGAGAAGATCGTTGACAATGTACGTTAACCGTTCGGCCTCACTATACACACGCAGAAGATAATACTCTGTTTTTTCCGGCGATATGTTGCCATCCAGGAGCCCCTGGACAAATCCCCTAATTGAGGTAAGCGGTGTCCTTAACTCGTGGGAAACATTGGCTAGAAACTCTTGTCGATATTTTTCGATTCGTTCCAATTCCATGGCCATCTGGTTAAATGTTACGGCTAAACTGCCTATCTCATCCTGCCGCTTTGTTTCCATCTGGCAATCAAAGTCACCTTCAGACATTTTCTTCGCTAATTTTTCCATATCCAGCAATGGTCGGGTAATATGTTTAGATAACCAATACAAGATCGGTCCGGTAATCAATAGGACAATCGCGGAGGACAACCAAACTAGCCTTAAAATTTCTGTAAGCCATTCATTTACATCTGCCACCGGAATAAAAGCAACTGCAAAGATATCTTCCGTACTCGTATTTATGGCTACCAGCATAATGTCTAAGGTAGGCTGCTTGGGGTCTTTGATAACGGAACAAAAAAATTCTTTTCCCGTAAGCTGATTCCGTATTTTCTCTAACTGTTTAACTAAACTGACAGAATTTGTTCCACCCTCTGAGTTAAAGATAATTTCATTCTTCATATTAAAAAGGCAAATATGAACATTGGCAGATTGATCTATCACAGTAATAGATCTTTCCAGTTCATTAAAACTCAAATAACCTTCTCCATAAGCACTGACTATTTCTTCCACCTGATATAAAATACCCTTTAAATTATCTTCCTGCTGTTTTTGCAGATAATCCTTAAAAAACCACGGAATAATTAGGTTGAGACATCCTATTGAGAGCAAAGCAACTCCTAAGTAGACGATTAACATTTTAGCGAAAATACTTTGCTTCAAAACTAGTCACTCACCTTATCTAATTTATAACCAACGCCCCAGAGGGTACGGATTCTCCATGGAAGATTATAAGGTGCCATTTTATCTCGCAGCCGATTGATATGCACATCTACCGTTCTTGTTCCCCCGGGGTAGTTATAACCCCACAAATGCTGTAATAAATATTCCCGTGTAAAAACCCGTCCCGGGTTAGCCACCAAATGAAATAATAACTCTGTCTCTTTCTTCGTTAATTCCACTGGCTGCCCACTCACTTCCACATAGTAGCCACCAATATCTACATACAGACCGGCTAAAGAAACTTTCTTCAATTTATCGTCATCTTCATGACTGCGTCTTAGAATCGCTTTTACCCGGGCTAGTAGCTCCAACGGATCAAAGGGCTTCACTAGGTAGTCATCCGCTCCTAAATCAAATCCCTGTAGTTTATCACCTAAGGCCCCTTTAGCGGTAACAATAATAACCGGGGTTTTTCCCACCGTTCTAATAGAATGGCAAATCTCCAAACCATTAACCTGAGGTAGCATAATATCTAAAATGACCAAAGCTGGGTTTAACTTATGCCACAGATTTAACGCCATGCGACCGTCATTGATTATATCAACTTTGTAGCCATGATTAGTTAAATAGAGCCTAATTAGTTCCGCAATATTCGGATCATCCTCGATGACCAAAATAGTATCAGCCAATTCCATCACCTCATCTTGAAAAATGCCTTTTACTTAAGATAGGTTTTCCTGAATGTATGATTCTCCTTCGATCCTGCCTCTACCTGCGTGTTATCAAACCGCCCCTCAGACAATGAAGATATTTTTAAGAAGTACCTTTCATTGAGTTAAACATCATTTACATTTGTTAATAAAAAGTGTAAAATTACACTAAAATTGAAAATAAGGGTGACGCTTTTTGAATAGAACCGAATTTATTACCATACTTGATAACAAACTTAGGCTGATCCGTAATGAGAAAGACTTCACCCAGGATAAAATGGCGGAAATTATCGGTGTATCAAAAAAGACTTTGGTCCAAATAGAAAAGGGCCGGTCTAGTTTAGGTTGGACTGGTGCGGTGGCAGTGGCTGTATTATTTAAGGATAGTGACATTATCCAAATGGCCTTAGGGGGAAACCCTCACGATTTGGTGCTTTCCCTTGCTTTTAATAGCTATGAAGACAATTATGAACCCACCTTGGGCGGTAAAGTTTGGTGGAAGAATACAGAGCAGCAAGGTAATTACATCGTTCAGCAAAACATCATTAGCCAACATTATAGAATTTTGGACCAGCAGGACAGACGAGTCTGTTCCTCCTTTGATCTTGCGTACATCCAAAAAAGATTACTGGAGTTATGTGAAAGGGAGGGGTAAGCTTGATTACCGACTTGTTGCGAAGAATCATCGGCAAGAAGGATAAATTTTTATTCAGAGGCTATCAGGAAAAGATGGTTGATTTTAATACAATCGATCATGACACGGGCATCTATATTCACATCCCTTTCTGCCAAACCCTTTGCCCTTACTGTCCTTATAATAAGGTACTCTATGATCGGAACAAGGCTCTGGCCTACAAAGAGGCCCTACTCCAAGAACTAATGCTCTACCAAGAGTATATTAGCGGCAAAAACATTACCTCCGTCTATATTGGGGGCGGTACACCAACCCTTTTTTTATCTGAACTCGGAGAAATTCTTACATTCATTAGGGATAACTATCATTTTCAAGGGGATATTGGGATAGAGATTCACCCCAATGATGCCAGTGAGGCATTATTTAAGGAACTCGAAACGCTGGGAATTACTTTAATCAGCCTGGGTGTTCAGACTTTTAACGATCAAATACTTAAGCAGTTGGGGAGAAATTATCGTTCTCACGATATTGATCAGGTGCTAGCCATGGTTAAGAATTTCCATTTCAAATGTGTCGATGTGGATCTTATGACGAATCTACCTGGGCAAACCATGGAGGATATTATATATGACTTGCAAAGGGTTTACTCTTATAAAATAGACCAACTTTCCATCTACCCGCTCATCATTTTCCCCCTGACGAACCTGGGCAAACAAGTAAAGCAGAAAGGCTTACGCCGGTTTACGGAAATTCAGGAAGGGAAAATACTCAACCTCATCGATACCATCTCGCAGCAACATGGCTATGCAAGGAGTTCTGTCTGGACCTACGGTAAAGATCAGCATAACCGATATACCTCGGTAACCAGAGAAAGTTTTATTGGCTTGGGGGCTGGGGCCACCTCTCTGTTCGGAAACTATTTTTATCTCAATACCTTCCATGTAGATGAATATATCCGGGCTCTCCAGCAAAAAAGAATGCCCATTAACTTGGTTAATACCATGAATAAGAGAGAAAAAATGATCTTCTGGATCTTTTGGCGCTGCTATGACGGGGTTATCGATACCCAGCGGTTCCAGCAGCTATTTGACGAAACTATCGAAAAGGAATTCAGACTTCTATTGGGCCTGCTCAAATTATTTAGATTCTGCAACAAACAAGGTTCTAACTATTTACTAACTGATTGGGGACGATTTGCCTACCATTATGTAGAAAAACAATACTCCCTTCATTATTTAAACCACCTATGGGCGGCATCCATGCAACAACCCTGGATTCAGGAAATAGAGCTATGAGGACAGCCAAATGAAAACAAGACACTTTCTCTCCCTTGCTCTCTTTGGGCTTAGTACCATTTTGTTTAAAGGGCAGCAGCCGATCTTGGGCACGATCATCTTAACAGACTCCTGCAATTTACATTGCCAGCACTGTGCCGTTAACAACATTAACGGTCAAATGCTTTCCTATCAAGAAGTTAGAAAAGAAATGATCAATTTTTATCAAGAGGGCCTGCGGATTCTCTTTTTCTGCGGCGGCGAAACGCTTCTTTGGCAGGAGGCGGGAAAAACCGTCCGGGATTTAATTAGGGAAGCAAAGGAAATGGGTTTCTACCTGGTCAATATTGTTACTAACGGGACGATTGACTTACAGATTCCCGAAGCGGATGTTATTTTTCTAAGCCTGGATGGAACACGGCAAGCTCATAATTCGATTCGGGGAGATACCTATGATCTGATTCTGCAAAATTTGCAAAAAACCGATCATTGCAATATCTGCATCTACATGGCCATTAACAAATTAAATTATCACGACATTGAAAACCTAGGTAAACTAGCCAAAGAACATCCCAAAATAAATTCTATATCCTTTAACTTTCACACTCCCTATCAAGGTACCGAATTCCTCAGTTTAAGCCGGGAAGAAAAACAAATCGCGGTTACTGCCATAAAAAGCATGTTGAAAGAGAATGTGCCCATTTTCAATTTACCCAGTGCCCTTGATGCTTATTTAAAAAATGAATGGTCAAGGCCCTGCTACCAGTGTATCGTATCTGAGAACAAGCAAAGATACCTTTGTGGCAGATGTGTGGAAATAGACGGCCTCTGCAGGGAGTGTGGCTATTTATTTGCAGTAGAGTTTTCTTTACTCTGTAAAGGCAATATAAGAACTATCTTTGAGATGGTAAAAACCTATCTTAAATTTGTTTAACTCTGTGTAGCTAACGCTATTTAATGAAGGTAACCGGGCATTCTGAAAGAGCTAAGACTTTATGACTGACACTCCCCAATACAATGCTCTGGAGGTCGGTTAGTCCCCTCGTCCCTAAAACGATATGGTCGTATTCACCCAGCTTAGCATACTCGACAATTTTTGTAGCCGGGTCACCGTCTAATAGCTTGGTTGCCACCTTGATCTGATTGTTTTCAAAGATACTTACCTGGCTTGCTATAATTTCCATACCATTTTTGACAACCCGTTCTTTAATATCCTGAATTTCCGAGGAGATATTTCTCAATCTTTTTATCTCTTTGGGAGAATTAATGACATGGATCACGGTTATCATAAGCTCTTCTTGTTTGGGGATCATTTTTAGTACATAATCAACAGCACGTTTAGCATTTTCTGACCCATCAACAGCCAGTAGTATTTTGTTCACGCTGACAAACCTCCAAATCTTTAAGACCTGCTTTACACCCATCCATTAGTTTCGTGCATAAATAGAAAACCCCGGCTATAAAGTAAACCCAAATTGTTAGACACAGCTAACAATTTGGGTGCAGTTTACTAGCGGGGTTTCCTGTTACTTCACTAAAGTCACAGGAACATCTACGTTATTCAAAACCTTTGCACTAACACTGCCCAGAACCCATCCAGTTAAAGAAGATAATCCTCTTCTACCCATGATAATTTTATCATATCCCTGTTCCTGAGCGGTACTGACAATGACCTCCGCAGCGTCACCATCTTTCATCAGGGTACTTACCTGAACTCCCTCTGCATCAAATAAAGCCTTTGCCTTTTCCAAACTGCCCTTAAAGAAATCCTGGCAAGCATTAAGAGCTTCTGTGGGATTTGCAACAAAATCACGAGCAAAGGGGGCATCGTTACAAGCTACCGTTAGAATCGTTATATCCAATGAGTTGTGGTTTTTGGCACTTTTCAGGGCATAGCGAAGGGCATTCTGTGAAGCTTCTGAGCCATCAAATGGTATAAGTACTTTCATAGTAATGTTGCCTCCTTTTTATTTTTCTTATTTATCATTTTAAGACAAGCTCAAATATAAGTCTATGTTTTTCATTAATTATTCATAAACTGTTCGGAATTTTTTAATTTTTAATTATTACGCTAGTTCCGTTTTAAAAACAGGTCTGACATTTCGTATCAGATCCCCTGCTGAACAGGCTGAATGCTGAACGGCAGTCCATAAACAAGCAGGTATGCTATAATGAAGAGACCTACTATGAGAATAAAACGTTCAAAAGATTTAGGAGGCTTGATACCTAATGAAACGTTTTTGGAAGTTTGCTATGTGGTTCACCGGTTTTTGGGTATTTTATGGAACAGGTAGCTTGCTATATAGTTTAACTAGCCATCAAGGATTTAACTATCAGGCTTTCTATCTAATAATAGGTATGTTCGTTATATTCTCTAAAGCTAGAGCTGAATATCGTGCATCAGAATAATACATATCATTCAGCCCCCCTAATTAACCCCCAACCGCCCGTACAAGCATCTCAATGTGGCGATGATCTGTTCCACAACAGCCACCTAAAACTTTAAAATGATAACGGTCGTGCAGTGTAACCAGCTGGTTTACTAAGGTTCTATTATTCCCAGTGGCTAATTCGGAAGAACCATCTAATTCTTCGGGACTTTTGGCGGAAGTATTGGCCTGTATGCCCGTCAACCGTTGCCGTACCAAATCTGTACAATGCTCTGTATCCTGCAAAGCCTTTAGCAGAATCGAAGGATGAACGCAATTTACCATATAAAATAGAGGTTTCGGGGCTACCGATTGATCCACCGTTAGTATTGCTTTGTGAAGTGAATTGCCGTCTAACAATGTTCCATTGTCTCTAATGACAAAACTTAAAACATAGGGCTTCCCTGTCTGAGCCATCGCCAAAGCCAGTCCCAGCGCTTCCGAAAGAGCCGGCAGGGTGGTCCCACACAAAAAATCTACCCCCGCACCAGCCAAAGCATTTGCCTGTTGTTGATGAAATTCCGCTGCTTCACCAGTGGTTAACGCTTCTTCTGCCCGATAGGCATCCCCTTGACACCCCATCAGCCCACCAATAAACACTTCCTTGGCGTATTCACCATATTCATGCCGAACACCTTGCAGTAGCCGGACATTATCGGCATTGACAGCTTTATTGCTTAGTCCCGCCATTCTTATCTGTTTAGGGTTGGCTCGCCTGGTCGGTGTAAAAAGAATCATCGGTGCCTGGCTGCTTTGCCCAATGTCAAGGTACTGCTTGTATATTTTACGGAGAACGGCTCTCCCCTCGGTATCATAAACTAGCCCCGAATGAACCAGATACTCGTTTAGTTTGACACCAAATTCTCTACGGAGTCGTTCTACCACCGCACCCTCGGTAAAAATTATGGGAGCTGCCTTAAAAATAGTTGCAAAGTCCATGATTTCCCTCCCAAGCTTATTCCCCCGCCTCCCCAATGCTTTCACTTTATTTACGATAGTAATCTAGAATAATCCTTTAATTATTTAGCTGATTTTTTCCCTTATTGAATTTGGAAGATTAATTACCTCATCTTTTATTGCACAAATTTAATTCGTTTAGTTGTAATTAAACAAACTAAATGATAATCTGCTACTTAGGAGGTGATTTCAATTATATCCGACGAGTTTCGTTTTATAGAAAATATGGGTCTCCTGTTTGAAAAATCTGCTGGAGCAAAAACCCTTGGTCGGGTTTTTGGCTACCTGCTCCTTTCCGATCAACCAAAAACCTTGGATGATATTGCTTCAGATCTTCTCTTTAGCAAGGCCACGGCTTCTCTTACCGTTCGCCAGGGCATACTTACTCAATTTATTGAAAAAGTTAGCATTCCTGGTGAGCGTAAAACATATTTTCGGGCTAACATTGAATCTTGGATTAAGGCTACCTTTACTAAGCTAAACACCATGCAAGAGTGGGAAAAATTAATTGATGCTGGCTTACTGGCTATTGATGCTAACAACCGGCAAGCGCAAAACAATTTAACGGGAATGAAAGATTACTTTACCTTTATAAACTGGTATTTTTCGGATATGGTAGAAAAATATGAACTGTGGAAAAAAGGCGAACTAAAAAGTAGCAAATAACCTGAAAGGAAACACAGTTATGACAAGAAAGGTACTGATTTCGTTAAACCAGGTAACCAAAACCTATACGATGGGTGAAGTAACCGTAAAAGCCTTAAAGGAAACATCCGTGGAGATCTATGAGGGGGAGTTATTGGTTATCCTGGGGCCAAGCGGTTCGGGCAAAAGTACCTTACTAAATATTCTGGGAGGTATGGACATTCCTAGCAC
>CAMKDG010000143.1 GCA_946411205.1 uncultured Desulfotomaculum sp.
ATCAAAAGCCGACTCAACCCCAGCAACCACAACAACCTCAGCAGCCCCAGCAACCCAAACCTGAGCAACCTAAGCCGGAACAACCAAAACCAGAACAACCTGCTTCCCTAAATACCATGCAGCAGCAGGTGGTAGATTTAGTGAATGTTGAGCGAGCGAAGGTCGGTTTAAAACCCTTGGAGGCTAAACAAGATCTTACTTCTGTGGCGCAATTAAAGGCCCAGGATATGTATAATAGCAAATACTTTGATCATACTTCGCCCAATTACGGTTCCCCCTTTGATATGATGCGTAAATATGGCATCAGTTATCGGGCTGCCGGTGAGAACATTGCCATGGGTCAACGGACTGCAGCACAGGTAGTGCAGGATTGGATGAATAGTCCTGGCCATAGAGCCAATATTTTAAACGCCAACTACACGGAGATTGGTGTGGGGATTTATCAGAGTTACAATGGTTATGGTTATATTTGGGTGCAAGAATTTGCCCGTAGATAAGAATTTTTGGACAAATTATAATACTTGTACCAAGGCAATTGCCGAATAAAAGCAACAGGGGGAAAAATTTCCTCCTGTTTTTTTGCTTTTTCTTAAGGATTGACCACATTTTCAGCACATTTCTCCAGACAATCCAATATATATATTAAGGAGATATTTTGAAAGGAGGCAATGATCGATGGCCATGAGAAAAAGGCCCAAGCCAAAATTTCGGCAGGATAACAGCTCTACCACAACCGCAGCCCTGGAAACTGAAACAATCAGAGTGCCACAGGTAGTCGGTGAAAATACAGAACAGACCATCGTACGCGGCATTATCACTGTGCCCACAGCCAAACCAGAACCTGAAGAAATTTTATCCATCGACTCCATCGTAAAACTGAAGAAAATTAACGTTATTCCCAACAAAGTAATTTTTGAAGCAACCCTCCGAGTGGAAGTAATGTATAGTGCCTTTAAGAAAGAACAGTCCGTGCATACCTTCCATGACAAACTTGATTTCACTGATTTCATTGAGGTGGAAGGTGCCCGCCCAGGTATGGATGTAGAGCTTGACTTTGTTGTGGAGGATGTGAGCCTGACCAGAAATCCCAGATGTGATTGGGATGTTGCTGCGGTTATTCAGGTAACTGCCAGGGTGACCGAGGATCGTGAAGTAAACGCTCTCACGGAATGTCCTCAGGGATTCCAATGTGAAACTGAAAAATTAAACTTAAAGCAAGTGGTAGGCAGCGCCTCTAAGCAAGTCTTGGTTGATGAGGCCTTTGAACTGAGAAAAGAGTTCCCGGGTATTGAAAAATGCAGAAAGTGCATTTGTGATGTAGAAATTAAGCACACCAAGCTCCTGAAGAACAAGGTCATCATTGAAGGTGAAGTGGAAATGGAGTGCGCCTATACCGCCTTGAAAGATGACCAATCTGTCCATACCTTTGATCACAAACTCAAGTTTAATGATTTTGTAGAAGTCAAGGGCGCTGAACAAGGTATGGAAGTGGACGTAGACGCCATTGTAGAGTCCTGTGAAGTAGATGTTGGACGCGATTGCAAGATGGAACCTACCATCGTAATCCAGTTAAAAGTAAGGGTGCTGGAAGAGCGTTCCGTAGAGGTTATTACCGATATTGAAGGTGCCGATGTTGAGACTGTCAACCTGCAAATTGAAGATCTGGTGGCTCAGGAATGCAAGCAAGTTATCGTGAAGGATGCCAAGGAACCGCCCTCCCAGAAACCGGACATTGACAAGGTTAAGGAAGTTATTGCCAGTGATGTTATCATCAAGGACGTCGATGTCATCAAAGATAAGGTTTTGATAAAGGGTGAAATTGAATTTGAAATTCTCTATACCGCTATGAATAAGGACCAGTCAATGCACATGATTCACCGGAAGGTGCCCTTTAAAACCTTTATTGATGTTCCCGGTGCCCGCGCGAATGACCATGCAGACATTGATGTAGAAGTTGAATGGGCTAACGCCAAACTAAATGAGCACTGCGAACTAGTGATAGAAGCGGTCCTCAATGTTTGCGCCAGAGTTACCGAGTTGATGGAGCAGCCCGTTGTGGTGGGCTTTACTCCCAGACCTACCACGGCACCACCCACGGCAGCTCCCGAGGCCTGTGTGCCGGGAACCATCTTTAATTATACCATCGTTAAGGGAGATACCCTAAGTAAATTGGCCCAACGTTATGGCACGACCGTGTCGGCCATTATGGCTATTAACCCAGAAATTCAAAACCCCAACATGCTTACTGTGGGCCAGACCATCAAGATTCCTTGTGAAGCCAAGGGTTAATTATAAATTATTTATAAGGAGGTACAACAATGCCTAACGGTAACGAAAGCGTTGCATTACCATTTGGTGGATGTGTATTGGTTAAGTTGCCCATTGTAATTGCCGATATTGTAGATTCCATTACAGTGGATAACGTCACCTGCCTGGATGAACAGGCCAAGAAAATAGATCATATCGATGTTAAAGTCGAGGACTTAGAAGCTGATCCCGTATGGAGCGGTGTGATCAACCCTGGCAACCCGCATTATCGTCCTTGCACCAGCACCAAGGCAACTTTCCACGCCTATGATCCAGAACCTTGTGGGGTAAGACAATTAAGAAGTGTTAATATTCACGGCAATATTCACAAGCAAATTTACTTTGTTAATCGTAATGATGAGGTAAGACACATGGGCGAAGATATTCCTTTTACTTGCAATATTAAGCCTGATCAAGATATCTTTGTCGAAAATTCTGGTAATGTGGACTTTGAGTTTAAAAATGTGGATATTGAAGTAAGCTTCCATTTGCCCCGGGCTACCCGGATTCAGCAGGTAGCTACCGTTAGCTTTACTCTGAAGATTACCGAAGATCAGCAAATCTTCATCCAAACATGTATTCCTAACGGTGGCTTAATTGGCACCCAGGTATTATCCAACTCAAGCTTTGAAACCTTCACCGGTTGCACGTTGAGTGATGGTTGGGGCCAGTCTAATGCAGCAGCTGGGCAACCTGGTAGAAACAGCGGTTATTCCGTTGGTCTGGGTGGCCAATTGCAAAATCCTGGTGGAACGGGAACTCCTTGTAACGTTAGTGCAGGAGAACAGGCCTCTATTTTCCAGAACATTCCTGCCGCAGCACTGCGCCCAGGTCTTGTTTATGAATTTTGCTTCTGGGTACGGGATAACGTTAACGGCCAAATAGGTATCTTGGAAAATTATAACGTTGAAGCTAGGATTCGCTTCCTGGATGCAAGTGGTCAAACCATTAATTCTGTGAAAACAGAAAGACGTAGTGCTACTCAAATTACCAATGCCTGGTCTCAAGTTTGCTTTACTTCTAACCCGGTTCCCGAAGGAACTACCTCTGGAGTGGTAGAAATTGTATTTATTCCCGAAACGGGGAATACCGCTTTTGTGCTAATCGATGATGCCACATTAACTGTTAAAAGTGTCACCTAATAAAGGATCCATCTTTATTTTACAAAGCCGTCCAAACTTTGGGCGGCTTCCCTATTTATACCGTTCAATCCAGACTACAGCTCCGGTCACTTATGGATTTACTTCACATATATTATAGTGGTAGCTTTTTTAGCCCCAGCGGAGGGAACTAGTACTTTCCCATAGGCTATAGGGCAAACCAAGCTTTCGCCCAGGGGTGGGATTCTGCAAAAGCTTGGCGGAAGACAAGTTTTTTAAATAAAAGGAGGGGAGCAATTTGGAAGAACATCGAGAGGAAATGAGTTCTAGGGAACAATCCGCAGCACAACCGTCTGGTATACCCTCTGAGACTTTGTCCCAGGGGCTAGATGAGGCTATGTTCAAACTCTTATATTTCCAGGCTGAACAGGGCGCTGACCAAAACAGCACAATGATTATGCTGGCTTTAATGAATTTGCTGGGTATTGTGAACTGTCTCAATAAGATGTTGCCAGAAAAACAAAAAGTACGAGGAACCGAGGATATGGCAACAAAATTAGCCGATATGTTGGGGGGAGTACCCGGAACAGGAGCCGTTAACGACCAGGGGACACCGACACCGAGCAGCCAGGGAGGAATTGACCCATCCATGATTGCAGCATTGGCCAGTATGCTAAAACCACCCAACCGTAGCTCCGAAGCACCACTAGAGAATAAGCCAGGTCTAGATCCTGCTTTAATGACAGCCCTTAGTATGATGGGTAATGGTGGTGGTGGCGCCAATCCTGCAGCGTTAATGGCCATGTTGGCCAACCTGCTAGGGCCAAAGCGGCCGCCTGAGAACCAGAGGCATCGGGAAACGCCAGGTAAGGAAGAAAAGACGGTAGCTCCACCAGAGGAGAAAAGTAAACAAACGCGAGAAAGTGCTAAAAAGGAAGCTGCCCCGGGTCCACGCGGGATGTTAAAATGGGATTCCCGCTTTGGCTCACCAACATCATCGTTTTAAGGAGGGTGACTCACTTTGTTTCAAAATTTGGGTGGCATGATTTCCCAGGTACAAAATATGCAAGAATCCCTTAAGGAAGTAGAGGTCCAAGTGGCTGTGGGTGAAGGTGCGGTTACGGTGACTATGAATGGTGCGCAAAATTTGGTAAATGTTACCATTGCCCCGGAGTTACTCCAGGGTGATCTGGAAAATTTAGAAGATACTATCTTGGCAGGGATTAAACTTGCCCAGCAGGAGAGTAAAGCGAAAGTTCAGGAGCAGGTAGCCAAAATGACAGGCATCAATGTTAATAATTTTATGAACATGTTTAACGGTTAAAGGGAGGCGAACAGAATTGCTAGGCAATATGACCAAAATATTTGGGCAATTACAGGGATTACAACAAACTTTAAAAGATCTTACAGTGGAAGGGAGTGCCGGTAACGGGTTAGTCAAAGTTTCTATTAATGGCCAGCAAAGTATATTGTCAGTTCGTTTTGACCCTGAGCGCATTCATGCTATGGAATTGGCTGAGGTAGGCTCACTGGTGGTGGAAGCCTACAATCAAGCTCAGTCCGAAAGTAAAGATAAAACCAAGGAAGTAGTGAGCAAAACCACCGGGTTAAATCTTTCCAACCTCCCGGGAATCTTTTAAATAATAGTTTGTGGGGAGTGGCGCAAAAGTACTTTATTGCGCCACTCCCCTTGTTTGTAGTAGGGGCGACTTTGTTCGTCCAAATGAACTATCTGCGAGCTACTGTGCTGTTCAAAATAGCAGACGGCCACAGGTCGCCCCTACGACGCAACATCGGTTCATTGTGCAACAGCACCTGGTCTTTTGGATTGGTAATAATTACATATATTTTTCTTTTTAAGCTATTTTTAAGTATGTTTTTAGTAGTCATGCAAAATTTGTCTTAAAACGCTGTAACACAACGTATCCCTTTCTCATAATTTAATGTAAGAACGGTCCCGGGATATCGTTCACAGATTTAATCATAAGGAGGAATTCCGATGTCCAACGTATTAGAAGGAATTAAGGAAAAATGTTTTGGAGGCGGTGGTAATGTAGGCATTTGTTGCTGTTTGTTACTTGCTCTATTCATCATTGGTGTCGCACTCGTATTCTGTGGCATTCTGCCTGTCCACCTGCTTGGTCTGTACCTGTTCCTGGTTCTGGCTATCTTCTGTGCCTGCTTCTGCTGGTGCTAGCCACAACAAAGTTTTGTATCCATTATGGGAAAGGGCTACACCCTTGTGTAGCCCTTTCCACCAGGATATTCAAACCGCGAGGGGCAGTAAAGGGCAGTTGAGGGAAGGAGTTGATTACCGTGAGTGAAAAATCCAGCAGCCGGCTCGCTAGCAACCTCGAGCAGCTGGTCTCCAGAATGGAAAACATCCATTTCCAGAGGGGCAGTGAAATGGACCAGGTTTCCGGTGTGCTGGGGAACATGGATAAACTGGTGGATATCATTGCACGAATAGAACTGCAGCGTCAGTCAGAACAGCAATTAAACGAAAAACTTGACCGCTTAAGTCAAATCATGGAGAGAGTATCTGAGGAAACTGTACCTACCAGGGATGATGATGTTGCTGTAGAGCAAACCCTACGAAAAATCATTAAAGGGGTAAAGGTTACCGGTAAAGTGATGGATATTATTGCTGGCAGTCTGGGAGCTATGTTTGATACGATTTCTACCACCGTAAAACAACCTGAACGGCAAAATCTAACCAGATCCAACAATAAAGAAATGGATTTAGCCAGTTTTTTAGCCCCCATTGGAGCCCTACTGCAGGGATTCATGGGTGTTGCCTCAGAACAAAGTGATTCCAGCAGTAAGTCGAGCCAGAACAAGACTAATAAACCCGAAGATATAGCAGATTAGTATGGCATCGACCAGAGGGGATGAGGCGATGGTCGATAAAGAGAACAGAGTAAGAATTATTCTTTTTAAAGATCCTTTGCAGCGTGGTGCACTGACTAGGCAGCATGCTGGTTTAATAAAATGGATGAGGGCACAAAAACCCCAAACTCTACCAGGGATTAACGGTGTAATTTGTACCTTGCCATCAAGTATTTCCGATGAGGAGGTACTTTCCACCGGTGGAGTTAAGGCGGTGGAAGAAAACTTTAAAATAAGTCTGGTTCCTTGGGCACCGGTTAAGTTTAAAAATTTATGGTCTAAGTATGAACAAATCATACCCTGGGGTGTGCAGTATATTGGTTCACATTTGTGTTGGCAAGAAACCAAAGGGCAGGGAGTAAGAATTGCGGTTATCGACAGTGGAATTGATGGAAAACACCCCAACCTCAAGGATAATCTTAAGGGTGGAGTGAATTTGGTTAACCCGGGTGCCTCCTTTGCAGATGATAACGGTCATGGTACTCACGTTGCCGGCATTATTGCCGCTTCGGACATGGGTACAGGTATCATTGGAGTGGCCCCGGAAGCAGAACTATTTGCTGTGAAAGTTTTGGATCAATGGGGCGAAGGAACAGTGCAGGGGGCCATTAATGCCATTGATTGGTGTCTGCGAAAAGGTATTCATGTGGTCAATATGAGCTTCGGTACAGATAAATACAGTCGTGCTCTGGAAGAGGCCGTTCGGATGGCCCACAACCGTGGCTTGTTGATTGTGGCGGCTGCGGGTAATGATGGCGGCCCTGGTACGGTGGATTATCCCGCTGTGTTTGATCAGACCATCAGTGTGGCTGCGGTAGATCAGCAAGGAAGGTTGGCTAGTTATAGCAGCAGTGGCCCAGAGGTAGACCTATTGGCACCGGGGAGCAATATTCTCTCTACCTACCGCTGGGGTGGTTTTGTTAGACAGAGTGGCAGTTCCATGGCCACTGCCCATATTTCTGGTGCTGTTGCCTTACTAAAGGCAAGATACCCGAAGGAGGATATTCACAGCCTGCGCCGGAGACTTATTTCCGGAGCCAGAAGACCTAAATTTCTGGCTGAGAAAGGGACCGGAGCGGGAATTGCAAGGGTAGATCTCTCATTATAACCTTCCCGGGGGACATATAAAATTGAACAAAGATGGTAGAGATCGACCCCGGTCGGAATATTGATATCCGGCGGGGGTTGACTATTGGTGTATAATGGCCCGCGATCTGGTAAAGAATAGGACAGAACATTAGGAGGTGAGAGCTTTGAGCGGGCCAAAGATCCAAGACCATCGGAATGAAATTAAAACCTTTAAGCTGGGTGGCTTGCAGGAGGATGGTCGGCAGCAGAAACAAGAAATTGAGACCTATGTCTCGCAAATTGACGGGGTTGATCACGTGTTGGTTAATTTGGAACAGGGAACAGTCACGATAAATTTTGATCCCGGGGCTATTCATCCAGATTATTTACAGGGTACCCTCAGGTCACTGGGACACGATATACTGCCACAATAATGAAGGAGCAGGCCAAGGGCCTGCTTTTTCTCACACCGGAGGTAGCCATGGACGGAAAAATGTTCGCATTCATTATTGCCGCCACATCTGGCCTTACTATGGCTCTACAGGGAACCCTAAATTCTGCTTTGGGTAAAGTAGTGGGATTATGGGAGACCACCTTTATTGTTCATGCTGTGGGCACAGTGGTGGTGGGAATTTTAGTTTTTATTTGCCACCTGGGGGTCTGCGACTTGGGGAAATGGATTAGTGCCCCTTGGTATACCTACCTGGGAGGTGTCCTCAGTGTCTTGATTATTTATATGGTGGCCCGGAGTATTCCCGTCGTGGGTGTAGCCGCTGCCACTACGGCCATCATTTTGGGACAAACTCTCACTGCCGCAGCCGTTGACCATTTCGGTCTTTTTGGGGTAGAAAAAATTCCCTTTAGTTGGTACCAGGTAGCGGGCACCTTCCTAATGGCCGGGGGGGCAT
>CAMKDG010000144.1 GCA_946411205.1 uncultured Desulfotomaculum sp.
TATCCTTTGTGCGGGGACCGGATGTACTGTTGCGTTCGGAGAGTATCTTTAAAGACATGGTACGCACCAGCATTACAGCCATCCTGATGACCACCGCGATAAGCTGCGTTATTTTTATCATGCTGCTTGACAGCAGAAAGAGATTGGAACGATATCGTAATGAACTTATGCAGGAAAAGGAATTGCTTGAGACGACGCTGCAGTCAATTGGCGATGGTGTCGTCACCACGGATAATGGTGGCAGGATCACCAGCCTGAACGGTGTAGCCCAGGAATTAACAGGCTGGGATAACCAGACAGCCATTGGCAGACCCTTTTCCGATGTGTTTATCCTGCAAAATGAAACTACCCAGCAGCCGGTGGAGAATCCCATCCAAAGGGTCATCGAAACAGGTCGCATTGTTGGTCTGGCCAATCACACCGAGCTGATAAATCGTCATGGACAGTGCATCCCGATTGCCGACAGCGCTGCACCCATCAAAACAGAAGATGGACAGACGAACGGCGTTGTGATGGTATTCCGTGATGTCAGCAGTGAAAAAGAGCATAGTAAGCAAATTGAGTTTCTCAGCTATCACGATTCTTTGACCGGTCTTTACAACAGACGCTATATAGAGGAAGCAATGAACCGCCTGGATACAGCAGAGTATCTGCCGGTTTCTGTAATTGTGGGGGATGTCAACGGCCTTAAAATCACAAATGATGTATTTGGACACAGAGCCGGAGATGTTTTACTGAAAAACGTAGCTAGGCTACTGGAAATGAACTGTAAAGAGGAAGACATTATCGCTCGTTGGGGCGGCGACGAATTCGTTGTTCTGATGCCCAGAACAAGCTTAAAAGAAGCGGAAGCAGTGATCCAAAGGATTAAAAATACTTATGTGGCTATCGAAGGCAGCAACCTGACCCTTAGCTTTTCCCTTGGCTGTGCCAGCAAGGATACGATGGAAGGCAGTATCCAGACTGCCATCCAGGAAGCTGAGGAATACATGTATCACCAGAAGCTTTTAGACGGCAAGAGCTATCGCAATGCCATCATCAGTACGCTGCTTGCTACCCTCTATGAAAAGAGCAATGAGACGGAAGAACATTCAAAACGGATAGAGAAATACTGCCATGCGATAGGAAGAAAGATTCAGCTTTCCTCAAAAGAGATGGATGAGCTTTCTTTACTTGCCCTTCTGCATGATGTCGGGAAGGTCAGTATTAATCCCAATATCTTGCAAAAGCCCGGTTCTCTTACCCCTGCAGAATGGGATGAGATGAAACGGCACCCTGAAATCGGTTATCGTATTGCCCAGGCGACTCCTGAACTGGCAATTGTCTCAGACTTTATCCTTTCACACCATGAACGCTGGGACGGGAAAGGTTATCCGCGTGAATTAAAAGGAGAAGAAATCCCCCTCATTTGCCGTATTCTGGCGGTGGTGGACGCGTTCGATGCCATGACCAACGACCGGGTATACAGGAGAGCTCTGACCGTCAAAGAAGCAATCCTGGAACTGGAAAAAAATGCTGGTAACCAATTTGATCCAGAGATTGCAAGTCTTTTAATCGAGATCCTTATGAATGAAGAAGATGGCACCAGTAGAGATGCTAGGACTGAAAATTGACGATCTAATCATGAAGATTAATGGTTAAAAATCTGTAGGAGTTGCTTACAGGCGAGAGATAGGTGAAAAGATGAAACTGCAGTTTGACAAGGATTTATCCTATCAAAAACAAGCGGTAGCTGCGGTAGTGGATTTGTTTAAAGGACAAACTCTGATGCAAGCTAACTTTACGGTTATGGACTGGGATCAACAAATTGGTATGCTAGACACCGGTCATGGTGTAGGCAATAAGCGGGAGCTAGACGAAGCGGCTATTCTAAAAAATCTACAAGCCGTGCAATTAAGGCATGGCTTAGCCCAGACTAAAATGCTTGAAAAAGGCAAATACGACTTTGCTGTAGAAATGGAAACCGGCACAGGGAAAACCTATGTCTATCTCCGCACCATTTTCGAGTTGAACAAGAATTATGGCTTTACTAAGTTCATTATCGTTGTACCCTCCATCGCCATTAAAGAAGGGGTCTTTAAATCTTTGCAAGTTACTAAGGAACACTTTAAAGATCTTTACGATAATCGCATTTATGAGTTTTTTATCTACCATAGCGAAAAATTGGAGCAGGTGCGGAACTTCGCGGTTAGTGACAATATCCAGATCATGATCATTACGATTGATGCTTTCCGTAAAAGTTTTGAGAATACCGGTAAACAAAGTAGGGCCAATGTCATTCACCGTAAAAACGATCAGATGAATGGGATGAAACCCATTGAATTAATTCGGGAGACCAATCCCATCGTAATCATTGATGAACCTCAATCGGTGGATACCACATCCAAATCCAAAGAAGCCATAAAATCCCTTAATCCCCTGTGTACCTTACGCTATTCTGCGACTCATGTGGATAAGCATAATTTGGTGTACAAACTGGATTCGGTGGATGCCTATGAACTGGGTTTAGTCAAACAAATTGAAGTAGCCGGCTTAGAATCTAGGGATTATCATAATAACGCCTATCTAAAGCTGGTCAGCGTGGACAATAAAAAAACCCCCATTAAGGCCAAAATCGAAATTGATGTGCTCCGTAAAGGCCAGGTTCAGCGTAAGACTGTCACGGTAAAACGGGGAGCTGATTTATATGAGAAGTCCGGTGGTCGAGATGTTTATCAGGATTACATCGTGAATGAAATTTACTGTGTCCCAGGCCAGGAATACGTTGATTTTACCAGTAAACAGGAAGTTTTACGCATTGGTTCACCACTGGGGGATCTTGATGACCTAGCCGTCAAGCGTCAGCAAATCCGTAAGACCATTGAAGAACATTTAGATAAAGAACTACGTTTTAAGCATCTGGGCGTCAAGGTTCTTAGTCTTTTCTTTATCGATCGGGTGGCTAACTACCGCTATTACGATGAACAAGGACATCCTCAGCAGGGTCAATACGCCCTCATCTTTGAAGAGGAATACAAGGATTTAATTACTTTACCCAAGTATCGTACACTATTGGGGGATCTGGATGTAGATAGTGCCCTGGCAGGAGTTCATAACGGTTATTTTTCCCAGGATAAGAAAGGGATATTTAAGGATAGCAGCGGGAAAAGTCAAGCCGATGAGGATGCCTACAATCTCATCCTGCGGGATAAGGAAAAATTATTAAGTCTTGCTACCAAGCTGCGCTTTATTTTCTCCCACTCTGCTTTGCGAGAAGGCTGGGATAACCCGAATGTATTTCAAATCTGTACCCTCAATGAAACCTCCTCTGAGGTAAAAAAACGCCAGGAAATTGGCCGGGGGTTGCGCCTTTGTGTCAATCAACAGGGGGAGCGCCTACGTGGCTTTGGAATAAACATTCTAACAGTAATGGCCAACGAAAGCTATGAAAGTTTTGCCAAAGGCTTGCAGGAAGAGATTGAGAGGGAAGAAGGCATTAAATTTGGCGTGATAGAAACCCACTTCTTTGCCAACCTTTCTCTCAGGCAGCCAGATGGCGGTTTTATCTACCTAGGTCAGGAAGCATCGGAACAACTATACAAATTCTTTGTGGCCAAGGAATATATTGATGTCCAGGGAAAAGTACAGAATAAGTTGAAAATGGCTCTCAAAAATAACGCTCTGGAGTTGCCCCAGGCGTACGAATCTGCCAGAACTGACATTGTGACCCTGGTTAAGAAGGTTAGCGGGACTCTACCTATTAAAAATACCGCTGACAGACAGAAAGTCAGTTTAAATAAGCAGGTATTCCTGAGCGAAGGATTTAACTTACTTTGGGATAAAATAAAGTATAAAACAACCTATGCTGTTGAGTTTGACAGCCAAGAACTTATCGACAAGTGCTGTAGAGAAATACAAAAAAGCGTACGGGTTGAAGCAGCCAAGCTCATCTATGCCAAAGCAACCTTAGATATTACTGCCAGAGGCGTTGCAACCACTGAAAAAAAACAAGAAGCGGTGTTAGCTAGCAACCTGCCAGAAACCCTACCGGACATTATCTCCTTTTTGCAAAATGAAACCAGCCTTACCCGTAAGACCATCGTTGCTATCTTACTAAAAAGCAATACGTTGCACCTATTTAAAAAGAATCCTCAAAAATATATGGATGAGGTAGCCAAAATTATTGCAATACAAATGCGGTTGTTTATTGTGGATGGTATCAAATACACCAAAATTGGTGATGAAGAATACTACGCCCAAGAGCTATTTCAGGATGAAGAACTCTTCGGTTATCTCTCCCAAAATATGCTGGAGAGTTCCAAATCCGTTTATCAGTATGTAATTTGCGATTCCGCCAATGAAGCCAGTTTTGCCGAAAGATTTGAGCATAACCCAAGGGTTAAACTCTATGCCAAGCTACCAGATTGGTTTAAAATTGCTACCCCCTTGGGCGATTATAACCCCGATTGGGCGGTGCTAATTGAAAAAAATGGTGAGCAAAAGCTCTATTTTGTTCTGGAAACCAAGGCTACTTTTTTACCTGAGGCACTAAGGCCTACGGAGTATGCCAAAATCAAATGCGGCTTTCAACACTTTGAAGAACTGGGGCAGGGTGTAATATTTAAAGATGTAGATGATTTTAGTACTTTTATCGAAGAAGGATAGGGAATGGTTTTCCATAGAGTTTTTGTGGCTCAGGGAGAATGTAGGGTTTATTCACTTGGAGGAGGACAACAGCATGCTGGAAACATTCCTTAATGGCACTAGCTTAGACCTGGTTTCAGAAAATGTAAAGAAACTGAAGGTACTCTTCCCGGAGATTGTGACTGAGGATAAAATTAATTTTGAGGTACTGCAAGCAGTTTTAGGTGAACATCTAGATCATGCTAATGAACGGTATCGTTTTACTTGGCAAGGTAAAGTCCAGGCCTTGCGCTTATCGCAAACTCCTTCCACTGGGACGCTGCGGCCTTGCCAGGAGGAGAGCAAGGAGTGGGATACCACACAAAACCTCTATCTGGAGGGAGATAATTTAGAGGTTTTAAAACTGCTGCAAAAGGCCTATCACAATAAAGTGAAAGCCATTTACATAGATCCACCCTATAATACAGGCAATGATTTTGTTTATCCCGATGATTATCGAGATAACGTAGAAAACTACCTACGTCTGACCGGACAAAAAACGGAGGATGGTTCTAAGCTTTCTACCAATAGTGAAAAAGCGGGTCGCTATCATACCAACTGGCTAAATATGATGTATCCACGCTTACGATTAGCCAGGAATTTACTGACAGACGATGGCCTGATCTTGATCAGTATTGATGATCATGAGCTGGATAACCTAAAGAAGCTATGTAATGAAGTTTTTGGAGAAAACAACTTTATTGATATCTTCTCCTGGGTGAAAACGGAGACCCCCGCCAACCTCTCTAAAAAAACCAAAAAGGCAGTGGAATACATCCTGTGCTATGAGAAAAATAAAAATGATTACAAATTTAAAGGTTTGAGAAAAGAAAGCAAAAGTAGTAATGGATTACTGAATCAAAGCAACACGGTGAAGAGATTAGTATTTCCCAAGCATAGGGTAGACACTTCTTTAGCCGATGGGGTGTATCAGGCTGGCCAATATGGTACCAGCAGTTACAAGATAAGCTTACTGGAGGACACAGAGGTTAAAACCGGGTATTTTACTAAGGATGTCATTTTGGAAGGCAATTTTAAGTGGGGCCAGGATAAATTAAATAAGGAAGTAGAAGCGGGGACGAAAATTTCGATTAAAACCATCGCATTTTCTCCCTCCTATGAAAAGAAGGAATATGAACCGGAGGTTCCCTGGAATTTAATTAACCGAAGCTTTAACGTAAAAACCAATGAAGAGGCCAGTAAGGAATTAGAGAGATTATTTGGCTTTAAGGTATTTGATTATCCGAAACCTGTCAGCTTAGTAAAATATCTTCTAAATTTTAATGTTGGTCAACATGATGTAGTTCTGGACTTCTTTTCAGGCTCTGCCACCACGGCCCAAGCGATACTGCAACTAAACGCTGAAGATGGGGGTAACCGTAGATTTATCATGGTACAACTGCCTGAACCCTGCGCTCCGGCTTCACCCGCTGTCAGGGCAGGCTATAAAAACATCTGTGAAATAGGCAAAGAACGTATTCGCCGGGCAGGGGCAAAAATGAAAGCAGAAAGTGCAGTGGCGGGGCTGGACGCAGGTTTTAAAGTATTCAAGCTGGCTAGCTCCAATTTTAAAAAATGGAACCCCGATTTGACTGATTTGCAAACAAGCTTGGAGGATATGGTTGCAAACTATGTTCAGGGACGGACTGAAATGGATGTGGTCTATGAAATTATGCTGAAGTATGGCATTGATCTCACCTCCCCAGTGGAGGAATATGAGATTAGTGGTAAAAGACTTTATGCCATAAGTTTTGGCTCCCTGGTGATTTGCCTGGACGATGATATTACCCTGGCTCTAATCGATAGTATCATTCAGCTTAAGGATAAACTGGCCCCCGAAAAGATGCGGGTCGTTTTTAAAGATAACGGTTTTAGAAACGATGCAGTAAAAACCAATAGTAAAGAAATTCTTAGACAAGCCAAGATTGAGGAATTTGTTACGATATAACTGGTAATCATTAGAAAATGAAAAATAGTAATCTCCCAACTTAATTGTTTTATTTGTGTTCCTTGTCAAGGATAAAAAATTATATTATTCTAGGTAGAATAGTTAAATATAGTCTTAAAAGGTGAGTCTAGTGGAATTTGAAGCCGAACTAGAACAACTTGAGATATTGCAAAGTAGTCATGTTACATTATTTAGAGATTACATCCAGAAAAAATTTCCTACTGCTAGTCCACAAGAGAGATCAATCATCTTAGACGATGCGATTTGTAAAGCGATTAATAAGCATGTTGAAGAATTTGATATAGAGATCAGGGATCGGATTAAACAAGAGGTTCTTAAACAAGCCGTCCTAAAAGATAATTATACTATCAAGGGAACGGATATTTTTTATGCTTGCCTTGTTCTAACAGATACGGAGGAGAGCCTTAAAGAATCGTTAGTCTTTTGGTTAAATAATAAATGTAATTCTTTCATTAAAAAGGAATATCTTGATCAATTGTATCGTAGGCAGTCTAATTCTTCTAACAAGTTGATAGAATCTGGACAAGGCCGAGATGGGGCTTTTAAAAATAAAGCAGGGTTAGTTCAACAATTTTTAGATAGGATTCATGGTACTTGTATCTTTGTAAAGAAAAAATTCATTACCGAAAATCAACCTTATCAGATGGTATTTGTGTTATTAATGACATTTATGTTTATTACATATTTAGCTATTAGCAATATGGATACTATATTTTCAGAACCAAATAGTTCTAAAAATGTACAGGTACAGGCAGAAGAGGTCACTGGAAAACAAGTAAGTAACAGTAGTTTACCTAATCATTTAAGATATAGGGAGGTGGATAAAGATAGTTTAGTTACCTATTTAGTAAGGAAGAATTCCTTACTAAGCGAAGAAAAGTATATTTCTGCAATCCTTCAAGCTTCCTTTGAACTGGATGTTAATCCATTACTATTAATTGCGATTACTGGTCAGGAACAAGCCTATGTTCCTAAAAATCAAAGAAATGCAGCCATTATTGCCAACAATCCATTTAATGTTTTTGGCAGTTGGCAAGCCTATAACACGGATATTCTTGATTCAGCCAGGATTGCCGCAAGAACTGTAGTAGAACTCAGTAAGAATAGACCTCAGTCCATAGATCCTATTGTTTGGATTAATCATAAATATGCTGAAGACAAGAACTGGCATAAAGGAGTTAACAAGAACTTTGCGGATCTAAACCGAGAGGTAAAGATCATGGTAGGTTCTTTGTAAAGGTAACCATTGCCAATTCAATTAGTATCTAACTTTGAACATAATATCCCCTTACTTTTAGTAATTGACGTGAAAATTATGGGGACATACAATATAAAATAGTAAATTATAGACAATTATCCACTATTTATCATCAACTAACTATTTGAATCCGTAAAGTAAATTTCTGTCTCACCCCATAATTTGTAGGTATAGATATCTAAACGATATTTCTACTATTCACCTTAGGGGTGCAATATGAAAAAGATAAAAACTAAAAAAATCAAAAATGCAGACGACGCCAAACTAAGACAGTGATTCAGAACCTAAT
>CAMKDG010000145.1 GCA_946411205.1 uncultured Desulfotomaculum sp.
ACACAGACCTCTTTGTTCGCCTTTTGTTCCCCTCCCATGCTGCAACCCATCCTTTCTTTTACCAATTTACCCTCTTTGTAAAGATATGAAAGGAATACAAATAAGTTGTTTTAAATAAAAGAACTGCTGCCCTTGACTAGACAGCAGCAGCCAATTTATTTGGTCATAATCCAAAAGGAACTCCCGTGGGTTTCAACACCGGCTAATTCTGGCTTCTCCCACAGGGGAGACAAAACTTTACTTAGCTGGTGATGGCGGCTGATAAAGAAATTAGGTAGAATAATATCAAATTTATTGCCCTCAGCCAGTAGATAGCAGGCTAGCAGATACTGCTCATTATAGTAGCGTTGCTGCCACTCCGGTGGGTAATCAAAGGGTAATAATATATCATGAAATTCCACCAAAACACCTGGTTTTAACCGAGGTAAAATCTCCAGGAAAACCACTGTGGCATCCGAGTTCATGAAGGAGCGGTGGGAATGATCTACAAACAAGATATCTCCGGCTGTTAGTTCACTAAATATTGAAATGTCGGCACTTTCTACCGGCTGCCGAATCATCTGGTCACACAAACTATCAATCTCTGCCCGGGGATGAGGATCAAAGGAAGTAATTTTGGTCCTCAAATGATGATCAGAAATGGCCTGACGGGCAAACTTAGTGGAATTGCCGGAACCAATTTCAAAATAACGTTCGGGATTATACTTGGCCAGGAAGCCATAAATTGCCAGAGAGTCCAGCCCCGGTAGCCAACCATTGATCCAAGCGGGAGTCGTGGCTGCGGGATCAGTTGATTTAGCAATAGTACGATAAAACCTCTGATATACTAAAAAATGCTTTAGATTTTCTTCATAAATAGCACAGTTTCGTTTGATAATGGCCATTAATTCAGGATGGGGTGGCTTGCCAAAGCCGTACCGTGGCTCCGGTTTGACCGCATAGTCTAAATAGATGACCTGATGATTATTCATGCATACTCCCTCTTACTGGTCGAGGCATTAGATTTTGCGCCATTTGCTGTAGCATAAAGAACGGTCCCTGGACGTAGTGTACCCGAGGTCGTTTTTTAGGTTCCGGTGTAGCCGGAGCTACTTCAACCTCCACTTCTACCGGTTCTTCCTCCAGCACTGGTAAAGCACGAAAACATTGCCTCTTTTTAAGACGGATAAGAACAGTGGTACTGGTGATTAAACCAAGCAACAAAATGCCACCGCCTCCCAGAATCAAAGGAAGTCGGCTATTTGAAGCTTTTTCCACCTGAACGGATTCAGGCACATGCTCCCCAATGATGCTTTCAAACTCATTAAGCCAGTAACTCCTGTCCTTTTCAGGCGATTCCATAAGATCATCTTCAAAATCACTTGTCAATGCATCAAGACCATACTTACTAGAACTTACCTCATCAGCTGATTCATCGGCTGAATCTTCTATTATCGATTCAAAATTACTTGCCAAATCCTCATCCCCTGATTCTTCCTCCAGAAAAAGCTGCAAATTTTCTTCTATTACTTCGTCCACCACATCCCAGATTCTATTGATAGGGTCCTTCAAGTGATCACCTCCCAAGCTAGCTTTATGTTAATGACAATGAACATAAGATTTTGTACATTTTATTGAGAAAGCTACAAAAGGGTGACGTGCATAGACAATCCAATATTTTCATTTCTTGAACAACCCTGCTAACAAAAACAAAAAACCCCTGGTTATCCAGGGGATGTTAGTTGATTTAACTTATTTTTACTTACGCTACTTCAAGTAGCGCTGTCCGCTCCTTGTCATAATAGCCGTGAACTCTGTCACCTTGTTTCAAATTAATCTTATCTTTCTTTTTCACCTTGACCATCACGGTCTGATTAGCTGCAGATTTAACAAGAACTTTGTACTTAAATTTTCCCTTGGTGTATCTCTCCAAATAGATAACTGTCCCCGCTACCGGAGTCATATTCTCGGAAATTTCTTTAATCATTTTCTGTTGGTATCTAGCCTGTAGCTTATCCTTGATTTTCTGAATTAAAGATTTAAAAAAATTAAGCACCATAACGCTTCCTTCCTTTGAAGAATCTTCCCAAACCAATAGACGAAATTTTAGTTCAAATGGCTCGGAGAAATACTTGGTATTAGGGAAAATTTTTAAAATTTTTCCTTTCACAATTTCCCATAATTCTTTAATATCTATACTTAATTAAATATAGTATCATAAATTTGGTAATTTTATAGTTGGGGGAGAATACCGTGAAAAAATACGGCATTATCTGGACAACCGGGCTACTTATTTTAATCCTTTCCATGCTGCTGGGTTGTGCCAAAGAAACCAAACAAAATCAACAACAGGCAAAGGGAAACCGGCCGGGTACAGGTGTAAAAGTTGCCAAGGTCAGTGAAGGTACTCTTAAAGAGAGTATGACTTTAACCGGCACACTGCAAGCTCTTAATTCGGCGAACATTGTGGCCAAGTCTTCAGGAAAAGTTGCTAGTATTCAGGCAGATGTGGGAAGTCGCATTAGTGCCGGACAAATTTTAATGTCTCTGGAGGCAGATGACTTAGCCGCTGCTGTAGCCGCTGCAGAAGCCAACGTAGAGACCGCCAAGGTTACCTATGATCTGGCTCTAAAGAAATATGAGCGAGGTACAGAGCTTCTGCAATCACAGGCCATCGCCCAGGCAGACTTTGATGAAAACTACGAAGGGGCCTTACGAAAAGCACAGGCGGCAGTTAAGGCTTCTCAGTCTGCCTTAGCCCAAAGCCAGGTCCGTTACAACGACACCGTTATTAAATCCCCCTTAGGCGGCATTGTCACGGCCAGAAACATTGAGGTAGGAGAACTTGCCGGTACCTCCACCCCCTTATTTACCGTAAGTAATCTTGATCAGGTAGTTGTTATCGTCAATGTCAATGAACAACAGGTTAATAAATTAGCGGAGGGCATGCAGGTTGGCGTCAAGGTGACCGCTGCAAACCAGAACCAGTTAACTGGCGTGGTTTCGAATATTGCCCTGGCTGCGGATGCTAAATTAAAAGTTTTTCCTATCAAAATTCAGTTGGCAAACCCTGACCATCAACTAAAACCAGGCATGTTTGCAGAAGTCCTATTGGAAAAAGAACTAGAGCCATCCCTATTGATTCCTCGGGAAGCTGTTTTAACCATTGACGGAAAAAGTAGGGTTTTTATAGTGCAGGATGGTTTAGCCAAAGAGCAGCCGGTAGAGGTCGGCCCCACTGATGGTAAAAATATTTCTATTCTCAACGGTTTAGCAAAGGATGAAGAGATCATCACTAACAATGTAAGTTCAATGAAAGATGGTCAACGAGTAACCATGCAGACCGAAGGTACCCTGGCTAAGGAGCAGAGGAGGAGCCAATAATGCATATAACAGAGTTATCTGTAAAACGGCCAGCCATGATGACCATGGTCATCCTCTTTTTCGTGGTGCTCGGGATCTATACCTTTGGTAAGATTGGTGTTGAATTATATCCTGCGGTAAATACGCCTTACGTAGCTGTCTCCGTTGCCTACTCCGGGGCAGGAGCTGAAGAAATTGAAACCCAGATTATTAAGCCCCTTGAGGATTCTCTTTCTTCCCTTAGCCAGCTTAAAAATATTATGTCCACCGCTTCAACTGGCCGAGGTAACGTTATATTGGAATTCGATCTATCCGTGAATGCTGATCAGGCAGCCATTGATGTTCAGAAAATGGTGGACAATACCAGACGTAGACTTCCTGATGGAGCTGATGATCCGGTGGTCATTAAACGAGATATTAATGATTCCCCGGTGATAACTTTATCGCTAGGCAAACCCGGTTCCCGCAACGAGACCTATGATTTGGCTAACGATCTAGTCAAAGAGCGTTTACAACGACTGAAAGGAATTTCTGAAGTTAGTATTGTCGGTGGTGTGCAGCGGGAAATCCAAATTCAAGTGGATAGAAGCAAGCTAGAGGGTTACGGCTTAACTCTCAATCAAGTAGTGAACCGACTGAACTCCGAAAATTTAAATGAACCCACTGGACGCTTGGATCGGCCAGAAAACGAATATAATGTCCGGGTACTGGGGCAATTCGAAAGTATAGAGCAAATCAGGCAACTCCAAATACCTTCCCCCTCTGGTTATGCCGTTCCGTTGCAGGCCATTGCCACTGTCAACGACAGCTTCAAAGAAACGCGGCAAATCAGTCGCATCAACGGTAAAGATGCGGTAGGCATCCAAATTTATAAACAAAGTGATGCCAGTGTAACCGAGGTTGGTGATGCCGTCAAAGAAAAATTGACCGAAATAAAGCAGGAACTACCGGCGGAGTACGAACTGCTGATCACTAATGATTCCTCAGACTTTGTTCACCGGTCCCTGAAAGGTACCTGGATGAATATTTTGGAAGGTATTATAACCACTGGCTTGGTGTTATTCATTTTTTTACGACAGTGGCGATCCACCGCGATTGTTATGCTTGCTATCCCCACCTCGTTATTAGCGACTGTCATGATGATGTATTTTGCTGGCTTCACCTTTAATATGATGTCCCTAATGGGGTTAGCCCTTTGTATTGGTATCCTAGTGGATGACTCTATTGTCGTGCTGGAAAATATTCATCGCCATATGAAAATGGGTAAATCCCCCTGGCAGGCGGCCATTGAAGGTCGTAAAGAAATAGGTATGGCAGCCATTGCCATTACCCTTTCCGACGTAGTGGTTTTTTTGCCCGTTGCTTTCATGAACGGTATGGTAGGACAATTCTTTCGACAGTTCGGTCTGACTATCGTATTTGCCACCTTGTTTTCCCTCTTTGTGTCCTTTACTTTGGCACCTATGTTAGCCTCCCGGCTATTCCACCACCAGGAAAGTGAAGACACCCAACATTCTATGGCCAAAGCAATCTGGCAAAAAACCATTCCCCTTGGTGAGAAAATCCAAAGAATCTATCATCGAACGCTGATGTGGTCCCTAGGTCATCGTAAGAAGGTACTTGCTTTCTCCATGGCTGCCTTTATCCTAAGCTTAACACTGATTCCTCTGGGCCTAGTAGGTAAGGAATTTATGCCCAGATCCGATCAAGGGCAAATTAACGTTACCCTGGAGATGCCCGTAGGAACTCCTATTGGACAAACCAGTGATGCTCTACAAGAGTTGGAAACGCACCTTAGTCAAATTCCTGAGGTACAATATTACCAAACAACCCTGGGTTCCGGGGGCAGGGGTTCTTCCAATGGAGCCAATAGCGGTCGAGTTACTCTTAAACTACTACCAAAGGATGACAGGGATAAATCCGTTTGGCAAGTAGCCGATGGCATTCGTCAATGGAGTAATACCTTTAAACAAGGCAAACTCCGTGTTTCCGAAGCAGAATCCATGGGCGGGGGACCCGGTGGCTCTGCCGTTCGTATCGTCGTCTCTGGTAAGGATAATGATCGGTTGCTTGAACTGGCTGAACAGGTTAGAGATGTTGTGGCTGCTACTCCCGGGGCTAATAGTGCCAATACCGACTGGACTCTGGGCCAGCCAGAGGTTCAAATCAAGGTGGACCACCTGCGGACTGCCCATTACGGTCTGTCGGTAAATGATGTGGCCCGAACCCTTCGTGCAGCTGTCAATGGGGAATCTGCCGGGGTGTACCGAGAGGGTGATCGAGAGATTGATATGCTAATTAAGTTGGCCGGGGCCAATAAACAAGACATCACGGATTTACAAAACTTAATGGTATCTGGCAGCGGCGGTACCGTTTCACTGGGTCAAGTAGCAAGTGTGGAACTGGGCAGTGGCCCTACGGATATCCGCCGAGAAAATAAGCAGCGCTCGATCACTGTTACCGCCAATGTTCGTGAAAGACCGCTGGGGGATTTTATGACCGATGTTAAAAAAGAAATCTCTAAACTCACTGTTCCTGCCGGTTTTACCATACACTATACCGGTCAAGCCCAAAGTATGGACGAAAGTCTCAGAGAATTAGCGGCTGCCCTACTTTTATCAATTATCCTGGTTTATATGGTGCTGGTTATGTTGTACGAGTCCTTTACCACACCTTTTATCCGTATGCTTTCGTTACCCCTGGGTATCGTAGGGGCCTTAGTAGCCCTGGTATTGACCGGCAACAACCTGAATGTCTTTACGCTTATTGGTATCATCATGTTGGATGGTCTGGTGGCGAAAAACGGTACCTTGTTAATTGACTATACCCATACCTTAATGGATCAGGGGAGAACTCTGCGGGAAGCTCTCATCGAGGCTGGCCATACCAGGTTAAAACCTATCATTATGACAACCATCACCATGGTATTTGGTATGCTGCCCACCGCTTTGGCACTAACAGATGGCGCAGAAAACCGCAGCGGTATGGCTTGGGTTCTCATTGGTGGATTAATCAGCTCTACCATTTTTACACTGTTTGTCATCCCAGTGGTCTATACAATCATTGACGAGTGGAAAACCAAGTGGAAAAATAGAAAAAGCCTCCAAACAGCTTCCAACCCTGGTTAACCTATAATCGTACCTTATTCTTTTCTCCAGGGGGAGTGTTGCAAAACTACTTTTTTATGTAGTAAGCGGCACTCCCTTTTTATCATCGACCCTAGTCTAAAAAGGGCACACGTACTCTATTTTCAAGACTGTCGTTATCATTGTGCGGCAACCCTCGGTCTTATTATTTTCCAGTTAATTTCCGGATAAGCTTAGCGAATATCCCCTGCTGTTTTTCTTCTGCCAGTACTTCGTGCGTAAACCTAGGATAAAGATTGATCCCTACTAGGTTCCCTTGCTTGGCTTCCTTTAAAGCCGTTTGATACTCTAGAAAGGTATTATCCTTTAACTTAAATCCCCGTATTTCACCACTCTTTTTTCTAAGGGCAGCATCAATGATAGAGGGCGATTTCTTTTTGGTATTTCTTCCATTCATAGAAAAGTACCCCTTTTTTAATCTGCAGTATAGTACTATTATTTTCCCTACTTTAGATAAAAACATAAGTGCGAAAAGGCACTACACATTAACCTGTGCAATGCCTTTTCGCATCTTTGGTATCTTTAGCTGCATCATCATCATGCTACGGTACAAGAATAGTCTTTTTAACCGGACCACGTTTCATTTCGTTTACCCGATCCATAAAATAATTGGGGTTGTTCCAAAGCTTTGTCATAACATCTCGCATCATAGTATCTACCTCCTATTTTTTACTTTTTGTTACTGTCATTATAGCAACATGCTAAGGATTTGTGAATACTTTCACAATATGTTTAAATTGGAAGATATTCTTAAACATTGTCAAAATACTGAACAGAACCGTAATCGAATTATTAGTAAGCGAATAATCAAAGTAGCCTACATCTCCTGTTTTTGTATACTTGGCCCCGTTATCTTTACTAAAAGCAAGAATTATAGTTTAATGTAAGTATTTACTTTGTACATTTGATTAGGAGGCTCTATTATGCTATACATAAGTACCCGAGGCAATTCACCCGCCGTTCCATCTGCTGAAGCAATTAAACAGGGTATTGCACCAGACGGCGGTTTATATGTTCCCACAGATCAGGTAACCCTCTCGCACCCCGATCTAGAGAAGCTAATCTCCCTCTCTTATACGGAAAGAGCTGCCTTTATTCTGCAGCATTTCTTGACCGACTTTACCCCGACAGAAATTAATCAATGTGTCAACGCTGCCTATGACCAAAGCAAATTTACCACCCCGGAGATCGCACCGGTTAAGCTGTTAAACTCTGACACTGCGGTACTGGAGCTTTGGCATGGTCCTACCTGTGCCTTTAAGGACATGGCTTTACAAATATTGCCTCAATTTCTGGTACGTGCGTTGGCTAAAACGGGCGAAGAAGCAGAAGTCGTTATTCTGGTGGCTACCTCCGGTGATACAGGCAAGGCAGCCTTAGACGGTTTCGCCAATATCCCCGGCACACAGATTATCGTATTTTACCCGGAGCAGGGTGTAAGTGAAGTACAAAGACTGCAAATGGCGACCCAGGAAGGAAATAACGTTCACGTTGTGGCGGTGCAAGGCAACTTTGACGATGCCCAAAGTGGCGTCAAAGTGGTTTTTGGGG
>CAMKDG010000146.1 GCA_946411205.1 uncultured Desulfotomaculum sp.
GATATAAAAAGGACGAAACGGCAGGTGAGAAACATGAGGATCAAGGGCCTACCAGACCTGGAACTTATCAAGAAGAAGCACCTACCGAACATTAAGGCCCGGCTGGGCAATAATCAGACCGCGGGTTACCAAGTTTTGTGCTGTACCGGTACTGGCTGTTCCTCCGGGGGTAGTGAAAAGGTTATCAAAACCTTAAACCACCACATCAAGCAACAAGATTTACAGAATAACGTAACAGTTTACAAGACCGGCTGTTTTGGTTTTTGTAAAATGGGTCCAATTTTACTGGTTTATCCGGGGCAAATATTTTATTGCCTGGTACATGAGAAGGATGCGGAAGAAATAGTTACCGAACATTTTAGCAAGGGACATATTGTCGAAAGATTACTTTATAAAGAACCTAACGAGAACAAAATCTACCCCCAGCTAAAGGATATTCCTTTTTTTCAGGCGCAGCAACGAATAGCCTTGCGGAATTGCGGACTCATTGATCCCGAAGAGATAGAAGAATATATTGCCAATGACGGTTACTTTGCACTCCAAAATGTACTCCATAAGCTAACGCCGCCTGAAGTTATTGAAATCATGACCCAGTCCGGTTTAAGAGGGCGTGGCGGCGGCGGCTTTCCTGTGGGACGTAAATGGGCCTTTACGGCCCAAGCCGAAGACTCACCGAAATATGTAGTCTGTAACGCTGATGAAGGTGATCCCGGTGCCTTTATGGATCGCAGCATTCTGGAGGGTGACCCCCATAGTATCTTGGAAGCAATGACCATTGCGGGCTACAGTACAGGGGCCAACCAAGGTGTTATCTATGTTCGAGCGGAATATCCCATCGCTATTAAACGCTTAGAACTAGCGATTAAACAGGCTCAGCAAATGGGTTTGTTGGGTGAAAATATTTTTGACAGTGGCTTTTCCTTTTCCATAGAACTTCGGCTGGGTGCCGGTGCCTTTGTCTGCGGCGAAGAAACGGCCCTGCTAAAATCTGCCATGGGTCAGCGGGGTGAACCAAGGCCCCGACCTCCTTTTCCCGCAGTGTGTGGTTTTCGCAACAAGCCAACCCTAATAAACAACGTGGAGACCTATGCCAATGTGCCCATTATTTTGCGAAAGGGTGCAACCTGGTATGCCAGCTTGGGTACAGAAAAAAGCAAAGGCACCAAAGTTTTTTCCATTGCGGGAAAAATTAATAACACCGGGTTGATTGAAGTACCTATGGGGACGACTCTGCGGACCATCATTTATGATATTGGTGGCGGGATACCGGGGGGCAAGAAGTTTAAGGCCGTTCAGACGGGTGGTCCCTCCGGTGGTGTCATCCCAGCTCAATTATTGGATACAACCATTGATTATGAGTCGTTGGGCAAGATCGGCTCCATGATGGGATCGGGTGGTCTCATCGTGATGGATGAAACCGACTGTATGGTAGATATCGCCAAGTTTTACCTGGGATTCAGCCAGGATGAATCCTGTGGCAAATGTACCCCTTGCCGGGTGGGCACTAAACGCATGCTGGAAATCATGGAACGAATCACCCAGGGGAAGGGTGAAATGGCAGACCTGGATGAATTAGAGGAACTGGCCCAGGATATTAAGGAAACTTCCCTTTGTGGACTGGGTCAACACGCACCCAACCCGGTGCTGTCAACCTTGCACTACTTCCGGGATGAATATTTGGCCCATATACGAGATAAACGATGCCCCGCCGGAGTTTGCCAAGAGTTAACGGACTTTGTGGTAAATCCCGAAAAATGTATCGCCTGTGGTATCTGTGCCAAAGCCTGTGCTACCCAGGCCATTATAGGAGAAAAGAAAAAAGCCTATTATATTGACCGTCAGAAATGTAGTAAGTGCGGTGTCTGCCAGACCCGCTGTCCAAAGGACGCTATATTCAAAGCAGCTATAGGGGGTGATCATGCCAGTGCCGACCAACCGGGAAACAACCACACAACCTACCCAACTCCATGAACGGCCGGTGGGAAACCCACCTGTGGCACGAACCGGTGAATTGATTACCATGTTCATTAACGACGAGCCGGTGCAGGTAGACCGGGGCACCAATGTTTTAGAAGCCTGTCGGGCCAATGGTTACGACATCCCCAGTCTTTGTTATGTAAAAGATATCAATACCGCTGGTTCCTGCCGGGTATGTATTGTGGAAATAGAAGGGTCCCGCAATTTACAGGCTTCCTGTGTGTATCCGGTAGCAGAGGGATTGCGGATCCATACCAACACAAACCGGGTGCGCCGGGCCAGGCGGCGAGTGGTGGAATTGCTGCTGTCAGAACATAACCGGGAATGTACTTCCTGTGTGCGCAGCCAAAACTGTGAATTGCAAAAAGTGGCCTATAAAGTGGGTGCTCGGTATGGTAAATTAGCCCACCAGCCGGTCCATGAACCGAAGATTGTGAAAAACCCCTTTATTGTTCGTGACTTTAGTAAATGTATTAAATGCCGGCGTTGTGAGGCTGTTTGTAAAAATCTACAGGGAATTGGCGTTTTTTCACCCCTAAATCGAGGCAACGAAACCATCATTGCTCCGGCCTTTCAAAGAAACATGGCTGACGCAGCCTGTATCGCCTGCGGACAATGCGTGTTGGCTTGCCCCACAGCATCCCTGACGGAACGTTCCTATATCGATGAGGTTTGGCAAGCTATTGAAGATCCCACCAAGCATGTGGTGGTGCAAACGGCCCCAGCCATCCAAGCCAGTATTGGTGAGGAATTTAACCTACCCGTAGGTACCGTCGTGTCACAAAAACTGGCAGCCGCCTTACGAAGATTAGGCTTTGACAGTATCTTTTCTACCGACTTTGCTGCGGATCTAACGATTGTGGAAGAGTCTAACGAATTTCTCCATCGGTTAGCAAAGGGTGGTCCACTACCGCTGATATCCTCCTGCAGCCCGGGTTGGATTAAACTGTGCGAACATTTCTACCCAGAGTTTATTCCCAATCTCTCCACCTGCAAGTCTCCGATGGAGATGTTTGGGGCCTTAGCCAAGACCTACTATGCAGAGAAAATAGGCATTGATCCAAAGCATATGGTGGTAGTCGGCGTTATGCCTTGCACGGCCAAAAAATTTGAGGCAGCCAGACCAGAGATGAAAACCTATGGCCAGCGGGATGTCGATTATGTTTTAACCACCCGAGAATTGGCGCGGATGATGCGACAGGCAGATTTAAATTTAAATAAACTACCCGAGGAAGAGTTTGACCAACCATTAGGTTTTTCTACCGGTGCGGCAAATATCTTTGCTGCCAGTGGTGGTGTTATGGAAGCAGCGATTAGAACCGCGGTGGCTCTCACGGATGGGAAGGCCATGGGTCGGTTGGAGTTCAAGGAATTCCGGGGCCTGCGGGGAATTAAGGAAGTGACGTTGGAGTTACAAGGGCAGGAGATTCGCCTGGGAGTAGCCCACGGTGCCAACAATGCCAGAAAGTTAATGGAACGGCTAAAGCAAGGAGAACAATTTCATTTTATTGAAATTATGGCCTGTGCCGGAGGCTGTGTGGGCGGGGGTGGGCAACCCATTACCAGTAACCCTGAAAAACCGGAACTAACACCGGAGTACCGCAGTGAACGAGCCAAAGGTCTTTATGCCTTGGATCTAAACAAGGAACTGCGCCGCTCCCACGAAAACCAAGCTGTGGTAAAGGTGTATCAAGAATACTTAGGGGAGCCCATGAGCAAAAAAGCCAAGGAAATACTACATACCCACTATACCGCCCGGGGCAAACTACCGGGGTTTGACTTCAGTGAGCAGGAAAAAGCTGGGGACAAGCAAGAGATTCCGGTGGGTAATTTACCCGGCTTGTTACACTGAGTTTCACGCCAAAACCATCCCCTCAATACATTTGCGAGGGGATGGTCAGGCGCAGTAGTACAAAAAACCGGATTAAGGGAGGTGCATATTATTTTCTTATGGTAACTTTAGCATTGTTTTTTAGCCCCAGATTGCCATCCCTGATTATTATCTCCCCGGCTGTTAGACCCTCCGTTACTTCCAGGTTGTTTATATCACTAAGATTGGTATGAATGGTACGATATTGCACTCGATTATTTACCACTACGCTAACTTGTTGATGGCCGTCCGGTGTGATAAGAACTGCTTCCTGGGGAACCAGTAGACTATTTTGTTTTTTGGCGGTTTCTATAGCTACTTTAACTTCATAACCAGACTTTAGTAAAGAAGCATCCGGTAAGCTAATGATTACCGGCACACGGCGTTGCGAAACCCCGAGGGCAGATTGCTTCTCTTCAGCACGGGGGTAAATTTCTTTTACTTGACCCAGCAGCACCTTTTGACCCAGTACCGGAGCCGTAATAGCCACGTTTTGACCCACTTTAATATCCCCTACGTCATCACTTAGGATGTCTGACTTAATTTCCAGTTGATTACCCACTGCCACAGTGGCTAACAGAGCGCCTTGGTTTAGCATCTGCTCTTGCTTCGCCGGTACATCTAACAGGATGCCATCAACAGGACTTTTTACAATCAGTTGTTGTGCCTTAACATCTAGCTGTTGTAAGGACTGGTTAAGACCAGACTCCAGAGCGAAGGCACTCTCTAACTGGGAACTTGTTTCATTTACATTTTGTTGACCGGTAGCCACACGCAGCGTAGCCTTTGCCAATTCCACCTGGGTTGCGGCCCCTGCTTGAAATAATTCCTCCGTTCTTGACAAATCTGCCTGGGCATCCTTCAGTTCCAGTTGAGCCCGTTCTTGGGCGGCCGTAGCACCTGAAACAGCCGCTGTGGCCTTGGACAATTGTGAACGAAGATCAGTTATTTGTGTTGCCAGATCTAGGTTTTCCAAAAATACGAGGGGTTGGCCCTTTTGGACAACCTGTCCGGTTTTAACAGGAACTTGTACCACCCTTGCACTTTGGGTGGTATAGAGGTTAAAGTCCGTCGATGGCTGCACATAACCGGTTTCTTCTACCGCCCGGATGATATCCCCTTTAGCGACTTGTACGGTTTCTACTTCTGGCCCGCCCTGGCTTAGAGCTACCCCCACCAAAATCATGAACAGAATAAGTCCTGCACCCCAAAAGAGTTCCTTCTTCCCCTTCATAAAAATACCTCCATTATTCCCTGTTCTTTAGCGCTTCTACTAAATCCAATTGTTTAACTCCCCTTATTGTGAACAGGTAGGCTACCATAATGAAAAATACTGCCCCCATAACTGAGTACAGATACGTTGAGGGATAGACCACCACCGGTAGACTAAAGAGATCGGTACTGACGGCGCTTACATAACCCTGGGCCATTAACCGGCCAAAGGGTAACCCGAGAATGATACCTACCAAAGACTGGAGAAAAATCTCCTTGAACATTAGCCCGGAAACATCCTGGGTTGTAAAACCCAGTACCCTCAGTGAGGCAAATTCTCTTTTACGCTCCGCAAAACTAACAATGGAAGAATTATAAATAATGGCCAAGCCCAGTATCATTGCGAAGACCACTAAAAGAGATATGGAGTAAATCATACTCTCGAGATTTTTGTTAAAATTGTCTACTTCATTTTGACGACTGGAAATCATTGAAATACCGGTCATCTCACGTAACTGACCTTCAATATACGGCCACTTCCCAGGCTCAACCTGCAGCATGGCACCGGAAATAACTTGCCTCTCGTGGATTATTTTATTTAATTGAGTCAGTGATAGATACGAACTGTTACCAATCAATTGACGATTGATACCCAGTATTTTTACCTGGGTCTGATAAGAAGTACCTTTGCCCAGTAAAGTTTCTACCGTAACCTGAGCCCCTATCCCCACCCCCAGTTTATTGGCGGTTCTTTCACTGATAAGCATTCCTTCTGCAGGTAAAGAAAGCGGTTGTTCCCTGTTATTAACCAATTTCTTTAAACGGACATTTGTCGGCAACCCTAACAGGAGTTCCTCTTCGGAGCGCCCGAGATAGTGTATTTTTACGGGAACTTCAAAAAAGGGCTCGATTTTTCTGATTCCCTCAAACCGAGAGATCGTTGTCAATTCACCGTACTTCAAGGGAGTTGTAAAGCGAATGATGTAATCATACCTCTGTTCCTCGTGATAATGTTTGCTGAGCATGTAATCCACCGAATCCCTGGTAAATAGGGCTACCACCAACATACCTACCGCAAAGATTACCCCCGCCAGGGTAACACTAAATCGTCCGGGATTCCGAAAAATTGTCCGAAGGCTCATTTTCCAAGGGGCACCTAATCTTGCCCACAGCCACGTCCAATGCTCCAGAAAAATCTTAGCGCCACCTTTGGGTGGTTCCGGACGCATGGATTCTGCCGGCTGAATTTTAATAATCCCTCGGGAAGCAATGATTCCTGCCAGTGTACTGGTAGTAAGACTAAGGAGCAAGCCGTAGGCAATGGCTTGGATATTACTTCCTCCAATGGCTTCCGGTAAGTTAAAATACTTGGCAAATTGTTGTGATATTCCAGAGGCTAATAATAGTCCAAAGAGGGTGCCCAGTAACGCTCCGGTAAAGCCTACGGCTAAGGCATAGCCGATATAGTAAAGCATTATTTGACGGCTGCTGTAGCCAAGTGCTTTCATGACACCGATCTGAAGACGTTGGGACTTAATCAGCCGTCCAAGCATAATAAATTGAATAGACGCGGCAATGATTAAAAAGATCGTGGGGAGTAAACGAGATGAAGCCTTTATACTATCCAACTCGCCCTGTAACACTGCATGACTCAGTTGTTGTTTGCGGGGATAGCTGCCTAAATTGCCGTAGGGTTTGAGGATGCTTTCTACTTGTTCCTTTACCTTTTTCTCATCAGTCCCCGGAGCAATCGTTATAACGAATTGATTAATTTGTCCGCTTAAATTTAGCAACTGCTGGGCCTGGTTTTGGGGTAGCATGATGATGCCAAAGGCGGTAGGGTCTGGTATTAGTGTACTAGCATCCTTCATGGGATAAATGAGCTCTGGGCCAGTGGCTGTTCCGACCACCGTTAAGGGAACTTTCTTACCTTCAGCCACAATGGTTATCGTTTCATGGTGGGTAAGGGAGTTTCCCAGGGCGTACTGTGGGTCGACCAACACCTCCACACCGCCGTTCTGGGGGTACTGTTCAAAAAAGCGCCCGGTCAGCAGTTGAAGACTGTTCACTTGATTTGTCATGGGAGTTGGGTAACTAATGAGTCTGGCGGTAGCTCTTTGGCCATCCTCTCGTAGGATTGGAACATCCTTTTGGATACGTCCGGTGACTTTAGTAACCCCCGGTAGCACTTCTATTTGTTTACTAATCTGTTGGGGGGCTTTGATAACTTGAAAGTAATAATCAGCAAAATGGGTCTCCCGGTAAAAAACGTCTTTAGAGTGGTTTAAATTATAGAATGCAGTGGTCATCGCGATATAAAATGAGATTGCCACCATTACCACGGCCACGATTGCCAGGAACTGACCCTTGGTTTGCCAAATGGCTCGCCCAAGTTTTTTGCCTAGAACGGTCATTACCATTCAATCCTTTCCGGTGCTACAGGGCTTTGGTTTTCGGTTATTTCTACGATACTGCCACTGCTCATGCGGATTATTCGATTCGCCATGGCTCCGAGCACTGAATTGTGGGTAACAATTACTACGGTACTGCCATATTCCTGGTTAATCTTGGCTAGCAAACTTAGAATTAGTTTGCCTGTTTGATTATCCAGAGCACCTGTGGGCTCGTCACATAGCAGTAACCGGGGATTTTTCACCGCTGCCCGGGCGATGGCTACCCGTTGTTGTTCTCCGCCACTTAGCTGAGAAGGAAAGTGGTCAGCCCGAGTCTCCAACCCCACAGCCTGTAAAACTTCTTCAATGGACAGTGGGTTATCGACTAAATTAGCAGCCATTTCTACGTTTTCCCTGGCCATTAAGTCTGGTATTAAATTATAGAATTGAAAGACAAACCCTATATCCTCTCTGCGATACATGGTAAGTTGTTTCTCGCTATAATCGCTAATATCGATACCATCTACAATTACATTTCCCTCACTGCAATTATCCATTCCCCCTAGA
>CAMKDG010000147.1 GCA_946411205.1 uncultured Desulfotomaculum sp.
CCTGGACATGCTGCCGCCGCAAGCATCGGTCGAGGAGCAGATGCTTTTTAAAGAGAACGCAAAAGAGCTGAAAGAACTGCTGGACTCCTTTTCTGATACAGATCGCAGCATATTTATTATGAAATTTCTTTGGGGGATGTCCGCAGAAGAGATAGGCGGAAAGTTGGGACTGACAAAATCCGCTGTAGATAATCGTATTTACAGGAGCAAAAAACAACTGCTAAAAGGTGTCCTGAGTTTTTAGAGAAGGGGGGAATTAGGCAGTGAAAGATATTTACGAATATTTTAATGAAATAAATATTGACCCAACTGAGTTGGCAGAGGTGGATGAGCTGGAAAAGGAAAGAGTCAAAAGGATGGTCAGAGAAAAGATTGCTAAAACCAGTCAGCCGGCTGATTTGAAGAAAGGGAGAAAAAGCAAGGCCATGGTAGCTGCAGTTGCTATCCTGATGCTGGTTGGGAGTATCTCCGGTTTTGGTGTGGCTTTTCCCGCTTATGCCAAAGAAGTTCCTGTGGTAGGTGATATCTTCCGGTTTTTAGATGGCGGACGGACAGGAGTTTATGATTTATATCAAAAAAGCGCCTTGGACATTGATCTGGTAAAAGCAGATAAGGGCGTTGAAGTGACATTGAACCAAGGGGTCTATGACGGTAGAACTTTAGCCCTGACCTATACCATAAAAACCGAGGAGGATTTGGGCGAAAGTCCGCGGCTGGATAGTGACCTCCATGTTAAGGGAGTCAGTGGAATGTCCGGCAGTATGCAGCTAAGAAGGATCAACCCGGGTGTCTATGTGGGGCAAAGCAACTATAGCCTTGTCAGCGACGAAGAGACCCGGGAGGCGCTCTCTTTCCGCTGGCATGTTGCTGGTATAACCAAGGATGAAAGAGCCGGACAAGAAGTTAAGACCAAAGCTTGTAATCTGAATTATAACGTAGCTTTAAAAACGTTGGCCTATAAAGTGGTAACGATTGAGAAAAATCAAGCGAGGGTTCAGAATGTGGCTGTTAGCCTAAGCCGCCTCTCCCTAACCCCAATGAATACCATTCTGTACTACTCGGAGATCAGCCCGAACAATCTGTCCAGAGCGGTGCAGCTAAATTGGCAGATCAAAGACGATTTAGGCAATGTCTATGAGTATGAAGGGAATGGCGGGCAGGGTCACGTTGGTGATGAAACAACGGAAATGGAATATAGCATCACCTTTAAACCCCTTGATCCTAAAGCAAAAACCCTGTTGATCACACCGACCTTGAAACTGGCTGCTCCCCAAGGCGGCGGTGTGGCATTTGATGAAAACGGCAAGGAAACCCAGTTGGAGAGCGAAGGATTACCGGAGGGGGTCACCGCCGGGGAGTGGACGCTGCAACAGATTATCGTAGACCTCAACGCTGTGAAATAAAACTAGCAGACTGACCGAAGAAAACAAGGGGACAGGGAGTATGTTTCTGAAACAATATCCCTGTCCCCTTGTTTTGGCAAAGAGTCTTATTTAAACAAACCAAACTGAAGGCCACCAAAGCTACTCTTTTTTACTATCCTGCTCGGAGGGTTCTGCTGGAGGATTGGCAGAAAGAGTTTCTTCAGCAGCTTCACTAGGGCTGTCCTCTACGGGAACTTCCTCCTCCTGACGTTTTAATGCTTCGGGAGGTAACTCCACCACTTTCACATTATCCTCAATGGGCTGACGGTTTAAGTCTTCGTCTGGGCGGGTTAGATCCTCTGGTTCCACGGTTTCACCCCTATTCTTTCCTTTCATTTTTTCCAGTAGATTTTCTCCCAAGTCCATGGTGAAATTGCCTAAATCCTTGGTCCTGCTCTCTAGCTCCTCGACCGTTTTATGGCTAATTTCCTTGGTTTTGCTGCTTAGTTCTTTGGTTATTTGAACGGTATTTTCCCACAATTGACTGGTACTGTCCTTAAGCTGCTTAACGGTTTCTTGCAGTCCCCCATCACTTTTTACCAAGTTTTCCGCGGCATTATCCGAGGTGACAATGAGTTCTTTGCCAATGGTTTTAACAAAATTAATATCTAAGAAGGTTTTTCCTTTCATTAAACTGTTTAGCAAAGTACCTGTAACCTCCAGCCCGACGATGTTACCGTTTGTTTCATCCACATAGTATTCATCCACCACACCCAATTGGGCCCCGCTTTCTGCCAATACCTTACAGCCAATTAGTCCTATTTTATCTTTAAATAACTTAAGAATATCTGGCAGACTGGTCCCCTTTTCCAGCAGAGTACTCTGATCGAGGGTAATGGCGTCTGCTCCTACACTACGCACCTTGCCGTAGGGAGCAAATTTTTGCTCGCTGAACCAACCTTTTTGTTCTATGATCAGGGCGGCAACCTTTTGTCCCACAGGATCGACCACTAATCCTTTGACAGTTCCCAATTGCTGGCCTTCGGCAAGGCTGATTACTGGCATACCGATAAACTTTTTGCTCTTGCGCACCTTTAAGGCCCCCTTTAGCCCAAGCTTTTTATAACATCTTTATGCCCTGGTTTTGTTTGATATGACCAAAAATAGGGAATAATAGAGGCAGTGAAAAAATTTTCTTATCTTTTATCAGGAGGTTAACCATTATGGCGGATGCAGGTTTGAATGCCAAGCTAAGGGAAGGGCGCACGAAATCTAGTCGTAAGCAGCTTCGTGACAGTGGTGCTGTTCCTGGTGTAATGTACGGGAAGCAGATGGGGGAAGGCTCCATGGCCATATCTGTGGACGCTAAGGAATTAAAACAGATTCTTAGCTCGGTAAGCGGTCGAAATACCTTAATTAAGATGAATGTTGCTGGTAGCAAACAGACGGTCATGGTCAAGAGCCTGCAAATGGACCCACTGCACCATCATATACGGCATGTTGATTTCCAACAGATATCCGAGGATAGTAAAATCCGCACTGTAATACCCATTCATTTGCTGGGAACACCAAAAGGCGTAGCCTTGGGCGGTGTCATTCAACATGATTTGCGCAGTGCAGAAATTGAATGTCTGCCGGGCCAAATTCCCGATGCCATTGAAGTGAATATTTGTGAGTTGGAGATTGGTGATGCGATACAGGTAAGTGATTTGCAGGTTCCGTCAGGGGTTAAACTTCTGGATCATCCCCACACTACCGTGGTAGGGGTTGCCACGATGAAAGCCCCGGAGCCTGCCGGTCAACCGGAAGTATCACCAGAGCCTATAGAGGAAGCAAAGGCGAAGACTAGCGAGAAGGAATAAGAGAACGTTGCTTGCAGCTGTGGGTTGTCCTCAAGGGGCAACCCACAGCCTGTTGGCATGTCCCCGATGGAATAGTCCGTAGCTAGCTGGCGATAAATTTAATATTGCGTCTTAAGGGACAATTGAAGTACAATACCTTCGGTAAGGGAGGTATCTGGCATGAAAATAATTGTCGGCCTGGGTAACCCCGGTGCGGAGTATGCCCAAACCAGGCATAATATAGGATTTGTGATCGTGGACGGCCTAGCCCAAGAGTTAGGCGTATCCCTGGATAAAAATCAGCACAAAGCCCGGGTGGGGCAAGCTCAGGTGGGTAGGGAAAAGGTGATTTTGGTTAAGCCTCAGACCTATATGAACCTGAGTGGACAGGCCGTGGTGGCCTTAATGAATTGGTACAAACTGTCCCCGGAGGATTTGTTGGTAATTTCCGATGATATGGATTTGCCTATTGGGCACATAAGAATCCGTAAAAACGGTAGTGCCGGGGGACAGAAAGGGCTAAAGAATATTATTGAATTGCTGGGTACTCAGGAATTCAGCCGTATGCGGGTAGGCATCGGCAGGCCCGGGCATGGGACCGTGGACCACGTATTAGGTAAAATAACCAATGCGGAAGCTGAACAAATGGCCCCCGCCCTGGCCAGCGCCATTGAGGCTGTGAAAGTCTGGGCCTTGGAAGGAACTGCTGCTGCCATGAATAGGTTTAACACTAAGAAGGAGAAGCAGGATCGGCGAAAGTCTACCGAAAAGGCGGAGGCAGTTGCAGATCAGACGACGGAAGAGTAGGCGCTTTGGCCATTGGCCCGTAGCTAAAAAAACAAAGCCGATAGGTTGATAAAGTTGGCATAGTCAGTTAGCCATTGAAAAGGCTGGGTTTTTAGAGGCCAATGGCCAACGGCTAATGGCCGAAAGTCGAAAGCCACTGGAGGTACTTACACTGGTAGACACACTCGCCATGCCCAATCTAACCCTCGTGCTGCCTGCTACACTGCTGGCTGGGGGGACTAGCTGGTTATTGAACGGAAAGATTCGTACTGCGTCAGGGAATCAGGGGAAGGGGCTTGTTTTTCTTACCCCTCTGATAGAGGAAGCAGCGAAGAGCCTGTGGGCGGTGACCCTGGGGGCATCTTTGGTTTGGACACACCTGGGCTTTGGTCTTTTGGAAGGAGCACTGGAGATCAAGCGTCGGGGAAGCCGGGGTATAGCCGCTGGCTGGGTTGCTTTAGCCGCCCATAGTTTGTTTGGTATCATTACCTACAGCGTTATTCGTAGTTGGGGCCTTTTCCCTGCCTTGGCAGTAGCTTATTTGTCTCATGCAGCTTGGAATAGGGTGGTGATTTACTATAGTGACCGCCAAGGGACTGCTTGACGAAGAAACAATAACTAGGATATAATTTGCCAACGTAGAGACATATACTATATACCAGAAAATCGCCTGGTGGAGAACCGGAGGACGTACAACCCTCCCTAGATCCTACCAGGCCAATACTGTTTACTCGGGGAAAAACCGGGCAGCAGCCCTCAGCCATAAAAAACAAAGCCTGCAGGTTAATCGAGTTGGCATAGTTAGCTAGCAATTGAAAGGTTAGTTTCTAAAAGCTAAAGGCGACTGTCTAAAGACTGGTTAGTAATGATCAATTATGTTAGTTAAACAATAGGAGTGACAATGAAAGGTTTATTAAGACCCCTTGAGTCTACAATTGAATATCAAAAACTGCTGCAGGGACTAGAGAAAGGGTTTGACCAACAACTAGTATTTGGACTGACCGGTTCCCAGCGGAGTTATTTATTTGCCGGGTTGAGCCATACCCGGCCTTCGGCGTTGGTAGTAACCTCCGGTGAAGCTGAGGCCGTCAACTTGGTGGATGATCTTACCTCCTTGTTGCCCGGTGCTTCTATTCAACATTTTCCGGTATGGCAAATGCTGCCTTACCAGGTATTAGCTCATAGCAACGAAGTATTGGCCCAGCGTCTACGGGTTTTGGAACTTTTGACGGCCAGAGAATCGGTGGTGGTGGTTACTTCGGTGGAGGCTTTGCTGCGTCGCTTATCTCCCCCGGAGGTGTTTCGCCGTGCCAAGATTAACTTGTCTCTGGGCGAGCGGGTAGATTTGGAAAAACTACGCCGGGATTTCGTGGATCTCGGTTATGAACGGGTAGAGTTGGTAGAAAGCCCGGGCCAATTTTCCAGCCGGGGCGGCATCATCGATGTCTATTCGATGACCGCCGCCGCCCCGGTGAGAATCGAATTTTTTGATGATGAGGTAGATTCCATTCGTCATTTTGATGTGGCTACCCAACGATCGCTGGATAAATTGAAACATATTTCAATTACTCCCTGTCGGGAACTGGTGATAACCCCGGAGGCTTGGCAGCGGTGTGAGGAAGCCTACCAGGCAGAGTATAAAAATCAGCTCAAGAAATTGCAACGAACCAGTTCTGTGGATGCTGTACACCAGTTATCTGTCCAGGGTGCCATGACCCTGGAGCAAATTAAAAACAAAGCTCCCTTTGGGGGACAGGAGCAATTGCAAGCCTACTTTTATGCAGAGCCGGTAAGTTTAGTGGATTATTTTTACGAAAAGCCTTTACTGCTGGTGGATGATCCTATTCGCTTTAAAGAAGTGGCGGAGAACATTCTCAAAGAACGAAATGAAACGTACACAGATTTACTGACCAAGGGAAAAATACTGCCCGGGCATTTTAATAGTTATCTAGATTGGCGACAACTTTTGGCTTCGTTGGAACGAACCCAGGGTATTTATTGTTCCTTTTTGCCTCGCCATCCCCAATATTTAACACCCGGCAATGTGGTTAACTTTCCGGCCAAGGCTATGCACAGCTTTCTGGGCCATACCGAGGTGTTGGCGGACGAAATTCGGCACTGGCGTCGCCGGGGCTACGCGGTGGTCTTGTTGGTGTCGGCAGAGGAGCGGGCAGCCAATCTATTAAGGCTGCTCAAGGATGCTAAAATTGACGCCTTTCGGGTTACGGGGCTGGATAATGAGGTGCGGGAAGGGAATGTAGTTATTACCGTAGGCAATTTAGCCAACGGGTTTGAACTCATCTCCGCCCGCTTAGTGGTTATTACCGATGCTGAAATTTTTGGTCAACGAAAAAAGACCCGGAAACACCGCAGTCGTTCCGATGCTAAAATGGAACCCCTGGCTGATTTAAAGGCCGGCGATTATGTGGTCCATGTCAACCATGGCATTGGGCGCTATTTGGGCATCATCACCCTGGATATTGGGGGGTTACAAAAGGATTACCTGCAGCTACAGTATGCCGGAGAAGATAAGCTCTACGTTCCCACCGATCAGGTGGGCCTACTGCAGAAATACTTAGGTGCCGAGGCAGACCATCCTAAACTGTCACGTTTGGGAGGGACAGAATGGTCTAAGGCCAAAGCCAAAGTGCGGGAAGCCGTTAAGGACATGGCCCAGGAATTGCTGGAACTGTACGCCTCCCGCCAGACCGTGCAGGGGTATACCTTTTCGCCGGATACACCGTGGCAAGGTGAATTTGAGGCACTCTTCCCCTACGAAGAAACCCCGGATCAACTGCGGGCGATAACCGAAGTAAAAAGAGATATGGAGAAATTGCAGCCTATGGACCGGCTGCTTTGCGGTGATGTGGGTTATGGCAAAACCGAGGTAGCGCTGCGGGCTGCTTTTAAAGCAGTGATGGATAACAAACAGGCGGCTGTGCTGGTGCCCACGACGATTCTGGCCCAGCAGCATTACAATACCTTCCGGGAGCGTTTTGCTAATTATCCGATACGAATTGAGATGTTGTCCCGCTTTCGTACGCCTAAGGAGCAGCGCCAGGTACTGGCGGGCCTAGCCATTGGTGAAGTGGATATTGTCATTGGGACCCATCGCTTGGTACAGGATGATATCCTCTTTAAAGATTTGGGCTTACTGGTGGTGGATGAAGAGCAGCGTTTTGGTGTCAGTCATAAGGAAAGACTAAAAAAGTTGCGCAAAAATGTAGATGTCCTAACCCTGACAGCTACGCCCATTCCCCGTACCCTGCATATGTCATTGGTGGGAGTACGGGATACCAGTGTGCTGGAAACTCCCCCAGAGGAGCGTTTTCCGGTACAGACCTATGTACTGGAGGAGGACCCGGTATTAATCCGGGAAGCACTCCGCCGGGAAATGAATCGTGGCGGACAGGTTTATTTTGTTCACAATCGAGTGGTAGATTTGGACCGGCTGGCTGGTTGGCTCCAGAGTCTGGTACCGGAGGCCCGGATCGCTGTGGCCCATGGTCAAATGAAGGAAGATGAACTGGAGCAGATTATGCTGGAATTTATGGATGGGGAATATGACGTGTTGGTTTGTACCACCATCGTAGAAACCGGCCTGGATATTACCAATGTCAATACATTAATTGTTAAAGAAGCCGATCATTTTGGTTTATCCCAGCTTTATCAATTAAGAGGCAGAGTCGGAAGAACCAATCGTTTAGCCTATGCTTATTTTCTCTTCCGTCGGGATAAAGTGTTAACAGAGGTCAGCGAGCGGCGTTTATCCGCCATCCGCGAGTTTACGGAGTTTGGCTCCGGTTTTAAGATTGCAATGCGAGATTTGGAAATCCGAGGGGCGGGCAATATACTGGGAGCTCAACAGCATGGCCATATCGCCGAGGTAGGTTTTGATCTCTACTGCCGTCTGCTGGAGGAAGCCGTGCAAGAAGCCCGGGGAGAGAAAGTGGAACAGGTGGTGGATACCTCGGTAGAGCTGCCTGTGGAAGCCTACATCGCCGATTCCTATGTAC
>CAMKDG010000148.1 GCA_946411205.1 uncultured Desulfotomaculum sp.
GGTAAAATGCTGGGCAGCCCACATTTGATGCTGACCTACATCGGTGGTCAGGATGCAGTTGCCATCGGTATGCCGATAAATTTCTTCTATTATATATTGCGGTTTCAGGTAGCCGTCTCGCTCCCGGTATTTCGGTGCAAAGTCTTCCTTCCAACGGGCGACCGTCTGCCGCCAAGCCAGGTTTTGTTTTTTCTCCAGGCGTACCAGGAGGGCTTCCAGTACCTGCTTGGTATCTCCCACAATGGGTAGGTGGGAGATCACATTTTTACTGATCTCAGCCGGATCAATGTCCACATGGATGACTCTGGCCTGGGGAGCAAAGCCACTGATTCTGCCGGTAACCCGATCGTCAAATCTGGCTCCCAAGGTCACCAGTAAATCGCACTCGGTTACAGCCAGGTTGGCAGCTCTGTTGCCATGCAGTCCCAGCATACCCAAAAACAGCGGGTGATCGCCGGGGAAGGAACCCAGCCCCATCAAGGTGGCAACCACCGGAGCATCAATGGTTTCGGCCAGCCACAACAGTTCTTCCGAAGCCTCGGCATTGACCACGCCCCCACCGATATAAATCAGCGGGCGCTGGGCTTCCATCATTTGCCGGGCCGCCTGGTTAATTTGAGCGGAGTGTCCTTTGACGGTGGGCTTATAGCCCATCAATTCGACAGACTCCGGGTATTTAAAAAGAATCTTGGTGTCTGCCACATCCCGGGGCAGATCAATTAATACCGGTCCCGGTCTGCCCGTACGGGCGATATGGAAGGCCTTTTTAATGATCGCGGGTAGCATCTTGGCATCTTTTACCAGATAATTATGTTTGGTAATGGGCATGGTAATGCCCGTAATATCTACTTCCTGAAAGGCGTCGGTACCCACTTGGGCGGTGGATACCTGCCCAGTAATCGCCACCAGAGGAATGGAATCCATATAGGCATTCGCCAAACCGGTGACCAAATTGGTGGCACCGGGGCCGGAAGTTGCCATACAAACCCCTACTTTACCGGTTGTCCGGGCGTATCCACTGGCCCCAAAGGCAGCCCCCTGTTCGTGCCGAGTTAAGATGTGCTTGATCTTGCTGTTGTTTAAGGCATCGTAGACAGGGAGGATCGCACCACCCGGATAACCAAAGATTAATTCCACACCCTCTATTTCCAGGCAGCGAACCAACGCTTCGGCGCAGGTAATTTCCAAAGCATATCCCTCCCGAAACGGCCTTTGGCCATTAGCCATTGGCCGTTAGCTTTTTTATCTTTACTCTTACTTGTTCTAGGCTCCTGAACCTTTCCTAAAACCCGCAGGTTTTCAACTCACCCCTCCGTCAACCACCAAGCAAAGCCTATGGCTTACGGCTTATGGCCTAAGGCCGACCCCAAAGGAATACCCGTTAGCTACTACTTCTTCCTCAGCCAGGGCATCATTTTGCGGAGTTCGGCACCCACTTCTTCGATGGGGTGCTCGGCTTCCATCTTGCGGATGGCATTCAGCTGGGGAGCTTTCACTTGGTTTTCCAGCATCCAATTGCGAGCAAAGGTTCCGTCCTGAATTTCCAGCAGCACCTGTCTCATTTCTTCACGGGTTTCCTCAGTGATGATGCGAGGTCCGATCATATAGTCACCATATTCGGCAGTATTGCTTACAGAGTAGCGCATGCGGGAGAGGCCGCCTTCATAAATGAGATCAACGATTAATTTCAGTTCGTGTAAGCATTCGAAGTAAGCCATTTCCGGAGCATAGCCTGCTTCCACCAGGGTATCGAAGCCTGCTTTGATTAGTTCGGAGACGCCACCGCACAGCACAGCCTGTTCGCCGAACAAATCGGTTTCGGTTTCTTCCTGGAAGCTGGTTTCAAAAACACCCGCCTTGGTGCAACCGATCCCCTTGGCATAGGCCAGGGCGATATCCTTGGCTTTGCCGGTATAATCCTGATGAACCGCCACCAGTCCCGGTACACCGTTACCCTCGGCATACATCCGTCTTACCAAGTGACCCGGGCTTTTGGGAGCTACCAGGAACACATCCACATAGTTGGGGGGAACAATTTGGCCAAAGTGAATGTTGAAACCGTGAGAGAACATTAGCGCCTTGCCTTCCGCTAAATAGGGTTCAATCTCTTCAGCGTAAACCCGGCCTTGAATTTCGTCCGGCAACAGAACTTGAATTACCTGTGCCTGTGCACAAGCATCCGCAACAGTGGCCACTTGCAAACCATCGGCCTCGGCCTTCGCCCAACGAGCGCTATCTTTGCGCAAGCCCACCACTACATCTAAACCACTATCCCTTAGGCTCTGGGCCTGGGCATGCCCCTGGCTGCCATAACCGAGAACGGCAATCTTCTTGCCCTTTAAAAATTCCAAATTAGCATCTGCATCGTAATAAACTTTAACCATTGTTTAGTCCTCCTCTTTCGTCTTGGTGATATTGGTATATTTGGCGCCCCGCAGCATGGCTACTTTACCGGTGCGAACCAATTCTTTAATGCCAAAGGGTTGTAGAGCTTCCTCAAAGGCACTAATTTTCTCCTGATTACCTGTACACTCTAAAGTAAGGTTTTTATGGCCATAATCCACAATCGCGGCTCGGAAAACCTGGGCAATTTGCATTACTTCTCCCCGGGTGTTGGCATTCGCATTTACCTTAATCAGTACCAGTTCCCGATCTACGTGGGGGGCGGCAGTAATGTCGCCAATTTTTATCACATCCACCAGCTTGTGAAGTTGCTTACTCACCTGTTCTAAGACCCGTTCATCACCTTCTACCACGATGGTCATCCGGGAGATGGTCGGGTTATCTGTACGCCCCACTGCCAAACTGTCGATGTTGTAGCCACGCCGACTAAAAAGACCGGCTACTCTGGCCAAAACACCTGGACTGTTTTCTACTAGGACTGCCAATGTATGATACATAACATCACCCCTCCTACCCTAACATTTCGTTCAGTGCTTTGCCCGGTGGGACAAAGGGTAAAACGTTTTCTTCTCTCTCTATCACAAAGTCCATTAACACCGGTTTCTGGGACTGGATGGCTGCCTGCAACACCTCGGTCACTTCATCTTGACGAGTTATCTGATACCCTTCGGCCCCGTAGGCTTCCGCCAGTTTGACGTAGTCCGGGCTTTTCATCTCCGAGTAAGAATAGCGTCGATTATATAGTATTTCCTGCCACTGGCGAACCATCCCCAGGTAGCCGTTGTTCATAATTGCCACGTTAACGGGTAACTGATAATCCACCGCCGTAGCCAATTCCTGAATATTCATTTGGATACTACCATCCCCGGCAATGTCGAAGACGGTTTCTTCCGGACAAGCAACCTGTACCCCCAGGGCCGCCGGAAAGCCGTAGCCCATGGTGCCCAGCCCGCCCGAGGAGATAAAGGAACGGGGCTTGGTATAGGTGTAATATTGAGCTGCCCACATTTGGTGCTGTCCCACCTCGGTGGTAACGCGGGCCTGCCCTTCGGTCAGCCGATAGATTTCCCGGATAATTTGCTGGGGTTTTAAACCGCTGCCCTTTTCATTAAATTCAAGGGGATACTCCCTTTTCCAGGTGGCCACTTTATCTTGCCAGGCACCGGCCAAGCGAGCCTCTAAACGTTCCAGCAGCTGATTTAGTACTATTTTTAAGTCCCCGGCGATGGGAATGTCTACCCGAACATTTTTTCCCATCTCGGCCGGATCGATGTCAATATGAATAATTTTGGCATGGGGAGCAAAGGACTCTACCTTGCCAGTAACCCGATCATCAAAGCGTACTCCCACGGCAATTAACAAATCGCAATCACAGATGGCGTAGTTGGCATATTTGGTGCCATGCATCCCCAACATCCCCAAGGCCAGAGGATGATCCTCGGGAAAGCCGCCCAAACCCATGAGCGTGGTGGCCACCGGTGCCAATAGCGTCTCTGCTAATTGCTTTAGTTCTTGATGGGCAGCGGCACTAACCACACCACCACCGGCATAGATCACCGGCCGCTGGCTGGCCGCAATGGCTTTGAAGGCTTGGTTTAAAAGTTCTTCTTTGCCCTTGCGGGGTGGGTTATAGCCTGGCAGGTCCAGGAAGCCATTCTGGTGATAATCCATTTCCCCGGCCGAAATATCCTTGGGAATATCAATTAACACCGGACCCGGTCTGCCGGTACTGGCCACATAAAAGGCCTCTTTAACAATCCGCCCTAAGTCCCGAATATCCTTAACGATGTAGTTATGTTTGGTAATGGGCAGTGTGATACCGGTGATATCTACCTCCTGGAAGGAATCCCGCCCCAACAGGGACGTGGGCACCTGACCGGTAATAGCCACTAAGGGAACCGAGTCCATATAGGCATTGGCAATGCCTGTTACCAAGTTGGTGGCACCGGGACCGGAGGTGGCCAAGCAAACCCCCACCTTGCCGGAGGCCCGAGCATAGCCATCCGCTGCATGGACAGCTCCCTGTTCATGGCGAGTCAGCAGGTGATTTATGTCTGAATCATACAAAGCATCGTAAATGGGAAGTGCCTGCCCGCCCGGGTAACCGAAGATGGTATCCGCACCCATTTCTTTTAAACTATCTATTAAGATCTCCGCACCGGACATTTTCATAGGATAAAAACCTCCTTTACTGGCTATTGGCTGTCGGCCACCGGCCTGAGGCCCTTTTAGCCATCATTCCATCCATCTATCTAAAGAGCTTCGTTTACTCTACTTCATCCAAATACCAAAGGGTTCTTACCGCCAGGGCTGATGGCCCGACCCCGAAACCATCCCTTACAACGATCCCTTAAGCACCGCTCCCGTTCCCGCTGAAGAAACTTGCTTGGCGTAGCGGGCCAAATAGCCTTTGGTTATCTTGGGTGCCGGAGGGGACCAAGCTGCGCGGCGGCGTTCGATCTCCGCTGCTGCCACTTTGACTGCTAACCGGTAATGGGGAATGTCTATTTCCACCAGATCACCTTCCTGAATGAGGGCAATGAGTCCGCCTTCAGCAGCTTCCGGTGAAATGTGTCCGATGGATGCCCCTCTGGAAGCTCCGGAGAACCGGCCATCGGTCAAAAGAGCCACTTCTTTGTCCAAGCCCATGCCTGCCAGTACCGAGGTGGGGCCGAGCATTTCCCGCATACCCGGTCCGCCTTTGGGACCTTCGTAACGAATCACTACCACATCGCCGGATTTAATGCGTCCTCCCATAATGGCCTCAATGGCAGCCTCTTCTCCGTCGAATACTCTAGCGGGCCCGGTGTGCTGCAGCATTTCCGGCGCTACGGCGGCTCGTTTCACCACCGCACCGTCCGGTGCCAGGTTGCCCCGCAGAATGGCCAATCCACCGGTATTGCTGTAGGGAGCTTCCACACTGCGAATCACATCTCGATCCTTTACCCTGGCCTGTGTCAACAATTCGCCAACCGTCAAACCACTGACAGTCTTATTGTTTTGATTTATCAGACCCTTGTTAGAAAGCTCTTTCATCACTGCCTGGATTCCTCCAGCCGCATGGAGGTCTTGAATATGATGCTGTCCCGCAGGACTTAGTTTGCATAAATGGGGCGTTTTCTCTGTCATTTCATTAATCAGGTTAAGGTCTAACGTAAGGCCTGCTTCATGGGCGATGGCCGGCAAATGCAGTACTGTATTGGTGGAGCAGCCCAGGGCCAGATCCACAGCCAAGCCGTTTTGCAAGGCTTCCTCAGTTAGAATATCACTGGGTTTGACGTCTTCCTGCACCAAGGCCACTGCCCGGATGCCGGCCATTTTCGCCAACCTTCTTCTGGCAGCGGTAACAGCCGGGATGGTGCCGTTACCAGGCAGGGCCATACCGAGAGCCTCGGTCAGACAGTTCATACTGTTGGCGGTAAACATCCCGGAACAGGAACCGCAGCCGGGGCAAGCGTTTTCTTCCAATTCCGCCAGTTCCCCTTCGCTCATGCGACCGGTATGTACCGCCCCCACGGCTTCAAACATCTGGGTTAAAGAAACGTCCCGCTCTTGGAATTTTCCTGCCATCATCGGGCCACCGCTAACCACAATGGCCGGAATGTTTAGGCGAGCCGCAGCCATTAACATACCCGGTACCACCTTATCACAGTTAGGAATGAGTACCAGTCCGTCAAAGGGGTGGGCCTGGACCATTACCTCGATGGAATCGGCGATAAGTTCCCGACTGGCTAAGGAGTAATGCATCCCCGCGTGTCCCATGGCAATGCCATCGCAAACCGCGATAGCGGGAAATTCCACCGGCGTACCCCCGGCCAGCCGAATACCGGCCTTGGCCGCTTCGGTAATCTCCTTTAAATGCAGATGACCGGGTACAATTTCGTTATAGGAATTAACCACGCCGATCATTGGCCGGTTTAGTTCTTCATCCACCATTCCCAAGGCTTTAAACAAACTGCGGTGAGGAGCCCTTTCTAAGCCTTTTTTCATAATATCGCTGCGCATACATCTACCCCCTTGTGAGAAATTAAAAACTGTAAAAATATAAAAAACCCCTCGCTCCTGGCATAATCTGCCAGGGACGAGAGGTTATCCTTCCGCGGTACCACCCTGTTTGCTCCCAAAGGAGCCACTCATACACAAATACAACCGACTACTGTATGGTGCTTTTTGGTAACGGGTTTCATGAACCCGGCCCCAATTACCAGTGAAAAACACTTTCACGGGGGCAGCTCCCGGGTGAGATTAGTCTGACAGCGACACCGGCTTTCACCAACCCCGGCTCTCTGCAGCCCTGTTTCCAGACTATTTTCCCGTTCAAAGCTTTCTGCGAAGTAAATTACTACATAGTATAATTACTTCGACAAAGGCTGTCAAGGATTAATTTCCTGACACTGAACGAAAAATGAGCTGCAAAATCAAAAAACCTCTCACACCTAGCAATAAATTGCCAGGGGCGAGAGGTTAGCTTCCGCGGTACCACCCTGTTTGCTCCAAAGGAGCCACTTTTCTGCACCAAATACAGTTTCTTGTATTGTGCGGTTTAGGTAACGGGTTCCAAAACCCGGCCTTCCTTACTTACCTATGGTTTTCAGAAAGGCAGCTCCAGGGTGATAAAGGTAACCTGCCATTGGCGCCGGCTTCCACCTTACCCGGCTCTCTGTAGCCCTGTATCAGATTCCTAATCCCTTTCAACGCTGTTAAGCATGTTTTAATTACTACCTAGTATAGTTTTAGAGTCATTGCCTGTCAAGGAGTTATTCGTCAAAATACTGTATAATCTCGTTCTGAGACTCTGGTAATATTTTCTCAGGACATATTTTCACTCAGTTCATGTAACACTACTTCCCAGAGAAGCAAGGAGGGAATTCTATGCCAGATGATTCGCACCCCGCTCAAATGCTCAACCAAGAAGGCCCTTCGGATTTAGATGTTATTCTTTCAGAAGGTCTGCGAGATAAGGTGACCAGGCAGGCCGAACGCAATTATTATCTGGGTGAATTACGAGAAAGGATCATTAAATCCTTGAGCTTTGCCCAAGTTAAAGCCGCCAAGATTTACCCGGAAATCCTTCAGGCCATTCAAGATCCTCGGGCCAGCCACGTGCTCCTCCACCATGTGGTGCCGATAAAATTAGGGTCCCGCTACGAAAAACCCGCCCGTGCAAAGGGTTTAACCGTAACCTATGTCAGTGATCCAAATTTCAAGGGACAAATTGGCTTGGTAGTCGCCGCAGCGGATGCTGTGGATGTAGAAAATATTGAGGTAGCCGAATCATAGATTGGCTATTTAGCGGGACATGATCGCCAGAAAAACCTCCGCCAGTTGCGGATCAAAATGTTTTCCGGCACATCTTCTTATTTCTTCAAGGGCTTCCCGTGGGCTTTTGCCTTTACGGTAAGGCCGATCGCTGGTGATGGCATCGAAGGCATCGGCAATGGCAATGATTCTGGCGACCAGGGGAATTTCTTTCCCTCGCAAACCACTGGGATAACCGCTGCCATCATATTTTTCTTGATGGTACATTACCCCGTCATATAT
>CAMKDG010000149.1 GCA_946411205.1 uncultured Desulfotomaculum sp.
GTATAAAGCAGTTTTAAGAAATGGCTTAAGCCTCCATCTCCCCAATCAGGCATCGTTACTTCTATGGTAGCCCTGGTTGGGGTAAGTTCTTTAACCATAATTTCCTTGTTATAGGATAAGGGTATTGATCCTTCCGTGAAAAAACCCACATAAGTTCCGTTCTCAGAACCTGCCTGCCAAAGATTATTAATATGGGTAGAACCCCAATAATTACCCATCAATTGTTCTAGGTCACCCTTAGTCGTGAGCTTGGGAGACGGAACTATTTGTTCTTGGCTTAAAAACTCCTGATTGTTATAGTATTCTGCCCGCAGATACATCCGATCGGCGGTAAAAAGTTGCCGGATAACCCCTTCCTGGGTCATTTGAGGGGATGTAAAGAAGGATACCATGGTTGACTCTTGTAACAATTTTAGTCCCAGTAAATGGCTAAGATCCTCTGCCCAAAGCATGGTTCTTCCCTCTACCAGTTGTGGAATAACGGTCCCCGAAAGCTCCTTACCATTTTGCACCACCTTAGGCTGCCACAGATGAATAGCAATTTGTTCTCGGCCTTTGTTGGCCAGAATAACCCCTTGTCCCATATCAGTGGACAATTGATAGCCTAGCTCCAGAAAGATAGGCCTTACTGGAACCATGAATTTCCCCTCGATAATCAGTCCTCCGTAAGGATCTAATACCTTACCATCCAGCGCAACAGCTGACCCCGCATAGGCGGGTACAAAAGGAACTACTAGCAAAAACAACAACAGTACAAAAACGGTTTTCCTAGGCATAATACCACACCCCTTTTAGTAAAACTTGGCTTGCACCGAGTCTTTAGATGTACCCTCTAGGCATAACCTAAGGTCACAAGCAAGCTGGCGGAAGCTTAGTTTGCCCTTATACATATGGGCAGATGTACTTACCTAAGTTTATGCCCAATACATGCCAGTTATTACCAAAATGTTTGTTTTATCTTGTCATTATTTCGTATCAATGTACCACACCGCTTTGGGTGAAAATAATTGCTTACATAGTTCTTACATCTCTATTCGAACAGTAAAAATCATGATAGAATAGCAGAAATACATATTTTTTATTTATCTGTTGACTTTTCAACGATAAAGGCAAATCTGGCGAAAGCCAGAGACGCAAAGCTATAGGGCCTTCCTTAGAAATAAGATGGCAGCCAGTTACCGAAAGGAGAGTTTTTTATGTTACAACGATGTATAATCGCTTTCTTCTCCCTGATTCTGTTAGGCTTAACCTCGACAGCAGCCTTAGGGCAACCCCTAAGACCCCATATTGATCAAAGCGTCTTGCAAAATGGTCTAGTAAGGGTAAGCTATATGCCTACCAAGGACGTTCTAACCAAGGTAATGATTAGCAAGGGTGATAAATCCTATACTTATAGCCTAAAATCAAATGACCAATACCCCTTACAATTGGGGGATGGAGAGTATACTGTCTCTGTTCTGGAAAATGTGGCCGGGAACCAATATAAAGTTGTGCAGAAAGAAAAGCTGGCTGTCAAATTAACGGACAAAAACAAGGTGTTTCTGCAATCCACGCAAATTGTTAACTGGCAACCAGACATGGATGGTATCCAAAAAGCGAAGCAACTAACTGAAAAAGCTACCACTGACAGCGAAAAAGTTACTGCCATCTACAACTATATTGTTACTACCATCCGCTATGATCAGGCTAAGGCCAATACCGTTGTTACCGACTATGTACCCTCAATAGAACAAACATTGCAATCAGCCCAGGGCATCTGCTATGACTACTCTGCTTTAATGGCAGCCATGCTTAGAAGCGTAGATGTTCCCACTAAATTGGTTATGGGACGGAAAAATGACATCCCCACCTATCACGCCTGGAACCTTGTTTACGTAAAGGACCGAAACGAGTGGCTGACCATTGATTCCACCTACGATGCCGCCTTCGTACAAAAGGATCTGCCCAGCACCATGATCAAAAACTCAGCAGAATATGTAGCAGAAAAGGAATATTGATTTGCATCAATATTCCTTTTCTGTAAGCTTTCTATCTATAGTTTTCCTTTAATAATTAACCTGTGAGTTGGCTTAGCCATCGGGTGACAGGTAATCAAGGTTATTTCCTGCTCCCCTGGATTACTGTTTAAAACCCACACTTCTTCCGGTTTCACATAGAGCTTTTCTGTGACTGTATAGGTAAACTGGCTTGACCCAGCGTTAACTTCTATCGTGTCGCCAACCACAACTTCATCCAGTCTGTTAAAATTTCTGCCATAGGTCCGATTTCTATGGCCGGCGATGGCATAGTTTCCCGGATCTCCTGCTTTCCCGGTCATACTGGCCACCGATATTTTTAGATTTTTTTCCGAAGCCCCTTTTAGAATTGGCAGGTTCAAATTGATTTTATCAATTTTCAGCATGCCGTCCAGGTTCTTTTTAATATAGGCTTCTCGCTGGAGAGTTTCTTCCCTTTGGAGCGCCTCCGCCCTGCGTGCCTGCTCCTCGGCTGCGTCCGCTTCGCTATGGTCCACAGGCAACGTTGCCTGATTGTCTTCTATCAGGGATAAACTCTGCCAGGTCTTGACCAGGCGCTGCTGTTGATACGTCTCATATCGCTCGGCCAGCCAAGGATAACAAAGCAGCCCGATGCCTATAAGTATGACAAGGCTGGGAATCATTTTTTTCATACCATCGTCCCTACCTATGATAGTGTAGTAAAGGCAGGGAAATCTCCCTGCCTTTACTCTTATGATAACACTTTTTGCTTAGGACATTCTCTTGCGCAGTGCCAGACCCAGGCCTAGCAGCAATAGTCCGCTTACATAATAGCCGATGTTGCTGGTTTCACCGGTTTTGGGGAGTACACCGCCGGGTTTATGGGGATTAATACCGCCCAGGGGTGTTTTCCCGTTAAGATCGACCAATTCATCCCCGGTGCCACCACCGCCACCGGGAGCATTGCCGGAGCCCAGCGGAGGATTATTGGGATCCACTGGTAACGTAGGATCTACCGGTAGTGTAGGATCAATTGGCTTGGTTGGATCAATCGGTTCTGTCGGATCAATCAGCTTCGTTGGGTCGATTAGTTTCGTCGGATCTATGGGTTCCTTCGGTACGAGTACTTCCTCTCGGTCTTCCTCGGGATCGGTTCGGTCACTATCTGCGATGGCAACATTGCTAATCTTGCCCTTTTCTTTGTCTGCTTCGGTGACCATGTAGGTGCCGGTAAAGGTGGCCTCGCCATTAACACCCAGGGTGGCTATCCACTTGGTTAAGCCAAGCAGGGCATCCTTAACGGTAACATTCCTTAATACCACATTCCCGGTATTGGTTACCTTAATGGTATAGGTAATCACATCTCCCACCTTGGCGGTTGTTTTGTCCGCTGTCTTAACGATGGTCAGAGCCGGTGCCTCGGGTATCATTGACCCACCGCCACCAGAAGAGACATTCCGGGTGTTGGTAAAGGCCGCAATATGCTCTTTGTCAGTAACGATCGTACCAGAGGAATCCTCCGTGTAAACGGTCGTGTAGCCATCCCTTGTGTAATCCTTTTCGGTCACGGTATAAGTCGTGTCCTTTGGTAGGTCGGCGATGATGACGCTTTGTCCGCTTGCCAGCTCAATGGTGGCAGTGCCGCCTGTAATGCTGCCGCTTGGTCCACCATTGGACCCGATGTAAGAATAGGTTCCCAGATCGCTTAAGGTTACTGTAAACTCAAATTTCTTATTGGTATCGCCGGCATTACCCGTAACCGTTTTGCTGATGATCAAGCTGCCAGGTTTATATTTAGTATTTATAAACACAGCTGCTGACTCAGCCTCAGTAACAATAACACCTTCTGGATTTGTGCTAACAGTAGTGTACCCATCAGCGGAATAGTCCTTCTCCATCACCACATACCTCAGGCCTTCGGGTAAGTCGGTGATGGTGATACTCTCGTCATGCTTTAGGTAAATCGGATCCCCACTTTTGATGGAGCCGGTCTCACCATTTGTCTTATTGTAATTATAGGAACTAGTATTATCCGTCGTAATACCATCATCTTTAGAAAATGTTACGGTAAATTCAAAATCCTTATTGGTAGCATCGTCGGCGTTCCCCACAAATGTTTTGTGGATAGTCAAGCTGCCAGGTTTATTCTTAATATTTGTAAACACAGCTGTTTTCGTATCATCGGCCTTGATAATACCCATTATCTCTGGGCTACTAGTAGTATACCAGTCAACAGCCGTCTCCGTCACCGTATACGTCAGGTTTTTGGGTATGCCGGTGATGGTGATACTCTCGCCATGCTTTAGGGAAATCTTATCCCCACTTTTGATGAACTCACCTGTTGGAAAACCCTTTGAATCATTGTAGGGATAGGAATTCTTATCCTCCACATCACTAGCATCAAAAAGTTTTACGGTAAATTCAAAAGCCTCATCGGTAGGAACGGCGGTCCCTGCAACTGTTTTGCAAATCATCAGGTTTCCCACAGTGCCACTCTGGAAGTTTTTCACGGTGAGCGTGTTGGAACCTGTACCTATCTTGCCGTCAATAGAGGTGGTAACAGTACCTTCCTCCTTGACAACCAGCTTGTGTGGGATTTCTTCCAGGCTATAGCCGGTGGGTGCCTTCGTTTCCTGGAGGATAAACTCACCTATGGGAATACCTATCAGCTTCAACTTGCCGTTGGTATCGGTTGTGCCCTGACGGATGATGGTCTGCCCATCCAAGGCAAAGACTGTGAATTCCGCGCCGGACAGAACATTAGTTCCATTAGTTTTGGTTATTTCAACCTTGCCGTATCTATTAAAGGAGGCCCAGCCTTGGCTATCCTGAATAGTATATCCTTTGTTTGTGTCGAAGATCGAACCAGTGTTAGCCAACAACTTCACTGCATTTGTAATTGATTTGTTCGAATTGCTGGTTACATCGGTCAAATAAATCAGGCGATAGGCCTTGTTCTGTGCCGGCAGGACAAAGGTTAACTCCCGGGTCTGGTTATCATAGTCAATATTCCCGCCAACCACCAGGTCAACTGGTGCACCGGTCTCAGATAGGGTGCCATCGGCCTTCAACGTCAGCTCTTCGGCCTTGATGTTGGCAGTGCTATCCTTATTAGCAAGTAAGAGCTTGCCCGCGGCATCAAGGCGCAAGTCGATGCCCGGAGGAAGTTTATCCTGAATCTTGCTGCCGCGTTGGGATAGGTTATAGGGGTTATACTCTACCTTCCATTGAAGCGCCCCACTGCTCTTCGCCACCGTATCATCCACCGTTTTATCCAAGATTTTGCTGGTAATCTTAACATTGGTGGAGGACTTGGGTTCTATGCTCCAATTTGCTGTGCGCAGGTTAACCTGATTGGTCAGCGTGGTTTCCTGATTCTTGGCAAAATAATCGCTCAGGGTATCCTCGGTAGGTCGGGCCTTAACCAGCACCACATAGGGTTGATCCAAAGTGGCAAAGGTCAGGCTGAGGGTATTTTGTCCGCTGCCACCACTCTGGCTCAAGCCGCTCACGGGAAGGGTCAGGGGTATTTCAGAGTTCGCCGTTACCCGGCCACTCGAGTTATTTCCGGTGCCCTGGAAGATCATAAAGTCATCGTTACCGGAGATTTTTTCGAACACCCAGCCCGTGGGCAGGATGTCGGTCACGGTTACCGCTCCTGCAACAGTGCCAATCGCATCTTGCTCAGTGCCGTTCAGACCGTTGGCGTTGATGCTCAGACGAAAAATCGCTGATTTATTATCATAGTGAAAACCCTGGCTCTGGCTGGCGTTCGCTTTGTTCACATAGCCAGCAGGATCACCCACAGCCTCCCGGGGCAGCATGTTTTTCAGTAGCATTTGACTATCATAGGTGACGCTGGCATCCGCATGGCGCACCACTTTAGAGTCAGCGGCGTTGACCAGGGTGGCTCTATTCGGTATGTCGCTGCTGCCGTTTTTGGCAAATATAGCAGGATTAACAACCTCGCTCTTAAACTTATACTGGTTCGTAGTATCAGTCTTTAACCCGGAAATCTCAATGAGATCTGCGACATGGTTATCACTGGCATCTTTGAGAGGATGTACAGTTTCAATAAGATGACTATCCTTCGAAACTAGCCCAACATATTTTTGGTCGTATTGAGGGGTTAGCTTAGTCCAAAGATCGGCAACCTGATCCGTCGGCCAGCCGGTCAAATCGGTCAAAGAGTCTCTATCAATTTCGCCCGCAGACTTATGGATCAGCAGATCATATACCTTGAGACTCGGAAAACCCGCCTGTTTTCTCATATCCACGCTAACTGTCCAGGTAATCTGACGGCTATTGCCGTCTCTGACGCCGGACTTTGTGAGGGCATTATAGCCAATCCCCACCTCTGCCTCGTTGGATTGCAAGCTACCAGTCAAACCGTGCCACTTGATGTTAGCCTGGTTTTTGTATGGTTTAACTTCAGTGGTTGCGGTATCGTCCTTTACCGTGGTTACAATAACCAGCTTAATTTGGGTGGTAATATTACCAATTTCATACTCATTATTAACTGGTGTAATCGAAGTCCCCGATGTACTATAGTCGTCATCAGACGGCCCGCTCCAGGTATACCAGGTTGCTTCCTGAAAGGTAAGACCCTCCGGCAACACATCGGTAATAACAACGTTATCGAGAGATGTCTTCATCTGATTGGCAATGATCGTCCAAGTGATGGTGCGTGTTGTAGGCTCGTAATCACCGGTATTTTGGTCCACATTCGCTCTACCGCTTTTTTCGATCCACTTAGGGGTAAACCTCACCATCTTCTGGCCGCTGGCTACCTCTTTGTTTGTTTTATCAAACAGCTGCGCTTTGTTAGTGATGCGCTGCTCGTTAGTAGTATACATCCTAGCGTCAGAGATTTCGGTTTTAAAGGTAACCTGCTGTGGGCTCATCTCCCCGGCAGCAAAGGTATACTCAATGGTCGTTTCATTCTTCTGGAAATTACCGCTTAAGGTGGTGCTACCGCCAACCGTAAAGCTGCCCAACTTATAAATTCCCACATTGGTCAGGTCATCGAAGAATTTATACCCTCCCAGGTCAATGTGCGTGCCGCCCTGCTTAGCTTCGATATCCACCGTCCATTCGATGGTTCTGTCGGCTAGATTAGGTGTGGCCGCCGACTTGGTCATGGTATATTCTATGGGAATCGGCTCAACCACCACGGTGTAGGTCTTGTATAAAAGCTGTACCGTGTGGGATCCCTCATTGCCGTTGTCACCGGAGTTATCGTAGGACAAGTTGGCTTTAAAGCCACAGTTAACATTTCCTACTTCTTCGAAATCAATAACATCATTAAAAGAAATCTCTGCCCAGACTCCGTCGCTCTCGTCGGTGAGCTTTACCTCACCTATCACTTGCCCCCCTTCGGCAGTTAGGTTGATGGTGCCTATTCCCGCCAGATTAAAACCGGTGGCCAGCAGAAATTTGATCTTATCCTCATTTTTAAGAGGCGTTAAACCACGGGGATCTACCTCAGTGGGCACCCCAAACTCCATGTGGACTTCAATATCAGCATCACTATTAATCTTGTCGTCCTCAGATATCACAATGCCGTCCTGCTTAACCGTCAGCTTTGGCTCGAAAAGAGCGCTGAGGGGCTTCTCAGCAGCCAAAGACCCGGCCAGAATAAGCTGAAGTGGCAAGGTGGGTAGGGCTGGTACCCCTTCCAGTACTTCCTTCTCCTCGGGCTGAGTTATAGTACCGGGCTCCTCTGTTGTTGCTTCACCTTCGCCCGCTGGCATTTCTCCGGCTACCGGTGGATTCTCTTTCTCACCTGGCGATGTTACCTCACCGGTGGGGGCGGTCGTTCCTTCAGTCGGTGTTATTCCACTTTCATTAGTGGGCACTTCCCCAACTTCCGGTGTAGTCTTGCCCTCCGCTGGCTGGCTTACCTGGCCGTAGGAATCGGTCGTTACTTCAGCAGTGGCTGTCTTACCTTAG
>CAMKDG010000150.1 GCA_946411205.1 uncultured Desulfotomaculum sp.
AGTAAGAGAACTCAGAAAATAACAAAAGGGCCTATCGCAAAACGTTTACTTCTAAACGTTTTGCGACAGACCCTGATTACTCTATGCGGTAGTGAGAAATATCCCCCATACGAAAAACAACTACAAGCAGTAGGAAGAAGAAACGGTCCTGTTTCTGCCGTTTTTTTTCGCCTTATATAAATTTTTATCAACAGCTTGCAAAACCTCATGGTAATTTTTAATCCCTGGTTCTACGGTATAATTGCCGGCACTTACTGTTACCCAGATGGTCAGGTCGTTATGTTTTATTGGTTTATTTGCCAGGGCTAAGCGAATTTTTTCTGAAATCTTATAGGCCGCATCTTGATTGGCATCCATTAATACGATTAGGAATTCCTCTCCACCATATCTGGCAATCCAATCATGGTTTTTTCTTATTTTTGATTTCATTGTCTTACACAGCTCTTTTATTACTGTATCACCGACAATATGTCCATGGGTGTCATTAATCACCTTGAAGTAGTCAATGTCCAGCATAATAACGGAGAGGTCCTTTTGATTGAGCATGGCGTTATAAATATCCGTCGGAAGTTTTTCGTTGATATATCTTCGGTTATATATACCAGTAAGTTCGTCTGTAACACTCTTTTCATTAAGTTCAGCTATAATACTGTTTGTTTCCATGATGCCTTTTTCTTTTAAAATTGTAATAACTTCCGTGTCAGTTATATCTCTAAGCATCTCAACAATATAGTTAGTTCCACCAAGCGTAACCGGGCTTGCCATAACTAAAAATGTCCTGTTATCATTGTATTCAATTTTAATAAAGGTATCATTTTCAGTCATAGCTCTTACAGAAACACAATTATTGCATTGCATCCCTGTTTTCCAGAAATCATAGCAAATGGAACCTTGCCCACATTCTCCTCTCTCATCATAGTCAACAACCCGCTTTTTAACAGGATCAACCACTCTGACAATATCAAATAAATTATGAAATTTTGACATTACATTTATTAAATCTTGTATTCTAAAATGGTCCAAGCCCACACTTCCCCTCCACCACCAAAAACAACGCTTATTTTTTTATCTATCCTCTTTTTTGCTACTTAATCTATACTAAATCTTTTTCAGATAATATCTCCTCTGTAAATACATTACGTACGGAGAAAATGATTCTGGTTGGCTACAGAATCTTCGGTTTGTAGCAAGAGCGAGAGTCACTTTTACTAAGCGCATTCTGAACACTCCCCATAACTATATTTTATCAGCTGTCTCTGAACAATTTCTGAACAAAAAAAGACCGGTTGGTGGTTGGCAGAAAATCAAGACAATGCGAAGAACGAAGCTATGGACTGGGTTTTGTCAAATTGGCAACTTGGGTAAAGTAAGAAACCTGTGACTATTTGCTGTCACAGGTTAGGCTATAGATAAATGTAGTTGTTGGCAATCTGAGGCACAGATTATTTTCAGCGGTCTGTCTTATAGTCAATGTTTTCCAATTGCAGTAGCTTTTCTTTCCACGCTAAACCCGAACCAAAACCACCCAGCCCCTGATTGTGGGCCAACACTCGGTGACAAGGAATCACCAATGGCCAGGGGTTGGCACCCACTGCACCACCAACTGCCCTGGCACCCTTGGGGTTTCCTACCAAGGATGCAACAGCCCCATAGCTAAGGGCTTTTCCATAGGGGATGGCCGCTACTACTTTTAATACTCTCTGTTGGAAAGGGGTTACACGGGCCCAGGCAAGGGGAATCTCAAAGGCTACCCTTTGACCTGCAAAATAGCGAACAACCTGTTCTGCTAACTGTTGTTCTACGGGACCGGTCGGTTGACCTGGTATTGGGGAAAACAGTGGAAAATCTGTTTTAACATACTCCCCCAAAGTACTGAGAGCCTCCAGACCCGTTGTATGCGGTAGTGTTAATCCCGCTAACAATTGATCTTCCCAAGCTGCGGCAACATAACCCCAGGAAGTATTAATGAGCTGAACTTTCATAGGATTAATTACCTCCCCCGCTAGAATGATTCAGCGGCTCTGATTTTCGCTGGGCGATAATAAATATGTACAATCCAGTCAGGATAATGAGTCCCCCAACCATTTGCATCATACTAGGTATCTCGTAAAAAATTATACAGGCCAGCAGGGTAGCCCCCACCGGCTCACCCAGAGTACTAACAGAAACAACTGCTGCCTTGACGTATTTTAATGCCCAATTATAGAGGGTGTGGCCAAAAATGGTGGGAAACACCGCCAGACAAAGAAACCAAAGCCAAGTTTCCGCTGGATAAGGGTAAAAGACTTCCCGGTTAATTACATTAATAATCAGTAACAGCACGGTGGCTGCTCCGTAAACCAAAAAGGTATAGGGAAAAAGAGACATTCTGGCACGCAGATTTCTGCCAATTAAAACATACGCTGCCACAAATATAGCCCCGGTAAAGGCCAGTAAATCGCCCCAGAGGGCCTGCCCACCAATGCGAAAGTCGTTAATGCCAATCAGGACACTGCCTACTAGGGCCAGCATGGCCCCCAGCAATCCCCACCTGCCGACCCGTTCCCGGTACAGAAAATAACCGCCACTAATGACAAAAAGCGGTTGCATGGCTACTAACACAGTAGAACTAGCAATGGAAGTATAGTTTAGGGAAGTAATCCAAACGGCAAAGTGCAGGGCAAGAAAAACCCCGGCTAAACAGGCTAGGGCCAGATCCCTTTTGTTAATGCTCCTAACTTCCCGGGCACCGGTAAAATACGTGGGTGTGGCCAATAACAGTACCGTTATACCTAGTCTGTAAGCCGCAATAATTAACGGTGGAGCTTCGGCTAATTTGGTTAAAATACTCGACGTACTAACTGCCACTACGCCCAGTAAAACTACAAGGTACGGGTTTACTCTCGGTTGATTAGAGCTCTGCATTCCTTTCACTCCTGTCATTCCATTGAGTAGTTGTTCTGCAAAAAGAAAACTAATTCCTGCTTTTGACTGCCGCCAAAGAAATTAGCTCCCCTTGGTCAAGCTTGTTAGATTTTAATAAAAAAGCTTCTTGATTGGTTATTCAAGAAGCCTTGATCGTACCGTATAGTCCGATTTATTATATGATATTTATAACTTCCAAGTCGACTACGAAAAATGCACCATTTTTAGAGTTTTTTAAAGGTAAATGAATATACCGGAGAAATGATCTCCTGTCCATCTATTTTTACAGTAGCTGCCCAAGAATAAGCTTTTCCCGTTGTAAACCAGTCGTTAGGGCAATGTATCCGTAAAAAGTCTGTTTGTAGCCAAGGTCCTTCATCATCACTTGACTTATATCCTATATCAGTTTGAGTAGTTACATATGCGTCTATTACTTTATTACCTTCAGCCCTATAGCTAAATTGGAATAGAAATCCTGATTCATCCCAACCCGTACTCATATTTGAAAACATTACGGTAGGAGTTGATGTGATTGCTTTCCATTGAGCATAATATGTTAAAGTGTCGTTGCTTGTCGTATTTCCAGTACTGTAAGCTATCCTTTGTCCTGGGCTATCAATATCATAAGCCAGGTCGTTAAACAGTCTCCAGCCTAGAAACACATAACCGTTCATTGTAGGCTTTGTCGTTGAAAGATTGAAATAAATATTGCTATCTCTATCTTTGTTAACAGTATAACTTACTGGAGCTCCACTACCACCATTAGCATCATATTTAATTGTCGCTAATCCAAAACCGGGTGTGGTAGTAGACGCCGGAGTCGATGTAACGGTAGGTTTTGGAGTTGCTACTGGCGTAGGATCTAAATTAGTTGAACTAACTGTGTTAAATACCCATTTTTGTGCATCATAAGCATCATTTTGCACAAATAGACCTACTTTCGTCCCATTGGCCACATACGCGTTTGCCACATCTAAAAATTGACCATTTTGCTTGTTAATTATTTGGTATGAGCTGTTTCCGACCGGTTGAATCTTCCATATTTGCGCATCTGTTCCTCCATTTGGATAAACATACGCGTCTGTCCCGGATGTATTAGAGGTCAGAACCATATTGTAGTAATCGCATTCAATTCGGTAGTAATTTTCGCCCAGATGGGTTACCCTAAAACCCGCATATGGAAAAGCATAACTGTCGTTAAGCGCCAAGCCGCTGTTCGCCTTGGAATCGGTAACCACCAAACAGTAGCGATTGTCTAATTGCGTTGTTATCTTGAATACTCCGTCCGCAATCAACTGTTTTGATGCTGAAGGCGCCGAAGAGGCAGAGGATGATTTATTGGTTGTAGTTGCAGGCGTGGGTGTTGTTGACGTTATTCCCGCAGAAACAGGGTTGGTTATGGATAGATTGTCACTAAAAACCCAGTTTCCGTCATTTAGCTTGCACCACAGATTTCCAGCCGAATTTATACCGGTACCGACCACAGTTACTGCCGTTCCCTTTTTAAGATTTTTAAGAATCGTGTCGGCGGCATAGGGTCTAGCGCGAACGGGTACATTATCCTTTACAGCGTAATAAGTAGTAGCGGACACCGCAATGACGTTTATTGGGTATTCCGCCCCACTATCAGCCTTCCAATTGCTATATATTATCGCTTTAATCGGTTTTTCACACGACATTTTCTTTAAATTGGCGATTTGTTCCGTCAGATATTTATATTCATCACTGTTGAGGCCGTATTTACCCACCATTTTTTCATACGACTTTACCATAAGAGCTCGGCATAATTCAAATGCGTTTATATAAGCGATCATATCATTATTCGTATAATTTCCACTTTTTATTATTGTCGCAGCTTTTTTATATGCCTGAATGGCTTCGCATTGCAATGTATTGGAATAGATAACATAATCTAAGGCTTTAACGGACGCATTGTTTTTAAGTCCGAATTGAATGATTGAATAAATACCCAGCGGGTCTATCGCCCTAATTGTCGTCTTCTTTATTTTCTTTGCTACTAAATCTCTGGTTGTGGAATAAAGCGAATGGGAATAGTCTGACTCCAATTTTTCAATCATTTTCCGGCTGGCGCTGCCTGAAGGAAATAAGTCCTTGATTGAATCAAGCATAATCATATTTTCCGTATAATCTTTAATTATTTTGATAGTATTTTCAGTCGTACCAAATACTTTCCCCAAATCTTCCATGAAATTAGCTTTATTCTCATAACGATCACTACCACTTATTTTTCCATACAATTTGAAATACTTCTCAAACGCCTCCGCAACAACCTTTCCATCATCGGGAAAAGCTTTAAAATCCCTATTGTCCGTGATTTTTCCAATGGCATCTCTCAAAATCGGTTTTACGTATTCAGGGTCGTTCATAAAACGGTTAGCGCTCTCTTGCGAATTAGCACCGGTGACAATACTTTTTAGCACCGCGATAGGGTCCTTAACGGCAAACATAAAAGTCTCCATATCACCCACATCGTTTATGTACTTTCCTATAAAATTGATATAATTATTGAACAAAGATTCCACATCAGAACTTTTAGCAATGTTTGCGATCTTTGCATAATCATAGGTTGCCGCTGCTTCAACATTAGCGACTGGCAGCACAGACAGCAACATAGTCAAAACTAAAAAGATACCCACTAATCTGTGACGTAACATCCACTTACTTCTAAATTCCATTTTTCTCACCTATTTTTCAGTGTATTCTGTTAATTCGCAACCCTTTGATTATTGTCACTTTGCCACGATTGAAGGACGTTTGTATTCAGTATATGGGTATTTTAGCATGAAATATTTGACAAAAACAATAATAATAAGGTAAAATTTAATTTTACATTTTTTAGTTTTTCTTATACTCTCTGAAAGTGAAAGCAAAGAACCGAGGTTTCCCTCGGTTTATAGTTCACCTACAATGCTAGCCACGGCATCCTGTACCAATTGCTCAACACTCTTCATGACAACTTGATCTTGTTCATAAACTTCAATTTCAGTCATATCTGGATCTAGGTCTTTTAAATCTGCCAGTGCCTCCACCGCCGTTTTTCCAATGCGCCCCAGAGCTTGGGCGGCGTACCCTCTTACCTCCGGTCGATGGTGCACTAGAAATTCCCTAAGTAAAGGGATGAAAGGCTGTGCCAAGTCGGGTCGTTGACCACCCAGCCGCCCCAAGGCCCAGGCAATGCCCCGATGAAATATTTCCTCCTCGGAGGCATGTACCACAATAGACACGTATTCCTTTAATAACTCCGGATTGCGGGCAATGATCTCCCCAATAGCCTCTGGGGCACTCCAACTGGCAGATCCCGACTCGTCATTCATCGACCAAAGAAGCCTTCGTAGCAGCTCTCGTACAGCCTCCGGGTCATTCTTTACCATTTCTTCACTAATCTGGCCTAAACCCTGGATAGCCTGCCACCTAGCCGCACCATAGGGATGATACAACAGCCTGAACAAATATTTAACCATGCCAGGATTTTGCAGTGCTCTGGCAGCTAACTCTGGATAGTTATTTTCTGTAAGATATCGTTCCACTTCTTGCTTTAACTTCATCATCTCACCCCAGTTTCCCTATTTGGGATGACTTCATTGTATCACAATTTTCCCCAACCAATTATGAAATAACCCTTGCCATGTCTTACAAAACTATGCCAAGCTCACATAGCAAAGCAGAGGAAGTAAGCTCCTCTGCTGCTTAAGAAACCTAAGCCATCGGAGTTCCCTGGGCATAATCATCACCAGGGTCGTAACCATAAAGTCGTTCCTCTTGGGATGCTTTGGTTATTTGCCGGGCAATTTTCTCTGCTTCGGGTCGGTTAATAGTCCCTTTGTTTTTAGCCACCCGGAACCCTCCTTTGCCATAGGCTTAGACTTATTTTATCACGGTGCAACGCAGATCATGTGCCTTGATTACTGGTGACATTTAATGTATTTGTCATAATTATGTAACGCCCCTGTGATTCTTTTGGCGTATATTGTTATTGAAAGCAACTACCCTCCTCTATCCGGGTTCCTGGAAAGGAACCCTTTTTTTGGGCTATTCGCCCTGAGCCCCTGCCTACAACAATAAAGCGGCTAAGGACCCTTTCGGAGTCTTAGCCGCTCTGTTACGCTTAGGCTTTGCCCAGATACGCTCTTTTCACCTCATCGTTAGCTGCCAATTCTTTGCCGGGTCCTTGCAGTACAATGTTACCCGTTTCCAGAACATAACCATAGTCAGCCACCTGAAGGGCTGCGGTAGCATTCTGTTCAATTAGCAGAATCGTCATGCCCTGACTATAAATCTCCTTGATAATCCTAAACACTTCTTTAACCAGTAAAGGAGCTAACCCCAGTGATGGCTCATCCATCATCAGAACAGCCGGACGGGACATTAGGGCTCTGCCGATAGCCAGCATTTGCTGCTCACCACCGGAAAGGGTCCCGGCTGCCTGCCACTCCCTTTCTTTTAAGCGGGGAAACATTTCATAAATCCTTTGGATGTCCTTTTTAATCCCGTCTTTATCGTTGCGGGCAAAGGCACCCATATTGATGTTTTCTAAAACAGTTAAGTTGGCAAAAATACGCCTTCCCTCGGGTACCAGGGTGATACCCTTTTTGACAATATCCGCCGTCTTGGTTTTGGTGATGTCCTCCCCGTGGAAGGTAATCTTCCCCTGGGTCGGCTGCACCAGACTGCTGATAGCACGCAGGGTGGTACTTTTACCCGCCCCATTGGCACCAACCAAGGTTACTATTTTGTTGTCCGGGACTTCCATGGTAATGCCCTTGAGGGCATGAATACCACCGTAATATACATGCAAATCTTCAATTTTAAGCAATTTCATCCACCGCCCCAAGATATGCTTCGATGACCTGCTGATTATTTTGAATTTCTGTGGGTGTACCCTGGGCAATGGT